>JADFOI010000090.1:1139-15016 GCA_022562935.1 Acidobacteriota bacterium
TCTTACAATGGACTTCTCGTTGAACTACAAATCAGAACTCGGCTTCAACATACGTGGGCTACCGCAGTCGAAACCATGGGCACGTTTTTGGACCATGCACTCAAATCGAGCGAAGGCCCTGAAAAATGGCTGAAATTCTTCTCTTTATCCGGTTCCGCATTCGCTCACCTCGAAAAGATGCCGCCTGTACCTGGGTATGAAACAATGACTGATGTTGAGACGTATAAAGCGGTCGACACCGAAGCAACTAGGCTTGACGTTCGTGGTCAGCTACAGGGCTTCACCATTGCGGTGAACGCTATTTCTAAAGACAGACAAGGCGGCAGTTATCACCTAGTGGTACTGGACCCGGTTGACAGGGTGGTGAGCATTGGCTCATTTGGACGAACTCGACTTGATGAGGCGAATGCCGCGTATACAAGGGAGGAAGGTAGGATCGCTGCGGGTGAGCCAATCCAAGTAGTGCTTGTATCGGCAGGGCCCATTGAAAGTCTCAAACGAGCCTATCCTAATTACTTTCTCGATACGAAAGCGTTCGTGCGGCAACTTGATCGGATGAGAGTTCTAGCGGAATAGCTAACCAAGAATTACCCTCCGTTGTCACCGACTCTCAGTAAACTTCCCTCAAGAGTCTCGGTCCCGTGGCCAGGCCCTGTGCTCAGCATTGGGTTCTATCCTCTGGTCACGGGGGCCGTTCCTTCAAGGATAGGAGGAATCATTTGGTAGAGCTACGCACTAACCCGTTAAGCAAAGCCGTTCGTACAATATTCGAGCTGCCTCCCAAGCGGCTTAGCGGGATCGAAAGCTTGGACTTAGGCGAAACGATGGTGCAATTCCTTACCCAAGTATCCCAGCATCCGAACTTTGATTTAGAGGCCATCCACAAAAGCACGAACTCATTGGCGTATTTGACCCAGGTGTTAGGCAAGTGTTCCGACAGTCCTCTGTGGCACGTGCTCATAATTGTGTCCCCATATAGCACCTCAAGGGAGAAACAGAAGTCAGCCGAGCGGCTGCGAGATCGGTGGATATGGAGAGGGCGGAGAATATCAGCTGGACAGCCAAGGAGCATTATACTGGCCATCGGCGAATCCGAGAAACTCCAGGAGATACGCTTGGGCGAGAAGTGGATCACAGACGAAAAGGGACGCAAGTGTCCCCAGATCCCCTTGGATTTATCAAGTACGGAATATCTCCAATGGGTGGAGCAAAGATCGTGGCGCTGGCATCGGGAAATGTTGGACTATAGTACGAAAACAGCTACAAACCAGGTAGATTTGCAGGTCTTTTGCGACTCCTCTGTGCCGAACCCTCTGGATTCCCTCATCGCTGTAGAAGAATCGAGGGACGCTCGTTATAAGGTTGCGCAATTGCTCAGCGTCGCCACCTCGAAGGAACAGGAGTTTTTACACACACTCCTCCAGATCTTGAAAGACAGCCCTGACCTTGAGCCCAAGCAGGCCCTCACCAAAACCCGCCGAACCCTGGGGAAAAGTCCCACCTCTAGCTATCAGCTCCTTTACAGAATCCGCAGCAAGAAATAAGAAAAGCCGTTAGATTTTCCCGAAAAGTTCACCTTTAGGTAGAGACCTTTTTTTAGGGAAGGCTCTTTCTTAAAGGAGAACGAAATGCCTCGACTCTTTCTCACGATCCTGGAAGGCGATTCACCTGACAAAACCCATCCGGTCATAGCCACTGAGGATCCGGAGGTCATAAGGACCGTGGCCCGTCATTTGATGATGCGGCTGGGTCTCGATGATGAATCCCACCGGCCCATTGAAAGAAAGCTGGAAGAGCTGTTGCGATTTCCGGAAGGAGCTCAGGGAGAGCCTAGTTAGGTTATGAGGAAAAAGGGTCCGCTGCTGACGGACCCCAGGAACTGAAATGAAATTGTACGAGATCTCCAATTTTACTACATCACACACCACAAAAACCCAAAACCGCGGCGCAGAAAGGGTCTAGTTATGAAGGATATAGAAGTTGCACGAGAGAAGTTAATCAGCCCACAACAACTCGCGGATCGCCTTTCCATCAGCCGATGGACGGTTTACGCCTGGCTCCAGGAGGGGCGAATCAAATCAGTCAAGTTGGGACGGTTGGTACGAATCCCTGAAAGTGAAGTGGAGAGGATGGTCCACGAAGGCACTAGGGAGGCCGTTGGCAGATGAAAACTGCGACCAAAATAAAGAAAGGAGGCCCTATGCCACGACCACCTTAAAACGAAGCAAACCGAAGGAATCCGCAAACCCAACTCAAAAAATATAAGGAGCACTACCAGATGAAAATCGATACATTATTTCCCTCAAAATACCTGAAATCTTCCGATATCGAGGAAGCCGGCGGGGAACTGTTTGGCACCATTAAAGAGGTTGGTACAGATACCATGCCAGATGGTGCCAATAAAGCCGTCGTCGCCTTCGAGGAAATCAAACCACTTATTTTAAACGTCACGAATAAGAACGTGATTAAGGGTTTGTATGGCGACGAGACCGACTTGTGGAAGGGTAAAAAGGTCTTACTCTACACAGCCGAAGTGAGTTTTGGCAGTAAAACCACTACGGGCATTCGGGTCAAAGACGAGGTCCCGGAAGCTCCTTTTTAAGGGAGGGGAGGGTAACCCGAGGGCTGGAACGTTTCTGGCCCTCGGGCAATTACGGAACACGACTATTAAAGAGTTTAGCATGGACGTAGGAACGAAATTAACTGATAGCGATTTTGAGAAGTTGGAAAACGAATCCTGGATATCAAGGGAATATGCTGAGCGCGCAGGATTATCGAGGGTGACTTCGCAAGAAGGGGCCTTGTTGGTTAGCCCACAAGGGAAGGGTGATTATGCTGGAATCGTCTTTCCGAACATATGGCCGGGAGAAAGAGAACCGCGTGAATACTCTCTTCGTCGTGACAATCCTGAATACGAAGTGAAGGCTGATGGTACTCGAAAGGCTCTCCGTAAATATGTGCATCCTCCGGGTAGAGCGAATCTGGCGTATATCCCACCAGGAACGGACTCAGCCACGTTAAAGGATGTGGCCATACCTGTCTATGTCACTGAAGGCCCTAAAAAGGCTCAGGCGCTTCAAAGGCTCTTAACCGAAAGTGGTAAGTCAGGATTGATACTGGCCTTTCCTGGAGTGTGGAACTGGCGCGGCAATGTGGGTAAGGAAACCGGACCCACTGGCGACCGGAGAAACTTGAAAGGTCCAATCCCAGACCTCGATTCAATTACATGGGAAGGGCGTCGAGTTGTTATCTGTTTTGACACGAACGCCGAATCAAATGACAGCGTTCGAGCGGCAAGAAACCAATTGGCGCGTGAGTTAGAAAGTCGCAAGGCATCGACATATTTCATCCAATACCCCAAGGATACCCCCGAACAGGTTAATGGAATTGATGACTTGTTGGCGGTCTGGGGCCCAGAGCGTGTACAGCAAATCATCGATGGGGCTCTACCTTTTCGTGACCCTAACGCTACCCCGGAAGAGTTGGTTGAGTCCTGCCTGGAACACCTTGAAGAAAACCCGAAGTCGAGCGAAGTTGAGCGGGCATTACGAGAGGTGAGTCAACGTATTCCTAAAGTGGATGGCTTTCGGATATTGGCCGTGAGGGATGCTGTTATAAAGAAACTGAAAAGCCTGGGGGTGCCTTCAGCGGGCAAGTGGGCCGATGCTGTGGTCTCGGGTAATGGCTCAACTTCTCGTGACGAGGATAATAAATCAGGGACTTCTATTGTCCTGGGTGAAATTGAGCCTTGTTCAGAGTTTGTCACCGGCTCTCAACTACTTAGTGAAATCACGGCCAGTTTAGATACCCATCTCGTTTTACCTCAACATGGATCTATAGCTATCGCCCTTTGGGTGATTCATGCCCATGTGCATGATGCGTTCTATATTTCGCCCATCCTTACGGTGGAAAGTCCTGAGAAGAGATGCGCAAAAACTTTAACTCTGGAACTCATTCAATGTCTCGTTCCGAAACCGCTACCCACATCAAACATTACCTCCGCTGCACTCTTTAGAACGGTTGAGACTTTTCAGCCCACCTTGCTGATAGACGAAGCCGACAGCTTCATGCGTAGGAACGATGAATTGAGAGGTGTCTTGAATAGCGGCCATCGGAAGAGTAGCGCCGTTATTGTTCGAGCTGTTGGTGACGACCACGAACCAAAAATGTTTTCTACTTGGTGCCCCAAGGCGATTGCGCTGATTGGGCAACTGCCCGACACCTTAGAGGACCGATCGATAGTAATTGAGATGCGGCGCAAGAAGAAGGACGAAATAGTTAAGCCCTTTCGAGTAGGACGTGACGATAAAGTCCTAGGGCCTTTGGCACAGAAAGCAGCACGTTGGGCCCAGGACCATTTCAACGCACTACAGAATGCTGAGCCAGAAACACCTGGAACTTTAAACGACAGGCAAGCCGACAACTGGAGGCCCTTACTTGCCATTGCTGACCTTGCCGGTGGTGAGTGGCCGAGATTGGCACGAGAGGCAGCACTTGGATTGTCCCAGGTAGCCTCAGACGATTCAGCACGGATCCAACTCCTATCTGATATCCGAGACATTTTCAAAGAGTGTGACAAAACAGAATTAGCGAGTGGTGAGCTGATTACTTCTCTCATAGTTATGGAAGACAGGCCATGGCCTGAATGGAAGAAAGGTGACTCGCTTACGAAAGCGCAACTGGCAAGGTTACTGAAACCTTTTGGAGTACGGCCAGATCAGCTGTGGATTGATGCCGATGGTAAGAAAACGAAGAAGAGGGGCTACAAACTGGAATGGTTTGAAGAAGTTTTTGCTAGATACCTCCCTTCTGAAACGGTAGAGCCGGTAGAACCCAGTAGTGACAAGGGTTTGAGGCCTGTTAACGAAACGGTAGAGCAGGATAACTCTACCGTTTTGAAAAATGACGGAAACCTGTATGCACAAAGGCTTCTACCGGCTCTACCGGATGGGAAAGGGGATAAGAGCTGGAAAGGAGAATTATGATAGCCGAGGCGCTGTTTGTAGAAGCCTGGAAAGCCGGTGTCCAGTTAGACACGGATGGTGAACGGTTGTTACTGGATGCGTCTAGCAAACCATCTCAAGAACTACTGGACAAACTTGCCGAACACAAGAGTGAAATGCTGCGGTTCTTGGCTCCCCATGCCTGGATAGACACTCCCTTAGGCCAGGCTAAGTTTTGTTGTTTCTTAGGCGAGTTTCGTTGTGGAGTAGTTCTCAAGAAACAACCTGACACCGTAACTTGGATGCAAAAGTCACAACTAGGTATAGCCAAGGGAGACTTTGGTGCGAAGCAAGAAAGCAAGAGCTGACAGATCTTCCATTTTGAGGGGTGCACCTCGGGGCTCAAAGTTCATCCGCCGCAACAGGTCTTGGAAGCGAGGGTCGTCACGGAGGGGGTAGTCCCCTTACTGATGTTTGGCGGTTCTCACCACCTCATCAAAAATCTGCAGCAGGTTTTCCCCCATGATCTTGGCCACATCCTCACGAGAGTACCCTCTCTTCAAAAGGGCCTGAGCGATGTTCTGGTACTCCCCAGCGTTTTCAATCCCCTTGATGTTAACTGGATACCCTCCCCAGTCCGAGCTGATGCCCACGTGCTCTACCCCGACCAGCCTGGCGATGTAATCAATGTTATCAATGAGATCAGAGAGCGGAGGAATGTCGCTGTTGCGCTGCCGAGCTCTTTCGGACCGACGCGAGGAGTACCTACTTGTCCGTTCCTCGATGAAATCGTAGATCTTGGTGGGATCTCCGCGGTATACCAACGGCTCCAGACCCACTATCGAAGAACCACGCGGTGGCCCGGAATGATACTTCTTGGCAAATTCCTGGTTCACGACCATGGGCAAAAAGGGGACGCAAATAACTCCTCGCATCCTGGCCAGCTTACGAATCATCTCATCGCTCCACCCCCTCCCCAGAGCTCGGGCCGCCGAGTGAGTCGTGGCCACCGGCTGGGTGCTGACATCCATCACGTCCATGATGGTTTGCTCACCTGCGTGGGACAGATCAATCAGGATCCCCAGCCGATTCATCTCAGCCACCAGCTCACGTCCATACTCGGTCAAACCGTAACCCTTCCCATTGTTCTCTGTCGAGAACCCCACATCACCGATATTGTTGCCCAGCAGGTGAACCAGGTTCATCTCCCTGAGGCCCAACCGGTGGTACATACGCAGCACCCCCAGGTCACTCTCAATGGCCAGCGCCCCCTCAATCGAGAGTATGGCCGCGATCTTGCCTTCCCCGCGAAATGCCCTGACCTCGTCGCCATTGGTGGCCACCCCGATTCGATCCGGGTACTTGGCCAGTTCCCGATAGAAGTGATCAAACTGTCTTAAGGCGTCTTTGACGGCGAGATGGTTGGCTTCATAGAACTCATCAATTCCGGTGTTCACGAAGGCCGCTCCCAATCCCCCCTGCTCAGCCAGGGGAAGCGTAAAGCGCGGATCGGCGTTCGCTTCTCCGATGGTTCCCCCCCGGTGATAGGTAGAGGATGTTGGATGCATGTGCCCATCAAACACCCAGAATGGTTCACCCGAATCCTGGGCATAGACAGACTCGAAAAATGCCGAGAAAGGTGAAAGAGGCGTAAATTCGAATGAAAGGATGAAGCACAAGAATACAGTAAAGGTCACTCCCATCAGGATGCGTGATTTCATGGCGCAGCACCTCCTGGTTCTTTACAAAAACGCCGGGCTAGAAAAAAACATTGCCTTTGAGATATCATTATTTTTTTCTTGGGTCAACGGGTGGTCGGGCCGGACACGGCAGCATGTGAAATGTCCGGCCTATGGGACCGGAGTTGTACACCAGGGCCCGAATCGACGATTGCGCTGCGTCAAAGCTGGGGAAAATTGAAGGTAATCGAAAATGCCAAGGAATCTTGCTCCACCTGCCTCCATGAATGGGGACCGCGATGGAGGAGGACTCGGTAGCTTAGGCAGAGGTGGCGGCTTTGGCGGGAGTGGCCTCTCGTTCATGACAATCTCTAAGGCTCAAAATTCCTGCGCCGCAGCTGATCTTAAGAAAAAGCTTTCCGTCCCGAGCCCAGACTTGCTCGCCCACCATCACCGTGGCATCCAGAGGGAAGAGTCTCTATCCACCCCTCCCCATACCCGTATACCACCTCATAAAGAGGGCTGAGGTTCGGTGGTGCCGTTAAAACCACCTGAAGAAGGTCTCTCGACCCCCCTATTTAGGGGAGGATACGCAGGAGGACTCTACCGAATAGAGGGCACTTTTGTGGCACTGGCGTGAAACACACTTGATGGCTGTTGCGTATTAGTTGATGCGGTTCTCGCAGGATTTAATCCGACCATTCCCCCTCAGTTTGGGCGGGAACCGCATTCCCCCTGGTACCCCCTCAACAAACACCGCTTTACCAGGAGGGATCGAGTGTGGTCACGGCCCTGTTCCTCGACTTCCACACCAGGACTCCAGACACCGCTCTATCAGGGTCCTCTCAGCACTAACTCACCGCCGCCTCAGCCCCGACTGTCGCTACTGCGTGATCGTCCTCTACCGTGCTCCCGGACACGCCAATCGCTCCGATGATCTCCCCCTCTCCATTCTTGATCGGCACCCCACCCGGAAAGGTGATCAGACCGTCGTTTGAATGCTCGATGTTGTACAGCGAACCGCCGGGCTGCGACAACTTGCCGATCTCGCCGGTGTTCATGTCAAACATTCGCGCCGTGCGGGCCTTCTTGATGGCGATATCGATTGAACCTAGCCACGCATCGTCCATCCGTAAGAACGCCTTGAGATTGGCCCCGGCATCGACAATCGCAATATTCATTTTCACACCGAGTTCATCGGACCTCTTTCGGGCCGCATCGACCGCCGCCCGTGCCTGCTGCATCGTGATGTCACTCATAGCGTAAAACCCCTTCCAACAATGGGCCCCTCATAATCCGTCCGAATCGGGATCCTGAAAACGAGGGGTCAAATCATTCAGCCCCTGCCTTCCTGAGAAAGGCTATTTTGGATGGATTCTATGCTGGAGTAGAAAAGAGCGTCAAGGGACGGTTTGGCCCAAGGTTTGCCTTTGCCAAGAACGGGGAGAGCCGGACGATACCCATTAACAAAGAAAAACTGTGGGGAGCATTAGAGGCGCAGATGGCCAGGAGCAACAGCGAATGGGTATTCACACTGAACGACAACGTTACTCGATACAAGTCCTTCCGCACCGCTTTCGAAACGGCATGTCGAAATGCTAAACTGACCGGCGTCACTCCGTATGTGCTGAGGCACACATTTGCCTCCCGCTTGGCGATGGCTGGAGTGGACCTGAGAACTATTCAGGATCTAGGAGGTTGGAAGAGTTTGAAGATGGTAGAGCGTTACTCACATTTGAGTCCTGGTCACAAGGCTGAGGCAGTTGAGAAGATCTCGAATCATTTCCCTACGATTTTCACTACATCGGAAAATCAGGACTCAGAGCAACCTCTGTAAGTTATTGAATCTAAATAGTGTGGGTCGTTAGCTCAGTCGGTAGAGCATCTGCCTTTTAAGCAGAGGGTCGCCGGTTCGAGTCCGGCACGACCCACTTTTGTTTTCAATAAGTTAGCGAAATCGACTCTCAGCTCCGATAGCTTTGGTGTGTGAATTGGTGTGTGAATTTGTGCTAGCTTCCTCAAAGATTGCCATGGCCTGGCGTTCAGATTCACCAAGACTTTGAATGTACATCTCTGTGGTCGTTCGGTGTTCATGGCCGAGGATGCGCTGGATGCTACCAATCGGAACCCCACTGTTGTCCATCAACGAAGCGCCGGAGTGGCGGAGAGTGTGGAATTGGAAGTATCGAACCCCAGCCTTCTTGCAGAGTCCCTCCATCAGTCTCTTGCGCCTTCCGTAGGGTCCCTCACATTTCTCCCCAGTCTTTCTGCTGACATAGGTATGCCAGAACACCCATGGCATTCTCAGATTTCTTTCTGCATATCTTCGGGAGAGAAGTTTGTATAAGCGTTCGGTCATAGGTACCTTCCGAGGGGTGAGATGGCCGCCTTTTTTCTTACGGGTGTAAAGAATCAAGTACCGCTCTTCCAAGTTCACATCATCCCAGGTGAGGCGGTTGACCTCACTGACTCTCGCCATGGTTTCTCGGATAGTCCACAAGTAGTCTTGAGTGTCCGGCTCTGCAGCTGCGATGACTTTGAAAATGTCCTCTAATGGCGGGATGTATTTGACCTTCTTTTCTACCGGCAGAAATTCGATACCTGCGGTTGGATCCACGATAATCCAGCTCTGTTTCTTGCCGAAGTTGAATAGGGAACGAAGACTTCGCAACTCTTTGTTGGCCGTGTAGGCCGAGACTCGGCTTCTGTCTAGTACGAATCCTTGAACCATCTCTCGGGTGATTTCACTGGATTTGCACGGACCCCACAACCGGACCCATCGCCTGGCTCTGGAATGATAATCCTCATAATGCTGTTTCGAGTGGTAGGCTTTAACGTGGTCAAGTCTCCCGTTGACTAATTCCAAGAAGTCCATGTCGGTTGGCATCTGAGCTTCCTTCTTCGGCTCCAGTACCTCCTTTCTCTTTTCCACTGCGGCCAGTTTGGCCTCGGTTTTGGTTTTGAATGCGGCTTGAGTGTACCTGATTCCGTGCAGCAGGAAGTCGTACCTCCAACCCTTTCCCTTTATGAAATAACAACTCATAGAGGTCCTCCTTATTCGGGAAAAATAGGGAACCCCCGAGTTTCACGCCGCCCAGTAGCTGCCAGTTCTTGTAAACCCAACTCAGGCTTTTGTGCAGGAACCGAGCGACCTCCTCGGGGCTCATTATGTCGAATCGGGGATCGGAGTCAATCTTGATTTTTCCCATCCGATGTCCTCAAGGAATAAGAGGAACAAGAAAAGCGTCATTAGCGTCACAAGCGTCACAATGAGCAGCAATACTGGGCTTACCGAATGACGCTATCTGTGACGCTTCTGCTATGGTGGAGTCACTGGGAAACAGGCTGTGAATGCTACTCTTCATGTCAATGACGCTAATGACGCTTTTTTCGGAGCGAGATGATCCGCTGTTGACTGTCCCTGTCGGTTGCCAACTCGATTCCGGCTACCGCAAGGTTTGAACGGATCTCATTCAACCGGCGAGTGAGTGCGTGAGCAGCCTTGGGCCAGGAACGGTTCCTCCTGTTGACGCCGTGTTTTTCTGCGAGCTGGTTCAGCTTATCGAGCAATCTGCTGGGCTTGCCTTCCCATTCCTCAGTTTCCTCCATTAGCACCACAACCAACATGCCCACAGGATTGTTGGCAAGTACTTCGTCATTTCGGATCTGCATGTTCTGATCAAATGCAGTAAGAAACTCTTCTTGCGAGTGCCCCAACGAAGCTGCGATCGCACCACCCCACTTTGCGAAGTCAGCCATTCGGGGCGGGCGCGCTAACTCAAGCAAGGGCAGCAGAAGCATTGCCCCGCTGAGTGCATCCAACATAGCGCCAAATAAAGCTGGCCTCACCCCCTCAAACTCCTCCAGCAGGTCCTTTTCCAACTTGCGTTTGTCTTCAGGAATTTGCTCCAACCCAAAGAGGATGCCACGGTCAAGGAGGTCCGGCTTACCCGCCACGACGTTGATTCCGTTCAGCCCGGGGCAGCACCGGAATTGATAAATCATGTCTTCGTCGTTGGTATAGAGTTCGCGCTTAGAGAAACCTTCCCCAGTGACCGCCCTGCACAGTGCATCGCTGTGGCTGGCTGACAACCGGCTGAGATTGTCATAGTAGGGGGTCCAGTGATGTGAGAGTTGCTGAACCAGCTCCCTAAAGTCCCGCGGAAAGCTCAATATTTCAGTGGCAGATGGATCAATGAGTCTCCGCAACAATCGTAAAAACGTGGATTTGGCTGAACCTTGCGCACCATAGACCACTGGGATGGGATGGGGAATGTCGGGTACTAAGCAACTGACCAGATAGACCAGAGCAAGGAGTTGCTGAGATGGGTCCCGCAGATTGACGAATCGAAGCAGGTCCTGCAGGTTACCACCGCTGACAGGTTCAACTTGAGGGCGCTGATGCGCATAACGGCGAAAAAGGATAGGGGGGTTACTGATGATCTCCCACCCATCATCCATGACCTTCACTGCTTGCCACTGTCTGTCGGCGAGGTCGTAGTAGATAGCACCATCGTGGAAAGCCACGCGGTTGTGGAGGGTGTATTGGTCACCTTCAAATCGGGCCTTCGCTTCAAGAACGTTGATTGCTGCCGACAGGGCTGAGCTGTTGGCTGCCTTATTTTCCCTAAGCCAAAGCTGCCTAGCCCGGATTATGCATAAACTTTTATAAACTTTAAATTTCTCCCATTTTTTGTGGAAACCGGAGGGTCCTCTTTGGAATGGGGTGTGGATGGCGGGTTGGGAGGAGGAGAGTGAGGTGTCAGGGGAGAAGCAGGTCGATTTTTGAGACACTTCGACTCCGATGTTGTTCAAACCGAAAGGTGAGAAGCCGGAGCCCGACTCAGGTGGGACAGAGTCGCTGCATCAGAACCGAGAAGAACTCCTGCTCCGGATAAGACGAAGCAAAATGAATCCAGATCCGGCGTGAGCTCTGCTGGACTCGAGCTCCGATTTTAAAGAGCCTCCGACGCAGGGTTTCCACTTCCAGCTTCTGCCAGGGGGTGCCTTGCAGATAATCTCGCAGCCGCACTATCAACTGATAGGCTAAACCGTGAAGCCACAGCCGGAACTGGTTGGCCAGGAAACGGTGGCAGCTCAGCCGATCCATGGCCAGATCCTTTTTGAAGGCTTTCACGAAGTTCTCGGCCTGCCCGCGATCCACATAGTGTTCGTACAGATCTTGGGCCGAGAGATCCTCTCGGTTGGTGACCACAAAACGCCGATTCAATCCCAGATCCGTCACTTCCACCTTGGCAATCATCCGCCGGGGATGCTCCCAGCTGTCGGCTTGATACAACCGTTCAGTAAACTGACGCTGAGTCTGTTGGGTGTGCTGGAAATCGGCCATGACCTTTTCCACAAACGCTTCGATCCCCGCCTGCACACGCGAGTTGCGGGCAAAGCCAATCACATAGCTGAGCTTCTCGCTCTCACAAAAATCGTACAGCGCGGGCGTGGCAAAGCCACTGTCGGCTCGGATTTCAATTTGCAGTTTCTTTCCCAGCTTGCGTCGCATCTTTTTCACCAACCGCTTTAAAACCGAGACCACGCCCGCAGCGGCTCCCCGATTCCCAGGTCGCAGCAGGGCCGTGATGAGATCTCCCGTGTCCGCATCGAAGATCAACAGGGGATGGTAGATATGCTCTCGGTAAAATCCGTGATAGAAGCTCAACTCCTGCTGTCCGTGAGTGGGGTCGTGGGTGCTGTCCACGTCCAGTGTAATCTTTTGCGGCTTACTCTTTTTTCGACGCTTCAGGTAAGAGTCGCAAAACCATTCCCCGATCCGAAACAGATCTTTGCGACTCACCGAGTTTTCCAGTCGGGACAGAGTGGACTGACAGGCCAGGTCGGGATCGCCTTCGGGCAGCCGGCTGCACACGCTCTTGAAGATCGGATCCCTGCGCAGCGAGTCGGCATCGTTGCAATCCTCATAGCCGGCCACGATCTGAAAACTCCGCTGGGTCGCCATCTCGGAGATCTCATGGCGAATGTAGCGCCCATCCCGAATGTCTCGGATACAGGCAGCGAAATCCTCCGTCAGACGTTGCTGCTGATCCAGTGCCCAGACCGATACCAAACCGGCATCGGAAGAAAGCCGGCCTCCATCGAATCGAGCCACCACTTTTCTGTCAGGGTGAGATGGCAAGTTGATCGGGCAGACTGATGCATCGCTGGGCCGTACCTCTTTGTTGTTGTGTTTTCCCATAAACCCTATTATATCAAAGAGGTACGGCACTTTTCTGGCCCTAAATCAGCCCCTTCTTCAAAGATTTATGCATAATCCGGGCTAGCCAACCAGTTTCTGAAATCCTTGCTTCGACAAGGCCAGATCTCCCGATGCCCTTCTATCAATAAACGGACATGAGATCGGTGAAACTGGTCATGGAAGAATTGCGCCCCAACCTTGGTCGCTAATTCAACCAACATGTCGGCTTGAGATTTGTCGTCCCCGTGCGTTTTCCCTTCGGGTTGATCTGAAACTGTTCCGTTGTTCTTGGGCTCAACATCCGGTGTCGCTCTTCCTTTTCCTTTTTTTGTCATGTGTTCCACTACATCAGGGGACTGATTGAGGACCCAAATATGAACTCAACTCTTAGGAAAAAGCCTTTAATTGCAGGAACTTAGTGCTGTTTGGACGTTTCAACGACGGATTAGAGGGCCAATTCCGTCGTTATTCTGTCGCGGATTGAGTGGTTAGCGCTTCCAACGATCTCGGTTCAGAATCTTGATAATCCGCTCTCTTAGGTGGGAGGGTTTGTTGAATAATTCCATCCAGGGGTGTACAAAATGTGCAACCCCCATGTCATTCTTTGGCGGGGGAATTTCTTCTTCGTCGAATTTCTGGAACAATTGCTTTAGTTTTGCTTTGTGGTCGAAATCACTGCTCTGGTGGATGTGATCCCTGACAATTACCCTTCGCTGGTCGATCTTGCGATCAGCGGGCCTTCCGGGTCTCCTACGTTTTCTCTCAGTATCAGTGGACTCTTTCACAAGTTCTTGAATGTGTTCGTCGATCCTGAGCTTCTGCATCGCCGAACTAAAACAGTCCCGTAAAATCTCTGAGAGAGGTTCAGAGTATACGTCGAGTCTCTCAACCAGAGGACTGCCAAATTTCATGGCTCCCATCAACAATGCCTCATTTGGATCCTGGTTGGTCTCATAGCAGTGGGAGAAGATTCCAAACAATTCCTCAATGCGCGGAACAATCGAGGAATTGCTCAGGGGCGGTAAGTCTGGGTGCGATTGGTAGTGA
>JADFOI010000091.1 GCA_022562935.1 Acidobacteriota bacterium
GCGACTCAAGGTATTTCAAGGCAATGAGGTAGTTCGAGGGGCTGCCTCCTGGCAGTGCCTCCCGAATACGATTGATCGCCTGCGCTTCCGCCTCCGCGATCCTAACCCTATGCTTGGTACAGTTTCACGGGGCAGGTCAGGGGCAGGTCAACGGTGATACCGCTGTGACGACCAGCTACGGGGTGGGAACGGTTACTCAGCCGGATGGCACTGTCAACCCAACCAATAACAGGATTACAAGGGTCTGGGTGAAGCAGGCAGGCCAGTGGAAGCAGTTTCATAACCACATTTCACCGGTGAGAGTCCCACAGTAGAAAGCCGTTCTACTCTTACTCAATTTGTCTTTAGCAGCCTCACGGTCTAGATTGAGGACAAATCTGTTTACAGCTGGGTGGAAAATGCTGAACGCCGTTTGCAGTCCAAAAAGTTATGCCACAAGTGTAGGCTAAGAAAGGCCTTCGGCGGTTCGGTGACTACCATTACAACCTCCACCCAGCGATTGCAGGTAAAGTCTTTACAACATCATCACTTTCCTAAAGGAAAAGAGGGGATCATGAGAGAGTTGCTATATACGCACTGTTCCTGGTGTTTAAAATCGATGGAAGGTGTCGAAAAAAGCGAGGCTTTCGCGCTTGCCAAGCCCTTTTCAGACCAACTCAAGGCAAGAGCAAGAAGGTCTTCGACAAGCTATTTGATTCTATTGGCCGGGAAGGAGATTTCTACACTTATCCTGGGTTCGGGAAACGAGGCGACTGCTCAATGGTTACTTTGCCGCCAAGAATGTGCTGATGCTCTAGCCAAAGCTCTGGAAGAGGAATTCAGGCCGACCTCCACTACTCACCTTGTGGAACCGAGATCAACCCTGGATAGGGACTTGCGTCATCCTCTTACTTTGAGCATAGATACTGCCTTAGTTGACCTGATTAAGAGCAAGGCGGTTCGTGAAAAGCGCGATCTCACGGATATTACTGAAGAGCTTTACCGCCAATACCTAACCCAGGGATATCTACCCGATATGGGTACCGATCTGTTACAGGATTAATCGCCATCGCTGACCCACTTATGCTCAGGTCGTTAAGTCCTTGGCCATGAGTATCAAGGCGATTCCGACGAGTGCGAGGAGATGATTGCAAATCATTGCAAATGATTCTCCTGGGAAAATCAGCGTGTGAGTGGCCAGGGCATCTGACCGTAGGAAGGCTAATACGACAATGCCAATGAGCGCCTTTGTGATGTTTTTCATATCTTCCTCCAGCTTGATTAGTCGCCTCAGACACTGTTTCGTATGACAGCGAGCTGGGCCGCTGAAAAGAAGTTCAAAGTCGCTTCGAAAGGAAGTATCTCTTGCCGCCTTCGGGGTGATCCTTGATCTCACCAAAGACCTCGAATCCCAGTCCGAGGTAAAAGTCCAGAGCTTGAAAAGAGAAGGTATCCAGGTGAAGACCGGTACACTGCCGCTTTTGCGCCTCCTCTTCTGCTAGACTGCCAAGACCTTGCTTACGATGATCGGATGTAACCCAAAGATATTTGATGTGAAGCCAGTCCCACATGGAAGTGCCTTAAAGACCCGCGATGATCTGACCCTTTTGTTCCGAACAAAGATCCCAAGATCGCGTATGTCTGACTCGACATGGGAATAGTTGTACTCGCGAAGGCCGCTTAGAACTCGCTGGACATCTTCGCCGTCGGGCTTGTCCGTGATTCGTATCTCGTGGTTGAACGATGCATCATCCCGGTTAGCCCCGCTTGAAGTGCCGTTCAATAATCTGGTCCGAGGCGTAAACAGCCACCGTCCCCACCGACCCGGCATACCCTTCCGAGGCCCCGAGGGGCACGGTGGAGCCGTCGCACACGAAAAGCCCGGGAATGTCGTGGGACTCGAAGCTTCCGTCCACGACCGATCTCTTCGGGTCGGCTCCCGGCTGGCAGGCCCCAACGTACTTCTCGACGGCGAAGACCCGGGCCGGCCGCTCCATCCCCAGAACCTCCTTGGCACCCATCTTCTTGAGGATTTCGTAGGCTACCTCCCGGCCCTCCTGCATTGGCTTGAGGATGGAGGGATCGTTGGCCCGGTAGACCATCTCGCCCCACTCGTTGATGTAACCTCGGACCCTCGAAGGACGAATGACCCGCACGTCGACGGCCATCCGGCTGAGGAGATCCCGTTGGGCCTTCGTCGGATTGTTCCTGTCCACCAGATTCCGCATGTACTCCTTGTGAGACCACCCGAACTCGGGGGCATCGGCGGAGATGGCTGCCCGCTCCGGCCCGGGCAGCTCCTTGGGGGCCATGGTGATCTGGATCCGGTCGTATTGCTTGTCTGGGCGAGTATCGTGATAGGCGTAAAAGGCACCCACCACGTTTCCGTCCCGGTACTGGCCATCGCTGATGGGCTGATCAAAGACGGCCGTCATGCGCTCGCACCAGGGTCTGGCGTCGGTGTGGTTCCCGACATTGGGGTTCTCCACGATGAGCTGCTCGACCAGTCGCCTCGGGCCATAACCGGAGCGAAGCAGAAGCGGAGTGGTCCCATACTGGCCGCAGGAAACCACCACCCGGGATGCGTTCACCACCTTTCTCTCTCCGTTCCGGATGTAGGCCACCCCCGTGACTCGGAACCCGGTTCCCTGTTTTTCAATCAAGACCTTCTCCGCTTTAGCATCGGGAATGATTTCCACGCCGTGCTCGAGAGCCGTGGGAAGATACCCCGTGAAGCTTCCGCCACGGGCATCGTACTTACACATGTTTACGCCGTCGCAGTACCCGCACCAGAGACAATTCTGCTTGGCGATCTTGGCCGGGTTCACCTCGATGCCAAGAGCCCGGGCTGAATCCCGAAACAGGCGGTCGCCATCCCGCAGCAGGCCGTCCGGTTTAGTATGGATGTTGAAGGCCCGCTCGGTCTCCTCGGCCGCGTATTTCAGGTTCTGATAAGAGAGGTCCAGACCGGTCTCATCCGACCAGACCTGGTAATCCGCCTCATAGGGAGTGTTGGTGATGGCGGTATAGAGAACGGAGCCTCCCCCCACGATCGCGGCGGTGTTGAAAGTATAAGTCTCGTCATCCGGCCCCAGTGGGACGCGGCGTGAGGCGCCGGGAGGAATTCCCCGCCGGGTCCGATAGCGGCCCTGAAAATCCGACCGGACATTGGTAAACATATGCCTCCGCACGGGAACCCCGTATCCGGGACGGGGCGGTCCCCCAAAGTAGGGACCCAGATCCAGGAGGGCGATCTTCAGGGGCTCTCCCGTGGTCGGATGAACTCCCTTTTGGGCAATCCGAGCGGCCATGATGATACCCCCCGTGCCGGCTCCTGTAACGATCAGATCATAGGATGTTTCCGCCATGCGATCTCCTTTCTTTCCCAGTCTCCCTTCTAAAGAGGGTCAAGGGCGACAACGGCTGTACCCGGTCAAAAACGTGCGCGACCGTCCAAACAATATGATACACCCGGTAAATTTGGCAAGGCATTCACCCGGTCTTCCGGAGAATCTTCTCGCCTTTCTGGGAAGCGGCTCTTCGGAAGTTTGACCTCACCCGTGAAAGTGATATTAGGAGAAATCGAGGATACAGGGGTGTCTGGACGGCTAGTGGAGGAGAGGAAGGAAATCAGGCCCGTTTCAAGTCAAAGAGGACGGCAAATCCCCACTTTTTCTCGGCTAAGGAATCGATCCTCAGAACCTTTCCCGTTGCGTTGATGATGAGTTCCGGTTTCTTCCCGGCAGGAGGCCACTGGAGCAACAGCTTCACCTGATCACCGATGGCAGGACTGGTATCTGCAATGAAATAACCACCGGCGGCACTTATGTCTTTGGTTTTAACCGCTCTCTCCACCTCTCTCCCTTGAATCTCGAAAGTGACCGTCCCTGTTAAGGGTAATCCCAGCCGGGTGACGGCTCGTCTCTCAATCTCGGGCAGGCCCGAGAACAGGATGGAATGGTTAACGGATTTCATGTTACGGTGGATCAAAGTTCTGCCTCCTGTTGGTTCACCCCTATCATGGATGACCCATTTCATTGGATCGGTGACCTTAATCACCACATCAGGCCCAACACGAGTCGTGGCTTCGCTTCCACTTGAGATGGCGGTTTGGAGAAAGGTAGAGCACTCTGCTACCCGCATTTCTCACACCCAATCCACTGCGTCGGCGAAGCAGGTGTGAGAAATACGGCTAGAGGCCGATTGTGGCTCGCTCGCGCTCGGTAATACCGCGAGAAATGCCCTCGGTAGCAATCCAATGACCCGCTTCATCATAAATAGGCACATGCACGCCCTCGCACCAAACGACACTGCCATCCTTACGAATCAAGCGGTGAGTCACGTTTTCTAGATCAGGATTTTGAAGGGCTGACATCAGTCTAGACTTATCCTCAGGATGGATGATTTTTAGAACCAACTCAGGATCGGCATAGAACTCCTCGGGGGTGTATCCGAGAATGTCCCTGACCACTGGGTTGATGTACTCACAACCCGGTGGGTTATGCCGGTAGCGATAGATCAGGACTTTGGCGTTTTTGATGAGCTCGCGAAAGTGGATCTCCGAGTGCCGCAGTTCCTTCTCCACAGGACCCTGCCGGGCCCCGTTCTCGCTCAATTCCTGATGCATCAACTCAACGGTGACTTTGTCAATTGCTTCTTTGACATATCGCTCCGTGAGTACGTTTCGCCGCCGAACTTCCCGGATAGCATACCGGAAGAGGGTGGTGTGAGAGGGACCCTCCTGACCCATCACTCGATGAAATTCGCGGCACATTCTTTCCCAGCTCCAAGACGTCCTCTTCTTGAGCCGGAGTAGTCTCTTGGGGAGTGTTTCCTGTCTGGGCACGTTCATCCTTCCTTTCCTTTCAACAAAGTACGGATGCGGTTCCCGCCCACATTGAGGGGTATGGTTCGGGTAAAACCCACGAGAACCGCATCCTCATCCTATGGTGTGGATTAAAGCGCTGTAAACTGTCAACATTGACAGTCCCTGCGAACGACTTTGGCCCGGAAGGATATCACCTGGAGAAAGCGACTGCCAAAGGGACAGGGCTCCGGCATCTTCCTAGCTAAAATCACTTGAACAGGCTGATGTACTCCTCATGACCTTCCTCTTCCAGACGATCCTTGGGGACAAAGCGGAGGGCCGCCGAGTTAATGCAGTACCTCAGACCAGTCGGTGCCGGGCCGTCTGTAAAGAGGTGACCCAGATGGGAATCGGCAAGTTCGCTGCGCACTTCGGTTCGAACCGAAAAGAAGCTCCGGTCTTCCTTTTCCACAATACTGTGCGAATGCAGGGGCTTTGTGAAACTGGGCCAGCCCGTACCGGAAACGAACTTGTCCGTAGAGCTAAACAAAGGTTCTCCGCTGACCACATCGACATAGATTCCCTCGGCCTTATTGTCCCAGTACTCATTGCGAAAGGAAGATTCGGTAGCATCTTCCTGGGTAACCTGGTACTGAAGCTGGGTCAGTCGGGACTTTAAGGTAGCCTCATCGGGATGTCTGTATTCCGTTTCTGAGTTCGGACGGGTCTCAATAACCTGGAAATCCTTGTTGTCTTTCCAGACCTTTTCCAGGAACGGGTCGCGCCCGGAGTTGTATCGGTAGATGCGATAGCGGATGGGATGATTCTTATAGTAGTCCTGATGGTACTCTTCGGCCACGTAGAACTCCTTGAGGGGTCTGATTTCGGTCACGATGGGCCGATCGAAGATGGCGGATGAAGCAAGCGCCTGCCTGGACTCTTCCGCAATCTGTCTTTGGTTCTCATCATGATAGAAAATCGCGGTTCGATACTGGCGACCGCGATCCACAAATTGCCCCTTATCATCGGTAGGATCCACATGCTTCCAGAACACATTCAGGATCTGGGCATAGCTGATCTGCCTGGGATCGAACGTCACTTGAACCGCTTCCACATGGCCGGTGCTCCCTGAGGAAACTTGCGGGTAGGTCGGATTCCGCTCCTCTCCGCCTGCATACCCGGAAATCGCCTCGGTGACTCCAGCTACCTTCTCAAAATCTGCCTCCACACACCAAAAGCAGCCGCCTGCCAAGGTGGCAATGGCTTTGTCTTCCGGAGCTATTCCTTCGGACTCGGTCGAGGTAGCCGATGTCGACCGATTTTGAGCAAAAAGGGCGACCAGAAGAAGGGGTGCAGCGATTAAAAGAACATACTTCATGAGGTGGACTCCTTAAAGGGTTAGATCGGTTGTCTGTGAAAGAAAGCCACGAGTTGTTCCTCCATCCGTCTAGATGCCCGACCGGTGAGGAAGTTCCCTGATATCGACAAGAAGAACAGTGAGCCCGCATTATACATCATCCGGGCTAACCGAAATACCTGAGCTTTTACGGGTTTTCAGGCGACTTCCCAAGCAGAAGTGTGAATAAGAGAGTTATGGATAGACGGCTTCTGAATCGCCACAATTTCATCGAGCCTTGCAAAAAACACGTCCACGACACGCGGGTCAAATTGTTTACCCCGTCCTTCTCTTAAAAATTTGTAGGCTTCCTGAGTGGAGTAAGCTTCCCTGTAGGGCCGCCGGGTGGTAACGGCATCAAAGACATCGGCCACCGCACAGATCCGCCCCAAAAGTGGGATATCTTCTTTCTCCAGTCCCTTGGGGTATCCGCTCCCGTCCCATCTCTCGTGGTGAGATAAGGCGATCGTTCGGCCTGCCTGCATGAGTTCTGAGGGAGAGCCGCTGAGCATGTGCCCACCTATGGTGGTATGTTGCTTCATAATATCCCATTCACGAGCATCAAGCTTGGCCGGTTTGAGAAGAATAGCATCGGGGATACCTATCTTACCCACATCATGCATCTGGCTGCCGTGAAGGACAATATCCGCCTGTGCGGGCGATAGGCAAAGGCCGCCAGCCAGAATGGCGCTATAGCGACTCATGCGCTTGACGTGTAACGCCGTCTCCTTATCCTTGTATGCGGCCACGATCGCCAACCGCTGAACGGTATCGAGGAAGGCCCGTTCGGTACGCCGCTTGGCCTCAACCAGCTCCTCAAACAACTGTCTGTTGGTGAGTGCCACTGCCGCCTGAGAAGCCAAGGAAGCAATCGAGTCCACACTTTGCGGATCGAAAGAGATCACCTTGTTGCTTTTCGGATCTCTCGCATTGAGGAGTTGCAAAACGCCGATAACGTCATCCTCATGACTTTTCATGGGAATCACGAGCATGGATTGAGAACGATAGCCTGTACGATCATCGTACATACTTGCACCGGTGAAATCGAAACCCTCCGCCTCGTAAAGGTCGGGGACATTGACGATCGTTCCCGTTAGTGCGACGTAGGAGGAGACATTGGCATAGTTGGGTTGTCCAGTATTGAAAAGAGGCACAGGGGGTAGGGTGATCTCCACTCCAGTGGTTCCACCCATCCTCATTTTCATGGTGTCGTTATGTAAAATCTCAAATCGAAGCTGCATCTTTCGCTTGTCGATGAGGTACAGTGTGCCGCCATCGGCACCCGTGAGACTTCTCGCCTCATCCACAATAATTTCAAAAAGTTTGTTGATGTCCTTTTCCCTAGACAGGGCAATGCCGATTTGTGCCAGCTCTTTGAAGTGACTCGAGTTCATTATGGCTTCCTGATTATGGCTTCCTTCCTTATTAGGACTTTTTAAGGATGCCCACTTTGCTTTTCCGCTTTTGGTGACGGTGATCACACATTTTCAAAATAACTCGCGGTGGCCGCTCATCAACGGAGAGCGGTTTTCCGGGGCAAATCCCCCACCCGGGCGGACCTTATCCCAGTTGCCTTTGCGCCTCTAAGGTTCTAGTATCTAACCCAAAACAGCCATGCTTTATCGGATTCGTGCAAAGATCATCGAAGAGAAATCGGCTGAATTCCTGGAAAAGCTGATGGATGGCTCCATTGAGCAGCAAAGACCTGATGGTCAGGAGATTGTGGCCTCGATGAAACGGGCCAAGATCACTGCCCCGGGTCTGATTGAGTGGTCTGAAACCTGCTACTGCCCTACTCCTCTGGCCCATGAGAAAGAAACGGTCTACGACCACTTCCTCTCAGAGATTCAAACTGAGGCAATCTCTTCAGAAGCGGACATCAGAGGGGAGTCCTTCTGGAACTACCTGGTTGGATCCCGGCAGCAAGCCGGGTGAAGAGGAATCCCAAACCGTCTTCAGAGATGAAGAAGTCAAGAAAAAATAAAGATACAACTCCTTATTCATCCACAAGTTAGTTCGATTAAATCAGGGGTGATAAGAAACTTTTTTCGACTTGTGATAGTGATCACAAGTTTCCGGTCCCCTGGGGACGTATACTGCTCTCGATCGGTTTGTTACCTCCCTCAGGGCCTGTCGGTTGAGTGCCTCAACCTTCAGGCCCCTACCTTTTTAGCCCGGATTATTCATAGGCTGTCGTCGCGAAGCGGCGGAAGCGCCGGCGGGAGTGCGTTGCGCCACGTCGCGACCAAGACCCCCGCAACCCCCATCAGCCCGGAGGGTGGCGGCGGGACGGCATCAATTTCTTTCGCTCCTCCTCCACGATGTCACTGCCATCGCGTCCTCGTCGCTTCGTGAACTCGACGCCGTCGCGCTTGCCACAAACAGCACCATATCTATGAAACGAGGCACTAAGGAGGTCGAGAGGGGCACCCGCTTGCGGGTCGCACAGCGGGTGCAGCACGCCGGATGATTTTGTTGCTGGAGTAGAGAATTTGTGCATAATCCGGGATAAAATCCCTTCGTGCACTGCTTTTCAGGGTCAATACTGTTTCGTTACATCGTTTAATTCGACTGTTTTTCTACTTGCCTCGAGACCCAGTTTGAGGCTATGGTCCAGGCTTGGAAAGATCCTGAAGGTCGTTGAAATGCAGGGTTTTCAACCACTTTCCCTCTGTTGGGTTGGAGTTATGGGCAGTGATCAGGAGGAGGTTCCTCGAGATTAGGAGTTGTACTATGCCCTGACTCGTGATAACAAAGGGACTATCTTGATCCTATTATTATAGCTTAGCGAAGGCTATTGCTCACTGTCAGGCACGCCATTTACAGTGACGCTTGCACCCAAGGCAATGATTTGGGCCTTCGTCAGTTGAGGGAGAGCGTAGTGAGAAGCAATAAGGGATTTTCGGTGATGGAACTGCTGATCAGCGTGGCGGTGATCAGTGTGATTTCAGCCTTGGTCGTTCCCACTTTTCTGCAATCCAGGATGGCGGCCAACGAAGCTCTGGCAATCAGAGCGGTGAGCAATGTGGTCGCCTCTCAGATCTCCTATTCCATGACCATGGGCTCAGGAAGCTACACCACGGACCTCGAGGCGCTACAACAGGCTGGGCTGAACAAGGGCCTGGTGGGATCAGGAATATCCGGGGGTTATGCCTTCTCCATCTCCGGGAGCAGCTCGGAGTTCAACGTTCAGGCACGGCCTCTCGTCTTTGGTTCGACGGGCACTCGCAGTTTCTACAGCGATCAAACAGGCATTATCCGCTATACGGAAACGGACAGGATGGCGACTTCGAGCAGCCTACCTCTGAATCAGAACGACAAGACAGATTGAAGTTGCTCGCAAACTCACTACTTTCCCCCTCTTCTTAGGAACTCGGTCAACTTGGGCTCCAGTATCCGCGAAAACAGCCTGGGAAGTGAAATATCCACGATACTGGGCCAATTGGATCTCACCAGCCCAAGTCGCTCGATATCCCTTGCATTCCCTTTCTCAAGTGAAATGTCCTTGACCACGGTGAGCCATAGAAGAGGTGCACTTTGGACATAATCGGCGGGACGCTGTCGAAAAAGCCTCTCAATCAGGGCCAGGGTCGTAATCATTTCCTTGAGAGAGATCTTGAGGTCCGATACGGTAATTTGCAGGATACTAGCCGTCTCTCCATCAATATAGGCCCGATCATTGAAGCTCTTCGGAGTGAGTACCTCCAACGAAGTTAAATAGGCTTGTGTTGCTTCTCTCAAATAACCGGCGATTCTAATTTCGTCCTCCGGAGTACACGGCCCCCAGCCATCGGTCAGGATGAAAAGTGGGGATCGGCTTCTCTCTTGATTGATCAGCGGAGCCGCCCCCGCCAACCCAACAAAGACGGCAATCAACCAGCCACCATAGAGGGCCCATAAAAATAACTTGCTTCTCATCATTTTTCCACCATTCTACTTGATTCGCTCCTTTCTCCTCAACCGGTCAACCCAGCACCTCTTCACTAGGGTCATCCTGCTGATGGAGGCAGTCACAGCATGTTTTTTTTGACTTCGGTGACAGTCATCACTGCAGAATTCCCTCGCTCTCAATAGGATGATCACAGGGCAGATCCCCTCAACCGTTCGGCTAATTGTTAGCGGAAATTCACAAGGGAGACAGCGAAGATATGAACTGGACTTCGCCTTGTTGGTGGCAGAGTCAATGAGTAACCAGAACGCCGATGGGCTCGATCAAGGCCTGAAAATCGGACTAGCCGTATCCATTCAAGGAAGCTCCCAGGAAGAGTTCGCAGCTTCTGTGGCGACGAGCTGTTCCGGTGAACTCTGGCTAGGACTTTCCAGACCCTGCTCGAAGCTTCCCTTTCAAAAGGGAGAGCGCGTTCGGATCAAATACTGGAATGAAGGAGCGATCGTCTACTGTTGGGAGGCTGACATTATCCAGATTGCCGGGGCCGGGTATCAGCATGTGGCCATCGCGATGCGAGGTCAGGGAATCACCATTCAGCGAAGGCGGTACTACCGGGTGGATGCTGCCATACCCTTCTCATTCAGCGTTATTGACGCTGCTGAAGCGCACCTGATTGGCGAGAAATTTTCGAAAGCCAAGACCCAAAACATCAGTGTGGCAGGGTTGAGATTCGAAACCAGTCTGGGACTGAAAGCAGGGGACAAACTGGAGATGAACCTTCGTTTGCCAGCCTCACGAGTCGTGAAAGCGGTTGGATGGGTGGTTCGAACAGAGACTGTACCCAACAACGAAAAACTGCTCAATACCGTTGCGTTGCAGTTCCTTCAGTTACACGAAGAGCATCAGATTCGATTGCTGGAGTTCTTAGCCCAATCCTGTGAGGAAACAACCCGCAAACCCGCTCAAAATGCCGGCTCAAAACACCCTCAACCCAATGTTTATCAGCCTATCGGAACCTAACCGGGATGATGCATAATCCCGGCTAGACTTTCCTGGCCACCGACTGCCGTCGATCCTCCCAACGGTGACAATCAACCTGGCGGTTGATAGTATTCTCCAGCGGACTATGTCCAGTGCATCCAGTCTTCCTTTAATCCAAAGAGCCCTAAAGCAGGGTGACCAGCTCGCCATCATCGATAGGGCGGGGCGATTCCGCTACACCGATTTACTCACTGCTGCCGACCGGATCACGGGGTACTTACTCAAAAGCCAGCCCGATTTGGGGGAAGCTCGGGTTGCTTTCATGGTTCCCCCCAGCCTTGAGTATGCGGCTGTGCAGTGGGGAATCTGGCAGGCAGGCGGAGTAGCGGTTCCCCTTTGTCCTTCTCATCCACTGCCGGAAATCGAGCACATCATTCGGGATACGAATGCAGAAATTGTGGTGAGCCATCCCGACTACGAAACCCCATTGCGCTCGCTTGGTCGCGGACTGAAGGTCCGGTTCCTCTTGACCTCAGAAGTGACAAAGGCCAAGAAATGCCTTGTACCCGAGGTCACGCTGGATCGGCGGGCCATGATCCTTTACACCAGTGGCACAACAAGCAAACCCAAGGGGGTCGTCACCACCCACCGCAACATCCTGGCCCAGATCGCCTCTCTGATCGATGCCTGGGAATGGACAGCCGACGATCACATCCTCCATGTCCTGCCCCTCCATCATACCCACGGCATCGTGAACGTTCTTCTATGCGCGCTATGGGCAGGAGCAGCCTGTGAGATGCTGCCCCAGTTTGATGCCGATGCCGTGTGGAGTCGATTTGTTCACAGCGATCTGACCCTCTTCATGGCGGTCCCCACCATCTACATCAAACTCATTGCAGCCTGGGAGAAAGCAACACGGGAGGAACAACAAGTCCTGTCCAGAGCCTGTTCCAAGATGCGTTTAATGGTGTCCGGGTCGGCAGCCCTGCCTGCAGCCGTTTTCGAGAGATGGAAGGCCATCAGTGGACACACTCTGCTGGAGCGCTACGGAATGACTGAGATCGGCATGGCCTTGTCCAATCCTCTCCACGGAGAACGAAGACCCGGTTTTGTGGGCGTGCCTTTACCTGGTGTCGAAGTGCGATTGGTTGATGAGTCCGCTCGTACCATAGAGGACGAAGGACAGCCCGGAGAAATACAGGTGAGAGGTCCCCATGTTTTCCTGGAATACATGGGAAAACCGGAAGCCACGGCAAGGGCATTTCGCAAAGAATGGTTTAGCACCGGCGATGAGGCGGTCGTGGAAATGGGGTCCTATCGTATTCTGGGGAGAAGGTCTGTCGATATCATTAACACCGGAGGAGACAAGGTCTCTGCGCTCGAAATCGAAGAAGTCTTGAGGACCCATCCAACCATCCAGGAATGTGCGGTGGTGGGGGTCAAAGATCAAGAGTGGGGGGAGCGGGTCTGCGCTGCTGTGATCCTCCGGCCCAATGATTCCCTGTCACTTGGAAGTCTTCGCAACTGGGCCAAGGAGCGGTTGGCAAAACCTAAAGTGCCTGCTCAACTTCTTCTCCTGGATGAACTGCCTCGTAATGTCATGGGCAAAGTCAACAAGCCGGAGTTGAGAAAATTATTTGAGTAAGAATTATTTTTGTTGAGCCTCATCCGGGCTAATCTCGTGCAGGAATTCCATCAGCTCCTTCTGAGCTTCCGGAAGCAGACCGTGGAACTCAACTCCAATTAAGTGCGTATATTTTTCCACTTTCTCGGAAGTGACCACCGTTGCAAAGCTGTCCAACTTCTTTTTCTTGGACACATGGAAACTCACCCTGAGCTCATCCAGGACCTTCAAGGGAGCGTCGCTTTCAAAGCTCAGTCCAGTTCCACTGATATCTCGAGTCTCCGACTTAAAGACTTTACCGGGGGGGAGCCCACCGTGTATCGCATCAACCACTTCAAACCAAACAGCGATCTTCTGAGTAAGCCTGAAGGATCGCCTCCTCTGCATAGCGACCGGTCTACTGATGATCGAGAGTTCTATCTCTTGGTTCAGCAGCCCGGACACCTTGGCGATCTCGGCCTGACAGTAGTAGATCCCTTGTTTATCCCAATACTTGATCCGCACGGGTTTCTCTTGGTTGAAGGGAGAGTTCACTTCCGCTTTGGCAAGTTGAACAGACAAGTCGTTCTGGGAAATCAGCGTCACCGAACCTTCTCGGTGCGCACCGGACTGTTGGAGTTCCAAGAGAGAGCCTACCTGAAGATGATAGAAAGTGTTATTCGCTCTTTTTTCAGCCATTGAATCTATTGTAAGAAAAACAGAGTCCGAAAACAAAGTCCTCGTCAGCCACCTGTCCAGAACTGTTACTCTAGAGACTGAAGAAAGAAGAAGCTTCTGAACCCTTAGCAGGGTCGATGCATCTAACAGAATGGTAGTCAGAGACCTTTGGTATAAAAAAGCCCGGTCCGATTGTGGCGAAGCTACTGGAGATCGTTAAGCAGGCCAGTTGTGTATGACGAGACGAAAGCGTTTGATGGCCACCCATGACCTCAATGGCCGTCCTGTTGATCATTGCTTTCGTCTTCTCTATTTGGGCTGTGGCGATCGTTCTTGAAGCCGGCTGGGATGTGGCCTCTCCGGCGTGGATCCCTGGCTGGGTTAATAATCTGTTCCAGACTCCTCCAGCAAATGCCTGACTTTCGATCAAGCTTTAGTCACCAGTTCAGGGCCACTTCACCTAACTGAGGCGGGGGCTGGTGCCCATCGAACATCACCTCGATAGGCTCGTCTGTCAACCATATGTCCCTCTGGATTAGCGCCACCAATTTTCTCTCCTGCCAAACGAACGCTGCCTCATAGTAATCCCCAGCCAATTCCTTGCACCAATCGGCAGTCTCGCCGACCAGCCCCAATGACTCGAAGAGGCCAGCGGAGTAAAAGGCAACTCGAACGATCGAGAGATCAGGAAACGCGTAGTGTCGCTCCACGGCGCCCTGCACTTTGACCTCTTGAAACGAAAGTGGATCTAGAAGCTGCATGATTCTCACACCAGTATCAGCATCGTTCCAAGTCTGCCAACTGCCATCCTCCCGATAGGACCAATCTTTTTCTGCTCGTCGAAAACGAATGAATTTCGGCAACTCCCACGAAACCGGTCCGATCTCAAAGGTCTCAGCATTCGCCTGTACTAGCGTTCCTGTGCTCCGAGAGTGCCTGAAGAGCACTCCCTGCAGATCGCCTTGTTCAGCAAGTTGGTTCCGCGCTTCGTCCCAATCCATCAAAGGTCGATGACCAATCCTGACCGCGCTGGCTTTTGGTAGCTAATCGTCGTGGCATATCCGTTTGCCAACATGCGGTCTCGCGAAGAAGACACGAGAGATGCAACTCTGGCTGCGGTACCAGTACTCCGCTGCGTTACCGCACGAATAAATCGACCTCCCAAGCTTAGCTTTCTAGAGTCAAGCCAGACGTTTTCCAAAGCGACCCCGTCATGATCTACCTTCCAGCCAGAAACCCCGAGAAAGTCGTCCGCTAGAGCTCGTCTAGATTCATCGAAGCTGATGATTTCGTGACCGTGACTGAACACTTCCAGGTGGACTCCGCCAATGATCTCGTCTGAAAGGTCGTCATCTTGCCATAGTCGAAGGTGGTGTCGAAAGAAAATTGTGCCGACATTAGGAAGCCACGATGGACTCTTCTCGAACTGGATGTTGTCCTGAAAACGCTTGTCACCTACGTATATGAACTGGTGATCTCCGAGAGTCGTCTGCTTCCACTGTTGCTTGGTCAGCTCC
>JADFOI010000092.1 GCA_022562935.1 Acidobacteriota bacterium
GATTTCTGTATCCCCCGTCGTCGTCGTCGATGTCCCTGCATCGACTCCTCCTCTCTTCGCGACCTCGCCTCGCAAGCCCTATCCGCAAACGTTACTGTATTTATGAAAGGGAGTACTTAGCAGGCACTATGTCGGGGGACGTTCCTAAAATGTAAAAGAAGAGGAAGTCTGTCTCCAAGTCAGAGTAGGTGTGCAGCTTTGAGATCCGAAGGCAATAGGGAAGTCGTGAAAAGACCGTGGGAGGTCATAGACCAGGAGATCTTCCCCTATCTCACTGTTGAGAGTTTGTTTGCAGATCTGCGAGCGCTGAGATCCTACGGCCGGTTTTGGCATGCTTCCTGCCCTATTCACGAAGACCATTCAGGTGCCTTCTCGATCGATCCGCAGAGACTGGAATGGAGTTGTTCTCTGGGGTGTGGTGGAGGCGGCCCGATCCAGTACCTGCAGAAATCCCGGGGGCTGTCCTGGATGGGGGCTGCCCGAGAACTGGCCCAACTGGCCGGAGTGGACCCCGCTGTCCTGGATCCCTGGCAAGGCCACTGGACCGAAGAAGACTTTATCCTGCACGAGAGATTAGAACGACGGTCCAGCCTGCTGGGACTCTTTATGAACTATACCCAGTCGTTCTTTCGGTCGCAGGCCGGTACTACCGTCAGGGGTTATCTCGTCGCCCGACAGGGTTTTCCCGAGGACAAACTCGCCGAGCTGGATCTTGGACTGTACACCGCCCCTGAAGACGTATGGCACTGCCTGAAGAAAACGGGCCGCGATCTGGAGGAGGTCCGTTCCTGGGGTTTATTTGAGCCGAAGTGGAGCGGTCGCGTTATCGGGTGCTGGAGAGACGTTCAAGGTCGATGCGTGAATATCTGGGGCTGGCAGCCCAAGGAAACATCCACCGGACAGGCCAGGTTGGAGGGATGTACCCTTTTCGAACAGGGCGATGCTTTAGCCGGGAAAAGTGTCCCTTTCAATCTGGACGCTGCCGCCCGGTTGGACAAAACCGATTTGCTGTTAGTGGAGGGCCCGATCAAAGCCCTTTTGATCCAGTCCTTGGGTCTTGAAGACCCCTTTCCCGTGGCGGCAGGAGGAGATCTGAACAGCCAGCAGATTGAGGCGATGCAGGAGCACCTTCGCTTTGGGGGCAAGCTGACTCTTTGTTGGGATTATGATCCGGCTACCCAGAGCAGTAAGAAGGACAGGGCCGTCACCACCCTAAAACGATTGAAGAAAGCGAACTTCCCCATTTATGTTGTCGATCCCACCTTGCTGGCAGATCCGAGTAGGCCAAAGGAAGAGGTCACCGTCAACGACTTTATCCGAAGGCAGGGAGGAGGTGAGAAAGGACTTCGAGTCTTGCAAGAGCTTTTGGAGAAGTCGGAGAAGTACGAGGGTCAAATTATTATCCAGGAAGCAGATTCGGAAAACCAGAGTTGGAATTGGCCAGGGGTCTTTGACGTTTTTCACAGCCTCTCTTCCCGACATCGAGCAGAAGGAGGGGGAGGCGAGATCGTCTTCGACAATCTGCCGGTATTGGAGCCCTTTTTCAGGGCGGCTGAAGAGCTGGGACGCCGTGTGGCCAAAGGATTTCTAAGAGGGCTTCCCAAGGGTCTGGCCAACGGGTTTTCGGCCGAAACCCTCACCACACTGCAACTGACCTCTTATTCCAACGGAGAAGTGTCCGGTCTTCCGGATCCGATCTCGATTCCACCCACTTTCTCTGTGGGTCGCCTGGAGCAGGAAACGCGGGTTGCCCCATTGGTCCAACCTTCAGGTTGGAGGGCCGTGGACAGTTTGGAAGTACGCTTCAACCCGGGAGAGCTGGCCGTTTTGGGAGGGCGGACCGGGCACGGGAAAACCTCGATGCTCCTGGGTCTGCTGCTTCAGTGGCTTGACCAAGCCAGTGAAGAGGGGACGGACAAACTTTTCCTCTTCTATTCTGTGGAGGAACCGGAAGTCCGTATCTATCACCGCCTGCTCAGTCTGTTAACGGCCAGAGAGGGAAAGGGTCGGACCATTCATCAAGTCGAGGACTATCTCAAAGAGAAAAAGAAGCGGCCCGGTGAATATGGGTCGCTTGATCCAGAAACCTTGGAGGCTGCGGAGAAACGCCTCTGCGGTTGGGAAAGGTGTCTTCAAATTCTCTATCAGCCGACCTGGACGATTTCAGAGCTGGAGGCCTATGCCCGGAATTTAGCCGAGGACCGCACCATGGGGGCAATCCTTGTGGATCACCTACAGCGCATTCCACCCCCAAGGGGAACGCGTGGCCGCAGGGATGTCGAGATTTCCACTGTCGCTCATCGCCTGAAGACTTTAGCGGTTGACTTGTCCTGTCCCATCGTCACAACGGCTCAAATCAGTCGACAGGCCGTTCAGCGAGCCGGTAAGATTCCTCGAAACAAACCCCTTTGGGATGCCCATGTGCTGGGGGCCATCAAAATGCGCCGTCCCCAGCTTCAACACCTGAGAGAAGGTGGGATTGAGCAAGAGGCGGACCTGGTCCTGGGACTGCTGAATTACGCCGCAGACTACCAGGCTGAGGTGGGAGAAGCCGGTCCCGTCACGAGCACGACACCTTTCGAAGTGGGAACGCTCAAGAACCGGTATGGGCCTGTGGGCTCCTGGGTTTCACTTGAATTTGAAGGGCGATTTGGTTTGTTGCAAGATCCCAATGGTGCGGCCTCGGAGTAGGAGCTGTTCTCCAAAGAGGCACTTAAATAGTCATGACAGCTTGTTCCATTTGTGGACTTGAGTCACTATAGTAAAGAACTGCAGGCATCATTATGAACGAAAAAGAGAAGCGCGCAGCAACTCGGATCGAGGTACCTTTCGCGGGAATCATGACTTTTGAGACGAAGGGCGAAGGGCTAAAAGTTATTGAGGTGGTGGCTAAAGAGGCCAGCGAAGAGGGTGCTTATCTGTGGGCGGATGCCCCCTCAGTCTGCCCTGAGGTAGGTGACAAGATCGGACTCAACTTGCGCTGTACCTCTGAACGCAGGAGGCTCAGAATCTCATTGGAGGCCACGGGTACGGTCGTACGGGTGGACGAGCCCGAAAACAAGAGCCAGGGACTTGCCGTCAAGTTTGAGGCAATCTCTGACTCGTGATCTGCCTTCCCCTTTTATCCTAACTTCACATCCAAGTTCTGGCATAATCCGGGCATGACCAAAAGATCAAAAAGCCCAGTTGCTTTCCTGGGTACGGGGCTCATGGGTCTTCCCATGGCCAAAAGGCTCTTGACCCAGGACTATCCTGTTCTGGCCTACAATCGCACCCAGGAAAAGTCTGAAAGCCTGAAAACCTCCGGCGCAAGGATCGCCCAAAGTCCTGTGGAGGCCATCCGCGATGCCGACTGTGTGGTCCTGATGTTGGCCCATTTTCCGGCAATCCGGGAGGTGCTGTTGTCTGAGGAAACCCGCTCCCAGTTATCGGGACGTACGGTGATTCAGATGGGAACCATTGGGCCCTCCGAGAGCCGGCAGGTGGAGCAGGAGGTCAAGGCCGCCGGGGGTGATTATTTTGAGGCCCCTGTGTTAGGAAGTATTCCTCAGGCTCAGGAGGGGAGTTTGATTGTTATGGTGGGTGCTTCTTCGAAGCAGTTCCAAGAGTGGTCAGAGCTGTTGAAATGTTTTGGTCCTCATCCTGTTCTCATTGGTCAGGTGGGAAAGGCAGCAACTCTCAAGCTTGCTCTCAATCAGCTGATCGCGTCGCTGACGGCAAGTTTTGCCCTCAGCTTGGGCATGGTTCAGAGGGAAGAGATCCCGGTTGAGACTTTCATGCGGATTCTCCGCGGCAGCGCCCTCTATACACCCACCTTTGACAAGAAACTCTCCCGCATGGTGAAGAGGGATTATGAAAATCCGAACTTTCCCGCCCGCCATCTTTTAAAGGACGTTGATTTGATTCTTGCAACAGCGGCTCAGCTCGAGCTGGACACATCGAGTTTGATGGGAATACGCGTGGTGCTGGAAAAGGCACTCAGGCAGGGCTGGGCCGACGCTGATTATTCAGCACTCTTTGAGGCCGTTTTGTCCGACCCTTAGCCCGGATTATGCATAATCCGGGCTAAGGTAAATTCAAGATTCAAAATCACAGCCGGCGGACCGGCTGAAACTCAAAATTCCAAATTCAAAATTCCAAACAAATTCAAAATTCAAATGTTCCAAACGGGCTCTCTTGTGAACATCAGCACTGTTTCGTTTTGAATTTTGGATTTGGGTACTTTGAGTTTGTCTTGGGATTTTGAATTTCCCCTTAGGGGTGTTCTCTTGACTGTCCTCGGTTCGGGGAGTAAGTTCGGCTCATTACTGAGGTAAGTCCCAGGAAGGAAAACCATGAAGACTCAAGCAAGTGATTCCATTCAAGTTCAAGGTGCGGTCCAGGATTACCTGAAGGGGAACATCGGCCGACGTGCCTTTCTTCGTCGCCTGAGCACCCTCGGGGTCTCAGCCACCGCAGCAGGTCAGTTCTCGAAACTGCTGGGTGCTCCTGCCGCTTCTGCTCAGGACAGGGATGTCCAGGGTGCCAGTGGCACAGTCGATATCTTGATTCGAGGTGCCCATGTCATCACCATGAACGATGAGCGGCACGTCTACACCAGCGGATATCTGGCCATCAAGGATGGGAAAATCGTAGGCTTGGGCCAGGACAAGGATTGTCCCTTCCAGGGCAGCGAGACCATAGATGCTTCAGAGTTTGTAGTGATGCCCGGCTTGATTAATTCACACAATCACCTGGTTCAGGTTGCCAGCCGGGGCCGGGGTGATGATCCACCTTCTTCGGTCCGGATCCCCAGCCGGCAGGACATGAAGGCACGCATGAGATCCCTGGTACAAGGCATGGTCCTGGACAGTGTCCATTGGGATGAGAAGCGCACCTACGACATGGTGCGTCTGCACTTGCTAGCCCTGCTGAAGGGGGGCACCATCGCCACTCATGACCAGCACTTCACCAATCTCAACAAGGAATCCATAGACGGTTCGTTACGTGCTATCGATGAGTCGGGGATGCGAGCTTTTGTGGCACGCGGCACCGTCAATCACCCCGACGTTGTCCCCGAGGAGGCGCGAGAGGACCCCGAAGTCGGACTCCAGGAAGTGAAGCGATTACGCGACCGTTGGAACTCTTCACGCATTAACGTGGTGCCCAGCCCGGTAGCGGTCGCCTACATCGCGTCCGGAGAGGACATCGTGAAACTCAAGCGTGGGGCTGAGGCCATGGGTGCCGGGTTCGAAATGGAGCTGGCGGGCAATACCGGCCATATGGTCATGGAGGAGATCGGCTGGAAGGGCGGAGTGATTGAGTATCTGGATGACCTGGGGGTACTCGATGATACCGTGTTAGGAGACAAGGGGCATCTGCTCCAGGACCAGGAATACCAGCTGTGGAAGGATCGTGGGATGAAAGTGTGTATGGTGCCTACTCTGAGAATCTCAGACGGGACAGGACTTCCGGTGGACAAGTATCTGGATGTGGGGATCCTACCGGGCTTGGGTACCGACTCGATGGTGACTCCCTCCGGTTTGTGGCGAGTGATGCGCTATGTCGTCTATGCCCAGCGGATCCGGGACCAGCGCCTTGGAGTGAGACGGCCCGAGGGTCTGCCCGTGTATTCCGAACGGGTCATGGAGATGGCCACTCGGGGTGGAGCCTGGGCGCTGTTTATGGAGGATCGCACCGGGTCACTAGAGGTGGGCAAGGACGGTGATTGCATCCTTATTGACACCCGTCGCCCTTACCTGCGCCCTGATTCCGATGCTCGGCGTATCGTTTCTAACCTGGTATGGTCTGGCGAGAGTGACATGGTGAGTACGGTTATTGTGGCCGGTAAAATCTTGATGCGGAATCGAGAGTGCCAGATCTGGGATGAGGAAGAAGTTGTGACTACCGCCGAGAAGACTGTGGCTTCCCTCAACAAGGATACGGGAGCGGATCAGCGGCTACCCTTGAGGATCCCAGGCCAGACCGTACGCGGCTGGACCTATCTGTAGGCAAGGGAGTCGTGCATTCGTGACTTCGTGCTTTCGTCGGATCGGGCGAACAGAGGATGGCACGCATCTCAGGAATGTGGGAGGCACCTCAGGTGCCGAACTATTGGGTATGCCTCGTTCATGCCGTCGTGCTTTCGTTTCTTTATGTTTTGGATTTCGTGATTGCGCGCTTCGCGCATTTCGTGTTTCTTTGAGCCATGAATCTTCCAGAGACCGTGACGGTTATCGAGGTCGCCACTCGAGATGGATTCCAGGTCGAGAGCAAACCGATACCCACCCACCTCAAGGTCGAGACTATTGACGCACTGGCTGAGGCAGGAGTTCGGCAAATACAGGTCACATCTTTTGTACACCCCAAATGGGTTCCTCAATTGGCCGATGCTGAGGAGGTGTGCCGCAGCATAAGCAAGAAACCCGGTGTCACCTACAGTGCGTTGGCACTCAACAAAAAGGGCGTGGAGCGGGCTCATGCCGCAGGCATCAACCATCTGGATCTATCCATCTCTGTGAGTGACACCCACAGTCGTAAGAACACCAACGTCTCTCTCCCCCAGGCCATGAAGAATCTGAGAGAAATGGTTGACCTTGCAGGTCAGGAGAAAATGGAGTTGCGGGTGGGTCTTCAGTGTGTCTTCGGCTGCGCCTATGAAGGACCCATCCCCACCGAGCGCGTGCTGAAAATGGCTGAGGAGATCTTTTCCATGGAGATCGATGTGTTTTCTCTGGCCGACACCACCGGGATGGCCAACCCTCTTCAAGTGAAGCAACTTCTGTCCAAAATGCTCCCTCTGCTGGGAGACACGCCCGTGATCCTTCATTTGCACGATACGCGGGGAGCAGGACTGGCAAACCTGGTGGCGGCGCTGGAGTGTGGGGTCACCTATTTTGACACTGCCCTGGCCGGGCTGGGGGGGTGCCCCTTCATCCCTGGGGCAGCCGGTAATATTGCAACAGAAGATACCCTCTATCTTTTACACTCCATGGGTGTTGAAACCGGTATTGACATCGCCAAGGTCGCACAGTGCTCCCTTCGATTAGAGGAATTCCTGGACAGGCAACTCCCGGGAAAGATGTACCGTCTGGTTGACGGTGAGGCGATGTTCTCATGAGTCAGACCGCCGTTGAAAAAATCCTTTCGCAGCATGTGGGCAAGCCGGTTCATCCGGATGAGGTGGTTATTGTTCCCGTCGATGCCATCATGGCCAGTGACGCCACCGCTCCCTATGCCATTAGAGCTTTTGAGGAAATGGGCGGCGGGGAGTTGTGGCGACCGGATAAAGTGATTCTGGTCATCGATCATGCCGCCCCCGCTCCCAACCAGCACATCAGTAATCTGCATCGGATGATGCGGAAGTTTGCCCAGGAGAAGGGTTGCCGTCTCTATGACGTCGGTGCAGGCATCTGTCACCAGGTGATGGTGGAGAACAGACATGTCCAGCCCGGTGAAGTCGTCATCGGAGCCGATTCACACAGTTGTGCCTACGGAGCTGTGGGGGCCTTTGCCACGGGCGTTGGGTCCACCGATCTGGCGGCCTTGATGCGTACCGGAAAGACCTGGCTCAAAATCCCTCCAACCATCAGGATCGAGCTCACGGGACGCCTCCCTGCCGGGACGGTAGCCAAAGATGTGATTCTCTTTCTGGTGGGTCAGCTGGGACTGAGTGGAGCCAGCTACCAGGCCATCGAGTACACCGGTGAAGCTATTGACGGCTTGACTCTGGCGGGCCGAATGACCCTGGCCAGCATGTCTGTGGAAATGGGTGCGAAGGCGGGAATTGTGGATCCCCGGGGTCTCGAGTTGCCTTACCGGTTCGAACCGGTGTGGGCCGATAAGCAGGCCCACTATGCTCAGGTGCTGCGCTTTGACCTCTCCAACCTGTCCCCGCAAATCAGTACTCCCCATTCCCCGGATCATGTGGTTCCGCTGGAGGACGTCCAGGGAACGCGCGTGACTATGGCCTTTATCGGCACCTGCACCAATGGAAGATTCGAAGATCTCCAGGCTGCAGCAGCGGTACTTAAAGGCCGGTCGATCGCTCCCCATGTGCGCTTGATCATTGCACCTGCCTCCCGAGAGGTCTTCAATCAGGCCCTTCAGGAAGGAGTCGTTGAAACCCTTAGCCAGGCGGGCGCCACCTTTATCACCCCCGGTTGCGGTCCTTGCGTGGGCACCCATCTGGGTGTTCCAGGCGATGAGGAAGTGGTCATCTCCTCAGCCAATCGAAACTTCCGAGGACGCATGGGCAACCCCAATGCCAGAATCTACCTGGCCTCACCGGCGGTCGTGGCCGCCACCGCCCTGTGCGGGGTCATCACCGACCCCGGTCAGGTCATGGACACCAAAGCCAGCCCATCATGAAGGGAAAGGTGCACCTTTACGGAGATCATGTGGATACGGACCAGATTATCCCCGGTGCCTACACCAAAACATTGGATGTCGACGAATTGGCTTCTCACGTTTTCGAGTATCTGGACACCGACTTTCGCACCCGCATGACTTCAGGAGATTTTGTGGTGGCCGGAGAAGACTTTGGCTGCGGTTCTTCTCGCGAGCAGGCTCCCCTGGCCTTGAAAGCGGCGGGGGTAGCCGCGGTTGTCGCTTCCTCCTTCGCCCGCATCTTCTACCGCAACGCCATCAACATTGGCTTGCCGGTTGTGGAAATCGGGCCCCACGACATTGAAAACGGAAGTGAGTTGGAGATTGACTTGGAAGCCGGTGCGCTCACCGATCGAACCGCTCAGCGAACTTACCCGGTGACAAAGATTCCCGCCGTCATGCTGGACATTTTAAGGGAGGGGGGCTTGGTTCCTTATCTGAAAAAACATGGAGATTATCAACTTTGAGCACGTCACGGAGCAAACCCTTGCCCTTGCAGGGAGTTCAGGTACTCGAGTTTACTCATGCCATCCTGGGCCCTGCCTGTGGCATGGTGTTGGCCGACCTGGGAGCCGACCTCATCCACGTGGAACCTCCTCAGGGGGATCCCACCCGGCGGCTTCGCGGATTTGGACTTGGCTTTTTCCCCTTTTTCAGCCGTAACAAGAGGAGCCTGGCTCTCAATATCAAGAGTGAAGAGGGTCGGGAGATCCTCTTGAAGCTGCTTCCGCAGGTCGATGTTGTCATCGAGAACTTCGGACCTGGCACCATGGATCGTCTGGGCTACGGTTACCAGGAACTGAGCAAGATCGACCCCACTCTCATCTATTGTGCTCTGAAGGGTTTTCTCCGGGGTCCCTACGAAAAGCGTCACGCGTTGGACGAAATTGTCCAGATGATGGGGGGATTGGCCTATATGACCGGGCCTCCCGGTCAACCGCTTCGGGCCGGAGCTTCCATCGTCGATATCGGTGGAGCGCTGTTTGGTGTTATCGGAGTCCTGCTGGCATTGCGTGAGCGAGAGCAGACCGGGAAGGGACAATTGATCAGGAGCGGGCTCTTTGAAACCACGGCATTTTTCATGGGGCAACATATGGCCTGTGCTGCTTTGTCCGACGAGCCCCTTCCCCCGATGTCCGCCCGCAAGGATACCTGGTCGGTTTATCAGATTTTCAACACCCAAACGGGTGAGCCCGTCTTTATTGGAATCACCAGTGACAAACACTGGCGTCGCTTCTGCAAGGCCTTCAAAAGAGAGGACTGGTTAGAGGATGAAAGATTGGAGAGCAACAGGAGCCGGCTCGCACAACGGGAGTGGCTCATCCCCGAGATCGAGGCCATGACTTCCCAGCTCTCCAAAGCGGAAGTCATCCGATTGTGCGAAGAAGCGGATATTCCTTTCGCCCCCATCGCCCACCCTGAGGATTTATTCGATGATCCCCAGCTCAACCAGGGTGCGGGATTGCTGGAAACGGTTTTTCCCGATGGGGTTGTGACCAAGATGCCCCGCACTCCTATTGAGATGACGGCTCATGACTTTGACCTGCGTCTGAATCCTCCCCAGATTGGAGAGCACACAGGCGACATTCTCAGCGAGCTGGGCTACACTCCCCAGCGGATCCAGGAGCTTTCTGAGGCAGGTGTTGTGGCCGTGGCACAGCCGTGAGTTCGTGCTGTCGTGACGTCGTGCTGTTGTGCGGTCGTGCTTTCGAGCGATTGTGGAGTCGTTAACTTTGACACGGGATTCTAGAAATGAGTGATCGCCCACCCTATGACACCCTGATCAAGAGCGTTCGAGTGGTTCGTCCCAACACCCAGGAGGTTAAGCTGCTGGATTTAGCCATCCGTGAGGGGACCTTTGTTCACATCGCTCCCGAGATTCCCTCCCAGGAGGCTCGGGAGGTGGTTGATGGCGGACAGCTTTTGGGGTTTCCGGGAGTGGTGGACAGTCACATGCACGTGGGGATTTACAACGAATTGGAAGAGGATGCGCTTTCTGAGAGCAGCGCGGCTGCAATGGGAGGAGTCACGTCCAGCATCAACTACATGAGAACAGGGAAGTATTACCTGAATAAGGGGGGTCCTTACCGCCAGTTCTACCCTGAAGTTCTGCAGCGCTCCGAGGGTCGATTTTACGTGGACTATGCCTATCACCTGGCTCCCATCATGGGTCAGCACATCCAGGAGTTGGGACAGCTGGTCACTGACTTTGGCGTCACCTCTTTTAAGATCTTCATGTTTTATGGAGGCCATGGGCTGCATGGGCGCTCCTCGGATCAGAATAGCTTTTTGATGATCGGGGAAGACGAAAAGTATGATCTGGCCCATTTCGAATTCATTATGCGGGCCCTGCAGGAAGTGACCCGTCAGCAGCCGGAGATCAAGGACTATCTCAGCCTCAGTCTGCACTGCGAAACGGCTGAAATCATGAATGCCTACACCAGGCAGGTGGAGGAGGCCGGGACTTTGACCGGCCTGGCCGCCTACAACGCGGCCCGGCCCCAGCACTCCGAAGGCCTGGCTATTTTCATTGCCTCCTATCTGGCCCATGAAACCGAATGCGCCAATATCAACCTGCTTCACCTCTCATCCCGTAAAGCTTTTGAAGCGGCTCTGATGATGCAGGAGGTGTTTCCACACATCAACTTCCGGCGGGAAGTCACGGTTGGACACCTGCTCCTGGACATCGATGCGCCCAGCGCTGTTTACGCCAAGGTCAATCCTCCCATTCGTCCCCGAGAAGACGTGGAGTATCTCTGGGAGATGGTATTGGATGGGAAAGTGGATTGGATCGTTAGCGATCATGCCTGCTGCTCAGCAGAGCAGAAAGTGAATTCCCGAAATCCAGAGGATATCTTCCTGGCCAAGGCGGGTTTCGGTGGGACGGAGTACCTTCTCTCGGGTGTTTTCAGTGAGGGCAGCAAACGGGGAATGTCTCACCATCAGATGGCTCAATTGCTGTGCTGGAATCCGGCCCGGCGTTTTGGTCTGCTCACCAAAGGAGACATCGCCGTTGGCTATGACGCCGACCTGGTTCTTCTGGATCCTGAGGAATCCTTTGTGGTTCGAGCCGCCGAATCCCCCTCGGCCCAGGGTTACACCCCCTTTGAGGGCCTCCAACTCAAGGGACGGGTGAAAAGCACCTTTTTAAGGGGAGAACTCATCTACCAGGAGGGCAAGGTTCTCGGTGAGCCTCGAGGACGATATTTGAAACGGCCCTACGGACAAGAGCCAAAGGTATGAGTGTCCAATTTGGTTTAGCGCTTGATTTCTGGAGCACCTCGAAGCCTCTGGATCGCCTTCTCGACGACTATGTCGGTTTGGCCAAACGAGCCGAGCAGTACGGGTTCGATTCGGTGTGGGCGGGAGAGAACCGTCCACGCTCTGCGGAGTCGGGTCATGTGCCCTCGCCCCTTTTGGTCCTATCCGCCATAGCCAGAGGTACCCGTTTACGACTGGGTACCGGAGTCACACTTTTGCCCGTTTGGAATCCACTCAGATTGGCCTACGATGCGGCCCTGCTGGATCAGATCTCGGCAGGGCGTTTCATTCTGGGTGTGGGGGTCGGACACCCGGCCCTGATGAAGAGGTACGGCATTCCTCCGGACGAAGCCGCCTCCCGTATGGATGAGGCCATGGTTCTCCTCAAGAAACTCTGGGCGGGTGAGGAGGAGTTTCAGGGAAAACACTTCAACGTGAAAGGCAAGGTCTACCCAGGACCCGTCCAACCGGGAGGTCCTCCCATCTGGGTGGGAGGCAAGATTCGCCGCTCCGTAGAACGTGCTGCCAAGCTGGGAGACGCCTGGTACGGAGCGACTCAATTTCATTTCGAGGTCATCAAAAGACAGGCTCATCGTTACCGGGAATTGCTGCTGGCTCAGGGCCGGGATCCGGAAAGCGCTACTGTGGCCATCAACCGTACGACCTTTGTTGCAGAAACCGATGAACAGGCCCGACGAGAGGGAAAGAAATATGTCAGCGAGGTGCTCAACTTTTACGGGCGGATGGGACTGATTCAGGATAGTCGGGGAAACGCCATCGATCCTCCAACCGACCTCTTTGAGGCCGTGGGCGATGAAATCGTCTTCGTGGGTAGTCCGGAGACCTGCCTGGAAAGCATCCGCAAATATCAGAAGGCGGGAGTGACTCACTTCAACCTGAGGGTCAGCATGGGCAATATGCCCCTGGAGCTGATCGAGCGCAGCGTCACCCTTCTGGGCCAACACGTCCTCCCCCATTTCAGTTCATAGAATTATGATCAGAACGGGAGTTCGATGATGTGGTCTCGCCTGGATATGCGTTGGCGCATCGCCCTGATGCTCTGTCTGATCACGACCATCAACTATCTGGACCGGCAGGCGTTGTCAATCGCAGCGCCCTCGCTGATGGAGGAATTTTCCATCAGCAATACCCAGTACGGATGGATCACCTCAGCATTCCTGTTTACCTATGCGCTCGGGCAATTGCTCTGCGGTCCTATCATTGACCGCCTGGGCACCAAAAGAGGATTCAACCTGGCCGTCGTGGTGTGGAGCGTAGCGGGAATCCTCCATGTCCTGGGCCGCGGATTTGTGAGCTTTTTCAGCCTGCGGGGCCTACTGGGATTCGGGGAAGCCGCCAATTTCCCAGCCGCCCTCAAGGCCATTGCCGAATGGTTCCCCCGGGCCGAACGTTCTATGGCTGTGGGCATACTCACGGTGGGCCCGGGCCTGGGGGCGGTCTTGTCGCCCCCCTTGCTGGGTTTCATCATTTATGCCCTGGGCTGGCAGGCGGCATTCATCATACCGGGACTACTGGGTTTTGTTTGGCTGTGGTGGTGGCAGCGGATGTACCATCCTCCCGAAGCCCATCCGAATTTGGACCGCCGCGAACTGGAACTGATTCTGAGTGGCCGTGAAGAATCAACGGAAGGAAGTGTTCGGCCGCGACTGAGAGATTTTCTTGGCTACCGGGAAGTCTGGGGACTCATGCTGAGTCGTTTTGTCTCTGATGGCGCCTTTTATTTTTTTGTATTCTGGGTGCCCCTCTATCTGGCCTCGGAGAGGGGTTTCAATATCATCGAAATTGGACTTTTTGCCTGGATTCCGTTTCTGGCTGCCGATGTGGGAAGTGTGGCCGGTGGCTGGTCGGGACAGGACTTGATCCGGCGCGGCATGAGTGTAAACGCAGCTCGTAAGTGGGTCATCTGGGTGGGTGCTCTGTTGGTGCCCCTGGCCTTGCCGGCGGTAATGGTAGATTCTCCAGTGCTGGCTATAGCCTTGATCGGGGGAGCGATGTTCGCCATTCAATTCAAGGCCTCGAGCCTGTTCACCTTGCCCGCCGATTTGTTCCCGGCCCGGGATGTGGCCACCGTGTGGGGGTTGTACGGAGCGGTGGGCAGTTTTGGGGGAATGGCTTTCAATGCGATGGTGGGCTGGACCATCGATCACTATTCTTATTTGCCTGTCTTTGCTGCGGTCGCCGTCATGCACATCGTTTCAGCCGCCATAATCAATGCCTTCATACCCAGAATTGAGTTGATCCCTGCTGCTGCCTCTACGAAATCAGTCAGCCGTTAGACGGTAGAGGGCGTATCCAATCAGGGCCCCAACGATCGGTGCCACGATGAATAAAGGGGCTAGGTCAATCAGGCCACAACAAGGTCGAAGCGATCAAGATTCATCACCTTGTCCCACGCAGCCACAAAGTCACGCAAAAACGCCTGCTGCGAGTCGTCACATGCATAGACTTCCGCGATGGCTCGGAGCTGGGAGTTCGAACCGAAGACGAGGTCGATGGCGGTGCCGGTCCACTTGGGCTCGCCCGTCCCGTGATCGCGTCCCTCGAACACCTGCTCGGATGTGGAGGACGCCTGCCACTTAATGTTTATGTCGAGGAGGTTCACAAAGAAATCATGGGTCAACATCTCAGGCCGCTTGGTGAAGACACCGAGTTCGGACTGCTCGAAGTTTGCACCAAGGACGCGCATGCCACCGACGAGCACCGTCATCTCAGGAGCGGTCAGCGTCAGCATGTGCGCCCGATCCACCAGCAGCTCCTCCGCCGATCTTCGGTGTCCAACTCCGAGGTAGTTGCGAAACCCGTCTGCGGTGGGTTCGAGCACGGCAAATGAGTCCACGTCGGTTTGCTCCGGCGACGCGTCCGTGCGCCCCGGCGAGAAGGGAACCTGCACGTCGTGCCCGGCGTTCTTCGCAGCTTCCTCGACGGCTGCGCACCCGCCTAGAACGATCACGTCAGCGAGCGAGACCTTCTTCCCGTTGGACTGCGAGCTGTTGAATTCCGTTTGGATCTCCTCCAGTGTCTGCAGCACCTTCCCCAGTTCGGCCGGGTTGTTCACTTCCCAATCCTTCTGCGGCGCGAGGCGAATGCGCGCCCCATTCGCCCCACCACGTTTGTCGGTGCCACGGAACGTTGCCGCCGACGCCCAGGCGGTCGAGACCAGTTGCGAAATGGACAGTCCTGATG
>JADFOI010000093.1 GCA_022562935.1 Acidobacteriota bacterium
ATGCTAATGTGCCCCTTCCTATCTCTATTATAAACCACTGAACGCCAAAGAAGGCAGGACAGAAGTAGGCCAGGGACTGTTTACTTTGAACAGGGTAAAATAGAAGCTGTCATTTAGCAGGAGGCGATTTGAGTACGTTAAAGCAAGATGATCTTTACACAAGATTTGAAAAACTCTTCATGGAGTTCATCTATAGTTCTCCTGTCTCGTTTGGAACGTTCATCAAGCCTGAACCGACTAAATTTCGTCAACTCTTCTACTATTCCTGGGATAAGAAAGTGTTACCTGTTAAGGAGATATTGCTGAATGCTCTTAATGTCCTACCATCAATACTCTCTCAGGAATTCGGAGATCACATCGCAAACTCCTTTGGTAATGCTCTGAAGAAACTAGAAATTGAGGAATATGACTCTGAAAAAACGGAGACCACCAGACTTGAAGAGACTGATGGGTATGTCTTTCGTCTTAACGGAGATGTTTGGACCATTTTTTATGAAGGAAGGGAGTTCCCACCCATCAAGAGTGAGAGAGGGATGAGCCTTATTTCCCATGTCCTATACAACAGAGGAAAAGTCTTTCGTAAACCTTTTGAATTGGAAGCTGCTGTTGATGGATCACAGGCGGAGTCTTCGTTGCTCGACAACATGACAAGGGAACAACTGGAGAAGGAAGGATTCAGCACCCAAGGCTTGGTGGATAGACAGGGGCCCGATAAGACTGCATTCCAAGCCTATAAGAAGCGGCTGGACGAGATTGAGGACTACCTGGCAGCGGCTGCGAGAAACAATGACCTCGCTCAAATCAACGTTCTGAGTGGAGAAAAAGAAGCCCTGATCAGAGAAATGGAAAACTTCGTTATACGCGCACAAAAAGGCCCGCAAGACCACAGCCAGGAGAAAGCACGCAAAAGGGTTTCATCTGCGATCCATCGCGCTTTGAACTCCATTCAAGAGCATGAACCAGAAGGCTTCGGTTTATCCAGCCACCTTCGTAAGCACCTAACGCCTGTCAGTTTCCCCTACAGCTACGACCCAGACCAGCCTATCGACTGGACTATCTAACTCCCCACATCTCGCACAATTTGTTTGGCGTTCGCTACAGATTTTGTGCGCTTACCCAATAGGACAGACTGGTTTAACCCTGCAACGACAGGAAGATTTTGAAGGAGATGTTAATGAAAGAGGAATATATCAGTGCAGAGGAAGCAGCTAAGTCGATCGGGCTTCATCCGGCAACCCTCCGAAAGCTGGCCTGGCAACGTCGCATCCGCAGCTTCAAGGTGCTAGGTGCTCTCCGATTCAAACGGAGCGATCTGGAGGAACTGGTCGTGGAGAGACCAAAGGAGGAATCGAATGAATCTAAATCTCGACGATAGATACCGGATCGTTTCCGACGAGTACAACTTTATCTTGCAGAAAAGGACCGACCCCAGTCGAGGACCGAATACACGCAAGGGGAAGAAGTTGAATAAGACGGGTGGATGGAAGGACGTTGGATACTGGAAAGATCTGGGTCAGCTTCTTCTTTCATACAGTGGACAAAAATTAAGGGCGAGTGGGGTAGCCAACATGGAGGAGGTTTATCGCCTCCTGGAAACTCTCAGGGTAGAAATCAGGGCCATTGGGAAGCAGTGCGTCACCTTCTGGGGCAAGACACCGGGAGAAAAAGAGGATTCAAAGGATTGTCATCACATTCATTCAGGAACGGGTGGTGGTAGAGGCGAAGAGAGATAGAGGTAAGTAATGGGTAAAACAGCGAAGGAGCAAAAGGAACGTTTCGAGAAAGTCTATAAGCTCATTGACGAGCAGTACGTCGGAATGGACCATCAGCTGTTTCGACTTGCTTGGGCAGCGGTTCATGGACACCTTCTAGGGTTTAAATCGTGGCTTCTCCTTGTCGCACCACCCTCAACTGGCAAGACCGAAGGAGTCTTAGAAAGCATCAGCTGTCTACCGGAAGTTAAAGTCATCGATAGGCTAACAGAGCACACCCTTATCAGTGGCATGTACAAAGCCAAAACGCCGGGTGTCCTGGAAAAAGCTCCGTTTGGCGGCACAGTAACGAAAGACGGAGACAAGACCAGCTATTCCGGCGGAGATGGCATTCTCGTGTTCAAAGATTTCTCAACGGTTCTAAGTATGCAGCGCGATAAACGTGGGGAACTGTTCAGTCAATTGCGTCGAATCTACGACGGTCAGTTAGCAGACAATTGGGGAACAGGCGAGAGCAAGCTCTGGTCTGGCCGCGTCAGTGTCATTGGGGCCAGCACCCCGGCCATTGACAATTTCCCCACGTTTGAACAGGAATTAGGTAACCGCTTTCTTCGCATTCGAGGTGAGCGTGTGGGACGCGAGTCGGCCCTCAGAGCCATTGACAATCTCGGAACGGAGAGTAAGTTTCACGCGAATCTACACCAATTGATGGAACCGATTTTTGCGAACGCTCTCCGTGGGAACATCTCTATTAAACCGGAGCAAATAAATCAGCTCTCAGGCCTTGCAGAACTCGTCGCCGTTGGACGGGGAGTTGTTGTCATCAAGGACGATGAAATAATCCGCGTCCCGGACCCAGAAGGGCCAGGAAGAGTCGCAAAAGAGCTTGCTACGCTGGCTAAGGCTCTTGCGGCTTTGGAACGCAGGAGGGTAGTGACTGAGAAAGATGTGATCGATGTCTGCCGTGTGGCTTTGGATACTCTGCCACAAAATCGATGCAAACTTTTATTGGCATCTGTAAGCCCGCAAAAGATTGCTCTGTCATCAACCGACATTCCTCGTCGTGGGCGAGAACGGGCCTATGACCAGCTGCACGAACTGAAGTTGCTTAGAAGTGCTAACCCACTGAGTCTTGGAAGCAAAGGAACAGAACTAATGAATGATGCTGGGCTAGAGAAGCTCATTATCAAATTCACGAAGTAAAGAAAATGTACACTCGCGTCCCTCCCTACCCTCTATCGGTAAATTTTGAAACTAACACAGACCCACTAGGGGGGTACGCCGATGTACAAGATTACTCTCGGCAAACAAAAGGTGTCCTCCGCTCGACGCAGTGCGTCTCGCTTCGGGACAGACTCTTTACCGCCTGATGAATAACCGCCTTGGTACGCTGCAAATGATGTGGTCAATAAATCCTGGCTCTGAAGGACTGACAGACCATTCAACCGGGTGGCTGATGCTGCATCACAGCAGGACATGCCTAAGTCAGAGGGATTCATCGGGCGATATGGCGTTTGAATGAAATGACTTTAATAGAGAACTCACATATCGAGCCAACGCCAGAAGCGCAAATTGACACTGCTTCTCAGGTTGGCATAATGACCGCCGAGGAGGTCGCTCAGTTGCTTGCCAAGAGTACTAGTTGGGTTTACAAAAATTGGCAGTTACTGGGCGGTGTGAAACTCGGGGGTTCTCTATTTTTCCCAAATAAGGAGGACCTCTATGAGTGTTTATTCAATAAAGGGCAAAGGCTGGAGGTACGATTTCACCCTCAAGGGCGAGAGGTACACTCAAGCTTGGTTCAAAACCAAAACGGAGGCCAGACAGGCCGAAGCAGAAAAAAGAAAGGAGGTATTAGAACCACAGAAGGAAACTCAGACCCTAACCGACATGAACTTCTTGGAGTTGGTGAACAGAAGGCTTGATCACGTCAAGGCCTACAACTCTGCAAAACACTATGACGACTATCGCTACATGGCTAAGAAATGGGTAAAGCGATGGGGCGGCCTGAAGTGCGCTGAGATGACTCAGGATATGATTGAACCATTCCTGCTCGACGAGCGAAATAAGGTTTCGCCGTATACAGCCAACAAACACCTTCGTTATCTTCGTGCCACGTTCAACTTCGGCAAGAAAAAGAGGTGGACTACTTACAACCCAACGGATGGGATCGACTTTCTACCTGTCGAAAAAAAGCCAAAGTACGTCCCGCCTCCAGGAGACATTGCAAAGGTCATTGCGGTTGCAGATCGGGATACTCAAGACTACCTGTACACGATCCACGACACCATGGGCAGGATGAGTGAGGTCAATCGGCTCACCTGGGATGACGTGAACTTAAAGGATCGATATGTGGTCCTTTACACACGCAAGAAGAGAGGAGGCCATCTCACACCCAGGAAAGTAGCGATGACAGAACGCCTATTTCAGATCCTGTTGCGGAGACACGCAGAGAGAGACCCGGACAAGCCCTGGGTATTCTGGCACACCTACTGGAGCAGTAAGACAGGTGCGAAGTGTGTCGGCCCTTACAAGGAACGTAAGAAAATCATGAGAACTCTGTGTGGAAAGGCCGGAGTTAGGTATTTCCGTTTTCACGCTATTCGACACTCTGGAGCATCCATCCTGGAGAACAACAACATCTCCATCGGAACGATCCAGAGAATCCTCGGCCATGAGAACCGAAGCACGACGGAAGTTTACCTTCACAGTATTGGAGATTCCGAGAGGGAGGCCATTGCCTTCCTTGATCAAACTACGAGACTTTTCACACACAGAGTCTCACACAGAAGCGAATACGTAAACTGAGAATCCCTATAAGTCATTGAAAGGATGGTACGCCCGGCAGGATTCGAACCTGCGACCTACGGATTCGAAGTCCGGCGCTCTATCCAAGCTGAGCTACGGGCGCGTAGTTTGATACTGAAGAACGTATGGAATAGGCGATGGCCAATGGTGCCCAAAAGCCCATTCAGACGTTGCCTGGCTTCGTCAGAGGGCTCAGCAACTGACAAAACCGGTTGCAACTCTTGAGTATAACTTCCAAGAATCCTCACTCGATCGTCCATCACAACGAAAAACAAAGACGGATTGTACCATGGTCCGGCCATGGTTTCTCCTTTCTCTCATGTTGTTCTTCCGTCACTCTTGATCGTCTAGAGACCAGAGTCGAACCAGCAAGCAAGGCCCACAGAATTTAAAATCCTGTGAGGGTCCCCTCTAGAGGGTTTACCTCGTGAGGGTTCGAGTCCCTCCCCGGGCACGCTTCTGACGCGAGATTCAGCTAAATTAAGTCTCCCCAACTCATCCCCCAAAGACCCCATTGTGCCTGGAGTGTGCCCGCGGCGAACTCACTCCAACTCACTCGAGCCAAGATAAGCGGCAATTTCGATAGCCTCTTCACTCCCTACAGATTTAGCATTGAGAGCAACTGCATTCGACAGTAACCAGGCCGCGAACTGTAGAGGGGGGGGTTATGCCTAAAAATAGCGGACGGGTGTCCGTTCTTTGGGTGCTCGGAACACAGGGTCATTTCTGATCCGGCTTTTCCGGCACCTGAGTAAAGGCACCGGGGCCCTCAGCGACCGCCTCCAGTATGCGCGCAGTGGCGCCCAATTTGAGAAGCAGATCGGCCGTACTGGGGTGGGTGCCATAGCGCCCCTGGCTGCCTTTCCCCGGGCTCATTCCCTTAGCCATCGTCCAGGGCGTCTGTCCTGTCCTGTCCTGTACGTCCACCTTGGCGCCCTTGTCCACCAGGAACTGAACGATTTCGTCCTCTCCCGCGAAGCCCGCGGCGTGCATGGCGGTCTGGCCTTGCCTGTTGGTTGCATGGACGTCGGCGCCCAGCTCCACCACCACTTTGACGGCTTCCAGGGGGTCTCCCAATCTCTTTTCGATGGTCCCGCGCCATCTCCACATGACCGACCCCGCTGCCGCCATCAGCGGCGTCGTATTCCCCTGGGCCGCCAGCCGCACATCGGCGCCGTTGTCGGCCAGGACTCTTATGATCTGGGCATCGCCAGAGAGTGCAGCCAGAAAAAGCGGTGTGTGGCCGGTCCTACCTTGGGCGCGCGCCTCAGGTCCCAGCGGCTCACTTCTCGTAGTCTGAGCGTTCGGATCCGCTCCATGGGCCAGCAGTGCCTTCACCAATTCCGGCATATTGGGCGGAAGCAAACGATAGAATTCGTCGTATTTGATGCCGTTGAGAGTCGCGAGCCCTTGCTGCACGGCGTGGTGCAAAGGGGTCACCCCGTGGCCATCTGGAGAGTTGGGATCGGCGCCCTTCTCCAACAGAAAAATCGAGAGCCCCTGGTGGCCGCTGGCGCTCGCCATGGTCAGGACGTTGCCAAATTCCAGGCTGGTTTCATTCACGTCTGCTCCCGCTGCCAGCAGCATTCGGACCGAGTCCATATCGCCCTGCTGGGCGGCAAAGATCAAGGGCGTGAAGCCCGCCTTCGATCGGGCCTGGACGTCCGCTCCTCCCTCCACCAGCCTCCCAGCCACCGCCAGGTGTTTTGCTGCCAGCGCCCACATCAGAGCGGTCTGCTCCCAGTGGGTTTCCTTTGCGTTAGGATCCGCCCCATAAGCCAGCAGCGATTTCACGGCGGTCAGGTTGCCCGTATGCGCGCAGGTCATGAGAACCGTTTCGCCCGTCCATTGGGTGGAGTTCGGATCCGCCCCCGCCTCTAACAGCTTCTCGACCATGGCCGCGTTCCCGTTGGTGCAGGCCAGTGAGAGAGAAGTGACGCCATAGTCGTTGGCTGCGTTCCCGTTGGCCCCGTCGCCAATCAGGAGTTCTGCCGCTTCCAGATCGTTCCGGTGGGCTGCCCAGTGCAGCGCCGTCGTGCCATCCCCCTGGGACACATTCACATCAACCGGCTCTTTCAGCAGGAGACGAAGGGTTTCCCGATCGCCCTGGCGGACTGCCTCGATGAGCCGAAGATCGGGACCTTCGGCCACAAGGCTGGAGACACACAGCAGGGCCACCATCCACCAGCTGCCGAGACCTGTAATTCTAACGCCCATGTTTGTGCCTCTATTCATTGGGCATCTACCGATTCTAGTTCTCGGGACCTCCTCATCTGAAAGGGTGTGCTCTTGACGATAGCCAGAATGAGCGATGACCAACGATAGTTATTGGGAGCCGCCTCCCGGATGATGTTGCGGATGGCCGGAGCATCGTAAGACTCAACTCCTCGTCCCAAGGCATAAGTCAGGAGTCTTTCCGTGGCGGTGGCGACAAATTCTGCACTTTTGCTTTCCAGGAGCACCCTTTGAAGCTCAGCGGGGCCTCGAAACGGGGTGCCGTCCGGCAGTACGCCTGAGGGATCAATAGGGTCGCCGGCATCCATGGTTCGCCAGGTACCGATCCCGTCGAAGTTTTCCAGCGCAAAGCCCAGCGGGTCCATAAGCTTGTGGCAAGTCGCGCAAACGGGATTGGCACGGTGTTGTTCCATGGCCTCGCGCATCGAGAGTGCCTTGCCATCCGTGGCCCTTACCACCAAATCGGGAACATTGGGTGGCGGGGGCGGGGGTGGCGTACCCAGTATATTCTCCAGCACCCACTTGCCCCGCAGTACCGGAGACGTCCGATTGGCATAGGAGGTCACCGCCAGGATGCTCCCCTTGCCCAATAGTCCTCTCCGTTCCTCTGTTTCTAACTCCACCCGTCGGAAGTGGCTACCGTAGACATTCGGTATCCCGTAGTGGCGAGCCAGACGCTCATTCAGGAACGTATAGTTGGCACTCAAGAGTTCCAGGACGCTGCGATCCTCACGCAGCTGGCTTTCGAAGAAAAGCTCCGTTTCCAGACGGAAGGCCTCCCGCAGGTTCTCCTCGAAATAAGGAAACACGTCCTGATCCGGGTTGATGGCGCGCAGGCTGCGCAGCTGCAGCCACTGGGCGGCGAAATTGTTTACCAGAGCCTTGGAGCGCGAATCCTTCAGCAAACGGCGGACTTGCTGTTCCAATACCACGGGATCCTGAAGCTTGCCGCCTTCGGCCAGGTCTAAAAGCTGATCGTCGGGAATGCTGCTCCAGAGAAAGAAAGACAAGCGCGAGGCCAGTTCAAGATCGCTGATGCGATAGGCGGTGTCCGGAGCCACATTCTCGGGATCGACTTCGATTCTAAACAAGAACTCAGGGCCAACCAATATCCTCTCCAAGGCCCTCCCGATACCGGCTTCGAACCCTCCCTCGTCTCGTCCCGCCGTGTAGAAGTCCAGAAGAGTCTGGACGTCTTCTTCGGTGAGAGGCCGACGATAGGCACGATGTGCCAGCGTGGAGAGAATCTTCCGGGCACAGGGCTTCTCCTCCTGGGCGCTGCTGGGACGGCATTCAAAAATCTTGCGGCGGCTCGGTGTCTCCCCTAGGCCTTTGGCGTTGTAAGGCCCGCTAATACTGACACTGGCCACCCCAGGGTCACCCCCCTTATAGTTGTGCCGATCATACTTGGACATGGGAGTTCTGAGCGGACCTTCAGGCATCGAGGTTTCCTTCAGGAAAGCCACCTCGATCTGCTGTGGACCTGCGGCCGCCCAAAAGCGGACCTCCAGGATGTCATCGGCATTTCGCTCGTAGATGTCCTGCTCGCGGTCTCCCATGGCATTGTTGGAAAAGAGTGGCGCCGATCTGCCATGCTTCTCTCCACCGATGGTGAAGAGTTTGAGTCTTGCCCCGTCCAAACGGACGTCGAGCTGGTGCGGCTCGTCAAGAAGGCCTTGGATGTAATCTCTGGAGTTTCTCACCAGGCGAACTTTGACGACGTACTCACCGTCGAGCGGGAAAGGGTGTCGAACCGCGATTCCGCCACGCGACCCGAAAGGCAGAGCTTCATTCATGCGGTCATCTTGCACGAAGTATTTGGGGACAGTGTAGGTTCCAAAGGTAGGAGCAGTATCGGGATCTCCAACGGCCAACCGAGAGATCTTTCGTGCCGCCGACAGGTATCTCTCCAACAGCACCGGCGAGACCGTCAGGACATCCCCAATGTTGTCAAAGCCGTAGCGGGAATCATCAGCGGGAAGAAGGGTCTCCCCATCGATGTCGACAGCTAGTAAGTCGCGCACCGCATTGGTGTACTCGACGCGGTTGAGACGATGCATAACCGGTCTGCCCGGGTTGGGGTTGGCGGCTGCCGCCCGGTCAAGCTCCGTCTCCAGGTAGGTCGCGAAAGAGTCGTAGATAGCCTGATCGGGACGAGGCAAGCCGGCAGGCGGCATGGCACCGGTGCGCAGTTTCTTGACCACCTTCTCCCACAGCTCTGGCCCTTCGCCGACGTTCTCGACATTTGCGGTGTCGAGCAGAAGCTCGGCCGTACGGGCTTTCTCGTTGTGGCAGGTCACGCAGTATTGGTCCAGAACCGCGCGATAGGAGGTATGGTGTGAAGGCACCAGCTTTTGCAGCCCGGCTGCCTGAAGGGAACAGATCCCCACCAGCACGATGGCAATCGAGCCCAATGTTGCCCTGAACTTCAACTGAGCAGTCAATCTGGCCATGAATTTATAACCTTATTTAGCACGTCGATCGATTGACGGTCAAGTGAGGACGCGCGACGAAACAGAAGAGTTACTTGCGTAGGGTGATACCGACGCCGAAAGTGCTTTGGCTGGAGCCGTCGGTGCGATCCTGGTAGCTGAAATTCAGGTCGACAGAGAGGCCGGGAGACAGCTTAAGATCCACGCCACCCGAGTATGTGCTGGCCTCAAATCTGTCCAGGGGATCGATCGTTCTCAGAGTCTCGTCCAGGAGACCGGCCCTTCTGAGGCGCTCGATGAGCCTGAGGCTGTCGATCGTCCCCAGGCGGTCGGGCGGCAGGGCGGAGAAGGTCTCGTTACCGTGTGCGAATCCGAAATTGAAGACCACCGGTCGGGTGATTTGCTGATAGTAATGAATCCGGAAGGACTCATTGTTGTCCACCACTGCCGTGGGTTCAAACTCCGTCCAGCTCTTGAAGAACATGGCCCGAATCCAAATCGGGGTCTTGAAGTAGTACTCGATCAATGGGGCAATCACGTGAGTCTTATCGAATTGAAATCGCAGGTAGCGATAGTCAGCCCCCATCACCAGGCCACCCGGCAGCGACCAGGCCATACCCGCCGTGTAGTCTTCCTGTGCCGACACGGTTGCTCCTGCAGCCAGCATGGCGTCCCCGCGCAGCCAGAGACCGTTTTCAAATCGCTGATTGAAACTGAATCCGCCAAGATCGACCTTTTCGTCAAATTCGTGCCATCGCTCGTAGTGTCCCGATATGCGCCCATGCTCACCCACATATCCCACGCTCAGGGACCCCATCTGGCTGGGAGATACCCTTGAGAACCGATCGTTCCCGTAGCCCAATCGGACCTCAAGAGGGCGAGACCGAGCGAAAAGGGTCGTGAGTTGCTCAGCATCCTGGTTTTCGGGATCGAGGTTGATCACCTGATCGACGTACCCCCTGGCCGCCTGGGCGTCGCCTTGGTAGTAATAGGCTCTGGCCAGGCCCAGCAGCACGTCCGCGTTGTTGGGGGCAACAAGCCGGGCCATCGAGAGGGGCTCAAGGGCGGTTTGAAATTCCTGCTGCCGCATCAGGGCATAAGCTTTTCCCACCAAAGCCTCAACGTTGAGTGGTTCGAGGGCCAGGGCGCGATCGTAAAACTGGGTGGCGGTCACGGAATCCTCCAACCAATCCGAGAGGGTGGCGACCCAGAGGAGATAGTCGACGTTCCACGAACTTTGCTCGGAGAGTTGGAGGTAGAGGTCGCGTCCCTCTTCATAGCGCTCGTTCTCCACCGCCTCTCGAGCATCCGTCTCTAGGTCTGTGGCCAGGAGCGGCCCGGCCAGAAAAACGGCCAGGATGAGACCCGACATCAATGTTCTCACCATCATCGTATTACCCAAGCCTTTCCCGACGCTGGGCAAAGTTTTCCCTTTCCGTGTACGTATTTGCAGCGCATCGTGTGAAGTCAATGCACGGAAGATGCCATAATTGAGCAGCCCGGTCGAATTTCTCGCTTGTTTCAATTTAAGTCTATATTAATCAATCAGTTAGATCTTGATTGGGAATGGGTGGACCTGCACGCGGTGAGGTAGATCTGTGAACTCGGGTTGACACAGGACCAAGGTGTCTATTTTGATTGCCTTTCACCCGATACAGTCTTAGGATTGAAGCCAACTGCATTGTACAGCCGAAGAACTGAAGGGGTCTGGACACTATGGAGGTAACACAACCATGAATTTTCTGCGAAGAGTTGTCATCAAGCACTTTGGGGTCAACCTGGCCGCCTTGGCTTTCCTGCTCTCAACGATGACCTTTGGAGCGCCGATGGGAAAGGTCAAGTTCGTCGATGTGGATGGGGTCAGGACCAGCTACTTTGAAGGAGGAAGTGGAGAGGCCATGGTGTTGGTCCACGGGGGTAGCTTCGGTTCCACACCTTCTTCCAATGCTTGGAGGCCGATTTTTGATGATCTGGCTGAGCATTTCCAGGTGTATGCGATCGACAAGCTCGGCCAGGGCTATACGGATAATCCTTTAGATGATGCTGATTACACGATGGATGCCGTTACCCGGCACATCCACAGGTTCATGGAGACGCTGGGGATCCAGAAAGTTCATCTGGTAGGTCACTCCCGAGGCGCTTTGCCCGTTGCCCGTATCGCCACAGATCACCCTGAGATGATCGAGAACCTCATTTTGTTCAATAGTGGAACCTTGGCCCGTGACGCTTCCACCCCGCGACCTCCGGCTCCTGCGGGCGCAGCTCAAGCTGCTGCAGCAGAGCCCCCTCCTCCAACCAAGGAATCCATTCGGCGATCCTTGTTAGCTAACCCCAACTCGTACCATAAGGAGTACGTCACTGATGGCTATGTTGAGGCTGAACTCCGAGTCGCGTTGCTTCCCAAGCGCAAGGAAGCTCAGGAGAGGATGACCTGGTTGACCTCTCAGTGGGTCAAGCAGAATCCGGAGAAAATGAAGGAGAACCCCAGGCTTAGGAATGGATGGTGGTACGATCAACTGAAACGTGAAACTTTTGAGCGCATCCAGGCTGGTCGCTTGAAGAGCCCGACCCTCATTATCTGGGGATACAATGATCCGTCAGCCCCTGCCATCCTTGGCATCAACCTCTACAACAAAATCGCCTCGGTGTTAGGTCGGGCCGAGTTGCACTTTTTCAACCAGAGCGGGCACTCTGTTTTCCAGGAATATCCCCGGGAGACCGCCGATCTCATGGTCAGTTTCATAAAAAACGCCAAGGATTCAAGCAGCCATTAGCCATGATTGGCAGGACACTCTCTCATTACAAAGTCTTGGAGAAGATCGGCCAGGGTGGCATGGGAGAAGTGTATCGGGCTGAGGATACTTCTCTAAAGCGTGAGGTGGCTATCAAGGTACTGCCTGAGCAGTTCACGAAGGATCCTCAGCGGCTGGCTCGGTTTGAAAGAGAGGCCCAACTTCTTGCCTCACTGAATCACCCCAACATCGCGGCGATTCACAGCTTCGAGCACTCGGATGACATTCATTTTCTTGTGTTGGAGTTGGTCGAAGGTGAAACCCTGGCCGAGCGTGTTGCCAAGGGCCCGCTGCCTGTCGAAGAAGCCCTGGAAGTCTGCCGCCAAATTGCCGAGGGAATGGAGGCTGCCCATGAAAAAGGCGTTATCCATCGAGATCTCAAGCCGGCGAATGTGAAGGTCACACCCGAGGGCAAGGTCAAGATCCTGGACTTTGGTCTGGCCAAGGCTTTCGAGGACGAGACTCCGGTGACGGACATTTCTCAATCGCCAACCCTGACCCAGAGCATGACTCAGGCGGGTGTGATCTTGGGGACCGCCGCTTATATGTCTCCAGAACAGGCTCGTGGCAAGCCGGTTGATAAGAGGACTGATGTATGGGCTTTCGGATGTGTGCTGTACGAGTGCTTGACGGGCCAACAGGCCTTTGGTGGTGAGACAATTACGGATATCCTGGGAGCTCTCATTCACAAAGAGCCGGACTGGGAGAAGTTACCGGAGAACACACCTTGGAGAATTAAGGAACTGCTTCGTCGATGTCTCACCAAAGACGCCCATGATCGTCTCCGCGACATTGCCAATGTGCGAGTTGAAATAAAACTGGCTCTCACCGAGCCTGCAGCAGCTCCGATTGGGGTAACCAGCCCAGCACAGCCTCCACTCTGGAGGAGGGCTATTCCCTGGAGCGTTGGATTATTGATGGGCCTCATCGCTTTGGGTATAGCCTTCTGGAGTTCCCCACAGCCTGTGTCCCGGCCACTCAACAAGTTTGTGATGATCCCTCCCTCGACTGCACCCCTAGTGGACCTCCCTGGACTTGACTTGCTGATCTCCCCAGACGGAAGGCGCATCGCCTATATGACTGAAAGCGATGACACCAGGCAACTTTACATGCGTCCTCTTAACGGACTTATGGCGACGCCCATTCCCGGCACTGAAGGCATGCGCTGGACTCCATTCTTTTCACCAGATAGCGAGTCTATTGTTATTGTGGTCGATGGCAAACTGAAGAAGATATCGCTGGTGGGAGAACCACCCATAACCCTTTGCGAAGCTCCAGCAGTGTATGGTGGAACTTGGGGGCCTGAGGACACTATCGTGTTTGCCGGCAGGACTGAGAGTGGCCAAGGCCTGCACCTTGTCTCGGCTGCTGGAGGCGAACCGGAGATCCTGATTATCACAGACTTCGAGAAGGGAGAAATACAGTATCGGCGGCCAGAGTTCCTGCCGGGCGGAAAGGCCGTACTGTTCAGCATCCGTGGGGAGAACGGTTTCCAGCTTGCCGCTTTGTCGTTGGCGACAAGGGAGAAGAAGATTGTGCTCGAAGGGGCTAGAGAGGCTCATTATTCGCCCACCGGGCACTTGGTTTACGTAGTGCCGGAAACAGGAACACTGAGCGCTGTACTGTTTGATCATGAGAGACTGGAGGTGATCGGTGAGCCGGTTCCTGTTCTTGAGGGGATCCGAGAGGATCCAGACGCTTCCGTTGACTACTCCTTTTCAAGCGAGGGAACTCTGATCTACGTCCCGGCAGGGGCGGCGGTCAAGGGTGTACCTGTTTGGGTCGATCGCGAGGGGAGAGAAATGGAGTCCCTGGTCGAAGAGCCGTTACAGAATCCTCAGGGTCCTCGGCTTTCTCCTGATGGTCGGCGGTTGGTTGTGGCCGTCAATTCGGGTGATGGTTTAGATCTTTGGGTTTATGACTTGGCCGGCCGGCCACCTTACCCTCTGACAGCGGAGGGGCGCAATAGTTATCCCCTGTGGTCGCCTGATGGCAAGCGGGTGGTGTTTCGTTCTGTAGGGGGCGGATCTCGGAGGTTGCTCCAGGTTGCAGCGGACGGGACGACCCTTAATCCGGAGCTCCTTCTCTCCAGCACTCGCAATGGGTATCCGACGTCCTGGTCCGCTGATGGTCAGGAACTGATTTTCCTCGACGCGAGTCCCGGCGGGTCTAGCCTCATGTCTCTTCCTATCGAAGGCCAGCAAGAACCGAGGCTGCTGGTTCAAACACAATATGCCTTTAGACCCGGGCAACATGGTGCAAGTGCGGCACTTTCGCCAGACGGCCGATGGCTTGCTTATGTGTCCGGCGTAACCGGAGGTCCGGAGATTTGGGTGCGGCCCTATCCTGGTCCCGGAGCCCCGCTCCGCCTTTCGCCCAGCGGGGGTCTTGAAGTAGTGTGGGGACCGGAGGGCCGGGAACTTTTCTATCTCGAGGGCGACAAGATGATGGCCGTCAAGATCGAGACAGAGCCCAGATTTCGTTTTCAACCACCGGAGTTGTTATTTGAAGGGGCCTATTATCATGCCAACCCATCCTACGATATCGGTCCTGACGGGCGGTTTCTAATGATCAAGTTAACCGAGGAGCCAAGGAGCCAAATCAACGTCGTGCTCAACTGGTTTGAGGAACTCAAACGCCTGGTGCCGGTGAACTAGTCGTGCTTTCGTGTGAATAATTTGTAGGGGTCAGCCACCGGCTGACCCCTACGACTTGGAGGAACGAATGATCCGAAAAATCTTGATGGTGACTCTAGTCGGTTGGCTCCTCGCGGGTCCGATCCTTGCTCAACAGGTTCCCCCTTTGGT
>JADFOI010000094.1 GCA_022562935.1 Acidobacteriota bacterium
TGGGCTTTAGCCCACGGGCACGAGTGACGACAAAAAGGGTTTCTCCTATGCTGGAAAATTGATAGATTGCGAAGATTCAGCAGTTGAGCTCAGGTCCGGAGTCATATGAGTAGATTGAAAGTACGTGGAGTCGGGCAAATCTGTGCAGCGGTATTGCTGAGCTACCCCTCTTTGTGGGCTCAGACGGTCATCGATACCGAGCAGCCCCTGGGTCGGGAAGTCTTTGCCCAACACACGAATGATCCCATTACTGTGGACGGTATCCTGGATGAGCCGGTCTGGATGGACGCCGTTCCCGCCACCGATTTTATCCAGCGAGAGCCCAATCAAGGCCAGAAGGCCACGGAAAAGACGGAAATCCGAGTCTTGTACGATGACGAGGCCATCTACTTTGGAGTATGGGCGTACGACCGCGAACCGGAGAAACTCATCATCAATCACCTCGAGCAGGACTTTTCTCATCAAGACGATGATGGTGTTTCCTTTTACATCGATACTTTCAATGATGACCGCAACTCTTATGGCTTCTACATCAATCCGGTCGGAGCCAAACGGGAAATGCAGTCTGTCGATGAAGGCAAGTTTCAAATTTTCGAATGGGAAGATGTGTGGGACGTCAAGACCCAAATCACCGAAGAAGGCTGGTTTGCCGAGGTCAGGATTCCCTTTAAATCGCTGCGATTCTCCAAGGAACGGGTACAGATCTGGGGCATCAATTTCCAAAGACGCATTCGGCGCAGAAACGAACAGTCCTTTTGGGGTCCCATGCCCCGTCGTTTCACGGCGTTTATGATGTCCTACGCCGGAGACCTGAAGGGCCTGGAAGATATTCCACGTGAGCCCAACTTCAAGTTGAAACCGTTCATGACATCCAGGTTCAACAAGTTTGAAGGAGATGACTTTGACACGGAAGTGGATGTGGGGCTGGACCTCAAATACAGTGTGACCTCCGGGCTCACCCTGGACGGAACATTGAACACCGATTTCTCCCAGGTGGAAGTGGACGTTCAACAAATCAATCTGACCCGCTTCAGCCTGTTCTTCCCGGAGAAGCGAGACTTTTTTCTGGAGAACGCCGGAATCTTTAGTTTCGGTCAGACCAGTTTTCGGGGTAACCAAGCCAATGAGCTCATTCCCTTCTTCAGCCGCCGGATCGGCCTGTCCAATGACGGCCAGCCCATTCCCATTCTGGGAGGAGCCCGTCTGACTGGCCGAACCGGGCAGTACAGCCTGGGCTTCCTGAACATGCAGACGCTGGAAGATGGTCCCGAGCCGGCCAACAACTTCACGGTGGCCCGAGTCAAACGCAATATCTTGAATCAATCGGAACTGGGGGGAATCTTTATCAACCGCCAGTCCAATCTGTCGGGAGACTACAATCGCACCTATGGGGTGGACGCCAACTTTCGCTTTTGGCAGAACCTAAGAATTATCTCCTTTCTGGCAGCGACCAAAACCCCCGGTCTTGAGAACGACGATCTGGCCAGCCGCCTGTGGGTGGAGTGGAGAACCAATACCTGGGAAGCACGGACCGGCTTTTTCGATATCGGAGAGAATTTCAACGCCGAAGTGGGATTTGTCCCTCGCACCGATATCCGCAAGTACGACAACTCGGCGGGTTGGCGTCACCGTCCTCGAAGTATTACCTGGATTCGAGAATTCTTCCCCAATGTCCGAAACCGTTACATCACCGACCGTGACAACCGACTGGTGACTCGAATTACCGAGTTTAAATTTCAAACCAACTTTCAAAATGGGGGTTCCTTCCAGATCGGAAAGAGCTTCCGGTTTGAACGGCTCGATGACCCCTTCTTCATCCGCGGCCAGATCGAGATCTCCCCTGGAGACTACGACTTCGACCGCTGGTTCGTCGCATTTAACTCGAATCGCAGCGCCCTGATTTCGGGAGATGTGCGATTCGAAACGGGGGATTTTTGGGATGGAACCAGCAAAGGCGCGCGATTTAGCCTGACCGTGAAGCCGCACTACAAGTTTTCCGCATCGGCCCAGCTTCAGTGGGATCGACTGAGGCTGCAAGGGGGGAATCTCACCACTCGGCTCTTCAACACACGTATCGAGTATAGGTTCAGTACCAAGATGTTCCTGAGCGGCCTGATTCAGTACAATAGCGATCAGCGCCAGGTCAGTTCCAATATCCGCTTTAACTTCATCCACCGCCCCTTAAGCGACATTTTTCTGGTCTACAACGAAGAACGAAGCGTCGAGCAACGGGGTCCCGTGAACAAGTCCCTGACCTTCAAGTATACGCATATGTTTGACCTGTTTTAGGCCAGAGTTGTGTTTGGGCGGCTGACAACTTACGATTAGGATCCGAAAATCTTGAGAAAGGATCGATGAACTCATTTCCCGCTGAAGTCCGAGAGCTTGTGCTCTCCAACTACCCGCTGATTCTGGCCGCACTGGGCGGCTACTTTGCCATATTTCTTCTCATCTCCTACGCGGCCAAGCGACGACTCACGCAGAAGGCTACCGACTACATCGTGGCTTCCCGGGACCTGGGATGGCTGGTGGTGACCTTTACCATGTTTGCCTCTGTTCTCAGTGGGGTGGGGATGGCGGGTCTGCCGGGCATGGTCTATTCCGTGGGGGTTCCCTTTGTGGTCTCGATCCTGGCGGGAAATTCCATCGCCGCCATGCTGATGTGGTATATCGGTCCTCGAATCTGGGTTCTGGGAAAGGAACATCATTTCACCACGCCCGGTGATCTGCTGGGAGAGTATTACCAGAGCGATACCATCCGCATCTATACCGTCTTTGCCAGCATGCTCTACAACCTTACCTATATTGTGGCCCAGCTTCTGGCAGGAGGCATTTTGCTCAATGTCCTCTCTGGAAATGCCATTTCTTCCGGGCTGGGGAGTGTGATCATCGCCATCATCGTGGCCTTGCATGTTGTCTCGTCTGGGCTTCGCGGCATCGCTTGGCTGGATCTCTTCAATGGTCTGTTCATTCTGGCTTCGCTGGTTGCCTACGGCTTTATGATTATTGGCGCCGCAGGGGGGGGACTGGCCGGCGTCATGGAAGGGTTGGGTACCGTCAGAGAGAGGTTCCTTACCATTCCAGGTATCGGGGATACTTACACTACTTCCCACATCTACGGCATCGCTATCGGTCTGAGTGTCGGTTCCGTGGTTTTATCACCCGCCATGTGGATTCGAATGTACTCCGCTCGAAGTAAGTCACACTTCGCCAAGATCAGTTCCCTGATGCTGCTACTCTGGGCTCTGGCTTTTGTGATGGGTACTTTTCTGATTGGGACCTATGGAAGGTCGGTTTTCTCCCAGGTCGAGAGCCCCGATTTTGTTTCCTCGCTCTTGGCCTTCAAGGTGATGCCGATTTTTCCTGCGGCCCTGTTTCTGGTGGCCGTCCTGGCCGCCATCATATCCACGACCGACACCTACATGCACACTCTGACAGCAACGGTTGTTCGAGATTTGGTTGGGGCCGTGGTGTGGCCGGGGATGGACAGTTCCCAGGAGGTGAAACTCAATCGTTCCCTCATTCTCCTGGTGGCAGCAATAGGAGTCCTGCTGGCACTGCTGAATCCTGTCTTGATTACCCCTCTGGCCATCTTTGCGGGTGCCATTACCGTGCAGCTTCTTACCCCGCTGTTGGGTGCAATCACCTGGTCTCGTGCCTCCACAGAAGCGGCCCTGATCGCTCCTGCTGTGGGCATTGGGTTAACCTTTGCCTGGGAGCTGGACTTTCTTCCCAATCCGGTCCCTGTGCATATCCTACCTGGACTTGCCACCGCGTTTTTCGTCAACGTTTTCTTATTCTTATTGATCAGCTTCATGACCCGACCGCAGCCGCCTGAGCAGGTGGAAAAATTTCATGGGGTGATCGCACGGGAGCTATAGCTACATTCCGGCGGCGAACTGATCTTGTCCCGAGCGAAAAAAAGGACAGGCCCCGAAAGGCCTGTCCCAATTTTTCACTCGATGAACCGATCTTGTCCTGAGCTGTTGTCGTAGACGATCTTGCCGTTGAGACCCGTCATGACCGACTTCATATTGGGAATTTCATCCACTGGGATGGTGAAAAAGTCTCTGTCCAGCACCGCAAAGTCTGCGTATTTTCCCGGCTCCAAGGTGCCGATGGTATCCTCGGCCAGCATATACTCCGAAGCCCAGGTGGTGGCCATCTTCAGTGCTGTGACGCGATCGATCGCCTCTTCAGGAAGCAGGACAACCGATTCCGGGTAGACCTTGCTGACCGCTGTTTTCCGGGTCACCAGCGTATGGATGGGTGTCCAAAAATCGGTCCCGCGGGCCTCGAAAGTCACCCGTATTCCATCCTCGATCCAAGTCTTGACGGGCATGGCATACTTTCTCAGTCCCTCACCATAATCCTCGATCAGCTTCGGCACCTCAGCCAGATAGCCGGTGTTGACATTGAGAATGATGCCATACTTTTTGATGGATTCCATGACGTCAGGCACGTTTCCCAACACCTGATTGTGTTCCAGGGTCAGCCTGAGATCTCTCACATACTCGACGGAGAAATTCGCTTCCCTCATGGCCTCTTCCAGCATCTGGATGTAAAGTCTCACCCCGTGGGGGGAGGTCCCGTGAACCCCCGCCGTACGCCATCCATTGATGAGTCCGGCCCGAAGGGCAACCCAGGCCTTGAGGTTTGGATTGGGGCAGCGCTCGCGGGCCTTGATGTCCTCAGGCGCGGATAGATCGGGACCCATGCAGATATTGTTTTGGGTGGAATCCCATATTTCGTGGCACATACCGTTGAGCCACATCATCTCCCCTCCATTGGCATGGTTCGTCCAGGGAGCTCCGTACCCTCGATAGAATTCGTTGATGGTCTTGCGGTTGAAAAGGTTTCCTCTCTGCGATTCGATGTAATAGGCGAGACGGTGTGGCAGCTGTCCCTCCCGGTTCAACAGACTGTAGGCAGCCACGGTTCTGGGATATAAAAGGCGGGTGGCTACGGTGGTGATACCGGCTCTGATCACATCCAAGCCCTGCAGTCGCATCACTTCCGCTAAATCGGAAAGGGGCTTATCTTTCCACCAATATTCAAAGGTCAGTGCTCCCTGTTCGGGAACTGCGAAATAGCCATTGAGAGCGGATCCAGGACCGGTTTCCAAGTTGGTGCTGTCTTCCCAGTCCGGGAACACTTCCTTGAATTCTTCGATTGCCACTGAGTTAAAGTATCCACCAATCCCTCCCCAAACCATCACAGGATGGTTCGGAGTCGCTGCATCCAACTGTCTTCTGTTGAGTTTTCCGACATAAAACCAGGTGCGGTTGGTACCTGGAAGATTCTCTTTACCCTCCTGGACAGACACGCTGATCCACTGGCCTCGGGCAATGTTCTGGGTTCGGATAGCATTGGCGATGACGTCCCGGATCCTCTTGGCGGTGGCCTCGGGCGTGGCCTCTGCCATTACGGTCAGCTTGACGCTGGGATCGGTGAGCCCGAACTGAGGGCCATATTTTCTGGCGGCACTCGTAAAAAGGTGGTAGTGAGTTTGAATCAAGCCCGGGATAACGGTCCTTTGGCCCATGTCTACGGTCTGGGTTCTGGACCCGGCCAGCCTCTGCATTTGCTCATGAGTTCCCAGGGCCATGATCCTTTTCCCCTTGATGGCCATCGCTTCAAAGATATTTCCCGGGGTATTGGGGAGGTTGCTCCGGTCATCCATGCTGACGATCTTTCCATTCACCAGAATGGTGTCGGCATAGCCCATGTCTTCCACCAACGCGGTATAGTCCTGAGACAGGCCAGGAGCAGGCAAGAGCAGCCCGACCATAAGAAAAGTGAAAAGAATGACCCGTTTTCTACTCATTACAACCCTCCGAAGTTCGCATGGTGAGCGTCAGAACGAAACGAATTTCCTGCGTATCTTGAGGCTAACTCGTGGCCCTTGTCAAGAGGGGAGCTGCGCCGGCTGGGAGGTCATTTTGGGAATCGAGGGCTCGTATCCAGGTTGAAAAGGCTGCGGGCATTCTCGCCCAGAATGTTGCGCTTGGCCTGCTCGGATAGGATGGGCAGATCGTAAATTTTGCTGGGTAGGTCCATGTCCCAGTGGGGGTAATCGGAGGCCCACAAAAGCTGAGTCTCCGCATTCATCATCTTGAAGGTGGTTTCCAGCACACTCAAGTCATCCGGCATCTCCAGGGGCTGGGAGGTGTAATACATCTCGCGCATATACTCGCTGGGCAGCTTCTTGAGCGAAGGGCACTCCGAACTGCGCATCTTGTAGTCATTGTCCAGCCGCTGCATCAGCCAGGGCACCCAGGCGATGCCCGATTCAATCCAGATTATCTTCAGCTTGGGGAAGCGCACCGGCAGTCCGTTGACAATCCAGTTGGCGCAGTGAACGATATTGAAAAAGGTGAAACCCAAGGCGTGGGTGGCGATGAACCGGTTGGTGGTGGCAAGGATGGGGTCCGACCAGTTGTAACCGGCATGGAAAGCGAGCGGCTTACCCAATTCCTCCAGCAGGGAATAAGTCTTCATGTAGGCATTGTCGTAGACCTGAGCGTATCGGGAGGCCGTGACCATGAAGCCAACCACCCCCTTCTTGTCTCCGAAGTCCTGGACCATTTTGTAGGTCGCATCAGGATCGTTGAAGGGTAAATAGAGCATCGACTTGATGCGGGACTCAGTGTAGAGAATATTCTCAGTAAGCCAACGGTTGTAGGCTCGTGCCATGTTGACTTCCACTTCCGTCTGGGGGTGTGAGCCCATGGCCAGCATCGGTGTGGGGAAGAGGCAGACATAGTCCACTCCCATGGCGTCCATCCATCGAAGGGTGAGGGTCACGTCGCGATGGACCTTGCCGGTTGGAGTCTTTTCACTCTTCCGCAAGGGGTAGCGCGTGACCCGTCCGGCAATGTCCTGATAACCGACCAGGCCCGGCAAAAAGGAGGTCTGCACCCCGGTACCCCCGGTGGTGGCCATCTGGGCACTATGTTTCATGACAGGATCTTCGATATAGTCAACGATCTCTCTCAGAGACTCATTTTCATAGTGATGACAATCCACGTCTATGATCAAAAGGTCCTTGTAATTCCGCTCATCCCGCTGTCTGGCTGCGTTGGTGAGGAGTTTGGAGGTATCCAGTTCCTCGACTGCCATCTTGTGGATATCGCTGGTGGGGAGTTCATACCAGGACATAAATGTCCTCCCCTCTCTCCACCACTTCGTATTTCTTCAGGCGGAACTTGCGATCCGCTACCATTTCTCCTGTCTGAAGATCGTACTCCCACCCATGCCAGGGACAGACGATGTGAAGTTCTTCATAGTTGAATTTTTGTCCCTGGTAGGTCTGATCCCTGGCAATGACCTCCTCGACCTTGGGCATCAGAAGCCCTTCACAGGCGGGACCTCCCTGATGAGCACACAGATTTTGGTAGGCGTACAATTTCCCGTTGGCGCGGTACACCCCAATTTCGGTGTTTCCGTGTGGAACGATTTTACGCTCCCTTTCCTTGAACTCCGATCTGTGGGCAACGAATATTTCCTTCTGGGTCATGGGTATCCGTTCTGAGTCAGGCAATGGTGAATGTCGAAACTGAATACTGGAACTGGCCTGTTAGATTGTCAAGATGAAAGCTCTGTTGACAGGCCCTGGGGGGCTCAATATACTCCGGCCCAAAATCAGACAGGGAGGTAAAGTGAATGGTCCAGAAGGTTTATAAGACGGTCAAGGTTGAGAAAGAGAATGGTATCACCTGGGTAATCCTCAATCGTCCCGAGAAGCGCAATGCCATGAGTCCCCAGCTCCATTTTGAGATGGTGGATGTTCTCGTTGAACTGGAATCGGATGACGAGACACGAGTATTGGTACTCACGGGTGCCGGGGATAGCTGGTGTGCCGGTCAGGACCTCAAGGAATTCTTCCGCGAACTGGATGACAAGCCGGTTGAGCGGCGGCGTGCCGAATGGGCCACCCATGAGTGGCGCTGGCGAAGCCTGCTGACGTTTCCCAAGCCGACCATAGCCATGGTCAATGGCTATTGCTTTGGTGGAGCCTTCACTCAGTTGATTGCCTGCGATATTGCCATCGCTGCCGAGGATGCCATCTTTGGTCTGAGCGAGATCAACTTTGGAATTTTCCCAGGTGGGCTGGTTAGCCGGGTCATCGCTGATGCGATGAGTTATCGGGATGCCCTTTACTACAGTCTGACCGGGGACACCTTCGATGGAAAGCAGGCTGCGGAGATGCGGCTGGTGACCTTCGCTGTCCCCCGCGAGAAATTGCGGGAGGAGACGGTCAAGCTTTGCCAAAAGCTGATGGAGAAGAATCCTGCCGCCCTTCGGGCAACCAAGGAGGTTTTTAAGACCTGCCGTACCATGGACTACGCGTTGGCTGAAGAGTACATTAGTGCCAAGATCATCGCACTTCAGGCCACTGATCCGGAGAAAGGCCGCAACAAAGGGATTGACCAGTTCGTGAAGGAAAAGAAATATCGCCCGGGGCTTGAATCCTATGACCGCGATGCTTAAATGTCTCGTTCCATAAATACGATGACAACCAAGCGAGGCCATCGGTATGGATTTCAATCTCACTGACGAGCAGCTGCTCCTGAAGGAAACGGTTCGGCGGTTCGTAGACGAAGAGCTGATTCCGTTGGAGGCCGAGTACCGTCCTGAAGCGGAGGCCATGCCGGATAAGTATCTCCGCCCCCTGCAGAAGAAGGCCAAGTCCATTGGTTTATGGCTGCTGGATATTCCCAAGGAATACGGCGGGGCTGACCTGGATCTACTGACTCGCTGTGTCATCTCAGAAGAGCTCGGTCGAACCGTGGTCATCCCCTACCGAATCAATGAGGTCTTTGGTCCGGACGTCCGCCCGCCCCTGTTGTACTGCAAGGGTGAGCAGAAGGATAAGTACCTTCGCCCGGTATTGAGCGGGGAGAAGCGGATGTGCTTTGCACTGACCGAGCCTGATGCCGGCTCTGACCCGGCGGCCATGCAAACCCGTGCCGTCCGCGATGGAGACGATTTCGTCATTAGCGGAACCAAGCGCTTTATCAGTGGTGCAGGTTACTCCCAATTCGCGCAGGTGTGGGCTTTGACGGATCCGGAGAAACGTGCCCGGGGGGGCATCACCTCGTTTCTGGTGGACCTGGATACCCCGGGAGTGAATTTGACACGCCAGCAGCCGACCATGATGGGAGATTCTCCCTGGGAGATCGTGTTCGACAATGTGCGGGTTCCTGCGGCCAATGTGCTGGGGGAGGTGGGCGGCGGATTTGCCATGACTCAGGAATGGCTCACCGATGGGCGGGTTCGATGCCACGGTGCACAGAGCGTGGGGATGGCCCAGCGGGCACTGGAAATGATGATGGATTATTCCCAGGAACGCATCACTTTCGGAAAGCCTCTTTCCGAACGGCAGATCATACAGTTTATGATCGTGGACTCGGCCATGGAGTTACATGCGGCCCGGCTCATGGTCTTTGAGTGCGCTTGGCGCTACGATCGGGGCGAGAATGTCCGCGACACCTCCTATATGGTGAAGATCACCTGTTCCGAGATGGCCGGTCGGGTCGTCGATCGGGCCATTCAGGTGTTCGGAGGAATGGGGCTCACCAAAGAGTTGCCACTGGAGTGGATGTATCGGCAGCTTCGCAGCATCCGGATTACGGAAGGTGCCACTGAGGTTCTGCGCTGGCGGCTGGCTCAGAACTTACTGAAGAAACGCAGCCGACATTGATGGGTACACAGGCTGGGTCCTTGCTATCGGGCTACCGGGTTCTGGATATCAGTACCGCCAAGGGAGTTTTTTGCGGAAAGCTCCTGTGCGACTTGGGCATGGAGGTGATCAAGGTCGAGCCTCCCGGAGGCGATGACCTGCGCCGTGAACCACCCTTCGCCCAGGGAGGCAGTGATGGTGAAACCAGTCTTTCCTTCGCCTACCTCAATGCTGGTAAGCGGGGAATCACCCTGGATCTCACCTGTCCGGCAGGACGAAACCTGTTCCTCGATCTTCTCCAGCGGGTGGATGTTGTTTTGGAGAGCTCGGGTCCCGACTACCTGGAGAAGCTCAACCTGGGCTATTCCGTTCTCACAGAGCGCCAGCCCAAGCTCATTCTTGTTTCTCTCTCAGGTTTTGGACAAACCGGACCTTACTCCCACTTTAAATCTCCCGACATCGTGACCACCGCCATGAGTGGACTGCTGTACGTCAGCGGAGATCCTGAGTTGCCCCCTTGCATGCCGCCCGAGACCCAATCCTACTACTACGCCAGCCTCTACGCTGCCTACGGAGTGATGCTGGCGCTGTGGAGACGAGAAGAGCAGGGAAAGGGAGTCCACATTGATACCTCGATTCAGGCCAGTCTTGCCATCCACGAACATGTCGCCTTCACCTATTCGGCAGAAGGGAAATTGGTGAAGCGAGCGGGAAGCCAACACCAGCATGTGGCACCGGCCAACCTCTTTCGCTGCCAGGATGGATACATTGCCCTTTTTGCAACCCATCGCCATTGGCCAATTCTTCTCGAGATATGGGAGGATCATCCACCCGAGTTGGATGATCCCCGTTGGAAGACGGACACGGAGCGCCGCGCCCATGCCGATTGGCTCAATCCGCTTTTGGAGTCCTTTACCTCTCGGTACAAAAAGGAAGAGCTGGCCCACCTGTTGCAAAAACGGGGGGTTCCCGGTCTTCCCGTCAATACCCCATCGGATTTTCAAAAGGATCCTCACATCCAGGCCCGGGAATTCTTCACCTCAGTGACCCATCCTGAGATTGGCGAGTACCAACAGCCAGGTGTGCCCTTCACGGTCGACGGCGAGCGCCCCAAACCCGCAGCTCCAGCACCTACGCTGGGCCAGCATAATGAGGAAGTCTTCGGCCAGGAGCTGGAATCTGGACCAGCAGGCGTTGGATCACCTGGCCTCGGAAGGGGTGATATGAGCGCACAAAGCACGAACCAGATTCTGAAGGGCATCCGGATCATCGCCTTCACCAATGCCTATGCCGGTCCCTACGCGGGACGGCTTCTGGCCCAGCACGGTGCAGAGGTGATCAAAGTGGAGTCTCGAACCGGTGGTTTGGATACCTTTCGCCATTTCGGCAAGGACCTGGATTCTTCGGCCCGCTTCATCGAGTGTAACCTGGGAGTCCGATCACTCACCGTGAATCTCAAGCATCCGGACGGAGTGGAAATTATTAAGAAGCTGACCTCCTGTTCGGATGCGGTGCTGGAGAACTTTCGCCCTGGAGTCCTGACGCGACTGGGCCTGGGCGAGGAAGAACTCAGGCAGGTCAACCCAGGAATCATTATTCTCAGGTTGCCCGGACTGGGAGAGAAGGGGCCCAAGAGCTGGTACGGTACCTGGGGGTTTAATCTCACCGCTTTTTCCGGCATGACTTATCTGTGGAACCATCCTGATCAGCCGCGTCCCATTGGCAGCCAGGGAGTTTACCCGGATCATTTGAGTTTCATTCTGGCTCCCACGCTGCTGGTGGCCGCACTGCTTCGTCGTCGGGTGACTCAAAAGGGAGTCACCATCGATCTGGCCCAAGCCGAGGCCGCTGCCTATGCTTTGGGCGTGAGCTACCTGGAGATGTCCGTGAATGGCAAAGATCCAGAACCACGAGGCAACCACCATCCTACCGCCTTTCCCCATGGATGCTACCGCTGTCAGGGCGATGACCGTTGGTGTGTCCTTTCCATCACCACCGATAAGGAGTGGCAGAAGTTCTGCCGGATTATGGGACGAGAGGATCTTGCCGCCTCCCCCAAGTTTGCCGAACAGCAGGCCCGCTCCAAGCATGTCTCGGAGCTGGACCAAGTGGTGGAGGAATGGACCCAGGAGCGATCTCCCGAAGAGGTGATGAAGAAGCTGCAGGAAGAGAGTATTGCGGCCGGCGTGGTCGAAAACGGTGCCGATTTGATAGCGGATCCTCAGTTGCGCCACCGCAACTATTTTGAACATTTTCCCGTCTCCTCCTTCGGACCCATGGAGGTCCCGCGCAGTGCCCTTCAATTCAGTGGGATGAGTGATGATTCTCTCTCACTGCCCTCCACTCTGGGTCAGGATACCGAGGCCATCCTGGAGGATCTTCTGGAATATGATGAAGAGACCATCCAGGAATGGAAAAAAGAAGGGGTCTTAGACTAGGGTTGATGTACTCGTAGGGGTCAGCCGTTGGCTGACCCGAACAGAGTGAGCAGAAAGAATTTCCGGAATGTGGGAGGCACCTCAGGTGCCGAATCCGAAAACCCGCACTGTATTGTGGGCCGTTCGGCACCTGAGGTGCCTCCCACATTCCGGAGGTTTTCGCAGGCCTGACGGCTCGGGCGAGCCACCGGCTCGCCCCTACGGGGCCTTCTCTTCTTCAGGCAGACGTCCTACGATAAACACGTAGGAAAAGGCGCCGAACATCATGATGGCTCCGGCGGTGACCAGGGCTCCCGTAAAAGACCCTGTGGCTGCAAAAATGTAACCGGTGACGATAGGCGCCATCAGACCTCCTACATTGCCGCCAAAGTTCTGAATCGAGACCAGTGAGGCCACTGAAGTGGAGGGTGCCAGATCAATGGGCATGGCATTGGCCGATCCCGTGGTGGCTCTCAGGGAACCCATGCAGAGGATGAGCAGGGTAGCAGCCAACCAGGTTTGGGTTGTGTAGGCTGCCGTGATCACCATGACGGTGGCCACCATCATTCCTACCCCCACAACCGTTTTGCGTGCGCTAGTGGGCTTGAAGCCTCTCCGGATCAGATGGTCCCCCAGCCAACCCCCACCAATGGTTCCGATCATTCCCATCCAAAAAGTAAGACTGGTCACGATTCCTGACTCCAGGTCCGTCATCCCTCGCTCCACATAGAAATAGCTGGGGAGCCAGCTGATATAAAAATGATAGGCATAGAGGTATCCCGCCTGTCCAAAGGCAAGTCCCCAGGCTGAGCGGCAGTTGCGCAGGCGGACACCCAGGGAGTTGTCCCCTGTCCCGAACAGAAGGGCAAAGATGGAAACCCGCTTCTCTGTCCGGGTTTCCCCTTCAGGACCCAACTTGGTCTGGGGTCCGATCTTTTTGTCGGGGTGGAAAAGGATCCAGATGACGGCAAACAGCAGGTTTGCGGCACCGATCCAGTAAAACACGGATCGCCAGCCGAAACTAACCAAAAGCAAGGCACAGACGGCCGCACCGACAGCGCTTCCCACCTGACTCCCGGAGAAGGCAAATCCCAGAGCGGTGGAACGCTGTTCCGAGCGAAACCACTTCGAGATGGTCGAGGCCTGAGCCGGAATCAACATGCTGTGCCCGATTCCAAAGACGGCCCGAAACAGGAACAGAGCAAGGGCCGTGGTAGCCAGGGGCAAAGCGATGGTGGAAAGGCTCCACACGCCGGCTCCCAGACCCAGAACGATCCACGATCCGAATCGATCCACCACAGGACCTATGATCAACTGACAGGCCGTGTAGGCCCAGTTCCATCCCGAGAGGACGTAGCCCATGGTGACAGGGGAGATGTCGAACTCTTTCATCAAAGTGGGGGCTGCAATCCCCAGGGAGATCCGAACCACACTGCTCATGGCGAGAGCCCCAAAGCAAAGCCCCACCACACCCCACTTTTTGGAACCTCGTCCCTTCGAATTGTCCATGTTCCGATGCCTCTTGAAGAGTTCGTGGATTGTAACGCGCTGGGCGCGCAGAGAAAAGAGAAAAGAAAGGACACCTCTGAAGTTCGAATTCCGAATCTGTTTTGGATTTGGAATTTTGGATTTGGAATTTCCACAGACCGCTGACCGCGGTCAGCGGTCTGTGGTCTGTGGCTTCCCCTTGCAAACCGAGTCTTTTCTGTTTAGATTGAGTGCGCCATGTCATACGGAAAGATAGGACAACCTTTGGGGCGCATAGAGGGACCTGCCAAGGTTACCGGAGAAGCCAAGTATACGGCCGATGTTTTGCTGCCGGGCATGATCTGGGGAAAGGTCTTGAGAAGCCCTCTGCCCCACGCCAAAATTGTCTCCATCGATACCCAAGAGGCCGAACAAATGCCGGGAATTCTTGCCGTACTCACCGCCAAGGACCTGCCCGACCTGTTGACCGGGCGACTGGTGTATGACATGCCGGTGTTGGCCAGAGATCGGGTGCGATTCATTGGTGAGAAAGTGGCGGTGGTGGCTGCAGAGGATCCCGATATGGCCGAGGATGCGCTGGCCTCCATTGACGTGGAATATGAAGAGATGCCTGCTGTCTTCGACGCCCATGAGGCCATGAAATCCGAGGCCCCACTGCTGCATCCCGATTATCGATCCTACGCTCACGCTCCCCAGAAGTTTTTCTCCGATATCCCCAACGTCCACTCTCACGTGACTTGGGAACTGGGTGATATCGACAAGGGATTCGCTCTGGCCAAACAGGTTTTCGAACACACCTTCAACACACCCGCTGTACATCAGGGCTATATCGAGCCTCACGCCTCGGTTGTGGCTATCGATCCCGATGGCCGGGTCAATGTCTGGATCAGCAACAAGATGCCGGTGCGGGCACGAGAGCTTTTGGCCGACGTGGTCGAGATCCCTCAGGAGCGG
>JADFOI010000184.1 GCA_022562935.1 Acidobacteriota bacterium
AGGCCACCTGAATAAGCCAAAACGATTTTCTTTACTTCTGCACTCCTTGCCATAAATCCTTCCTCACCTTACGGGAATCGTATCCTTCCGCCACCACCACCAGGAGGGTATCATCACCCGCTACCGTCCCTAAGATCCCGGCCAACCCCAGGGCATCCACCCGGAATGCCACAGCCTGAGCCATTCCCGGGTCGGTGTGCAGAACCAGCAGATTCCCACTGATGTCGCAGCTGGCAATCTGAAAGCCGGAAATTTCTTCCATAATCGCATATTTATATTCACCGTCTTCGCCGATCGTCTTGACCACATGCAGTTCTTTCAAATCCCGGGACAGAGTGGCCTGTGTGACTTCCAAGCCAATTGTTTTAAGCATTTTGCGCAGAATTTCCTGGCTGGAAAGATTCGTTCGATCGACCAAATCGAGGATGGCCTGGTGGCGTTTCTCTTTCTCTCTATACACAATTTATGTATATTTATACAAAACTGAACCGAAGTCAAGTACAAGGAGAATGAACAGGGTCCATCCAACGCGGATTCGGCACCTGAGGTGCCGAATGGCCCGCAGGCTAAAGCCTGCGGCTCTGTTGGAGCCAACGAGAGCAGTCAGAGCCGTGGGCTTCAGCCCACGGGCTATGTGGGAGGCCCTCAGTTGTCGAACAACTCGTGTTTAGGCAATGCGTCGGAAGGTCTGGTAGAGGGTGTCGCGCTGGGCGGGTGTAAAACCCGCTTCTTCGATCACGGTGAGGAGGTTCTCTCGAGTGGCGGTGTTGTGGGCACCTGCCGTACTCATGACATTTTCTTCAATCATGATGCTGCCCACATCGTTGGCTCCAAAGTGAAGCGCTATCTGGGCAACCGATAAACCCTGGGTGAGCCAGGAGACCTGGAGGTTGCGGAAATTGTCCAGGTAGATGCGGCTGACCGCCAAAAGGGTGAGGTATTCCACCGGGCCCACCTTCCTGCTGATGGAAGCCTGCATGGGAGTTCCCTCCAGCTGGACGTTCCAGGGAATGAAGGCCACAAATCCGCCCGTCTCATCCTGCAGTCTGCGCAGCCGGTCCAGATGCTCGATGCGTTCTTCAAGGGTCTCCCCTCCCCCGATCATCATGGTTGCCGTGGTGAGCAGACCTTCTTCGTGAGCGATGCGCATGACTTCCAGCCACTGATCAGCGGTGCACTTGCCGGGGCTGATCTTCTTGCGCATCCTTTCAGTCAGAATCTCGGCACCTCCGCCCGGGATGGAAACCAGACCGGCCGCCTTGAGACGGCGAATCGCTTCTCGAATACTGATCTTGCTCAAACGGGCCAGGACCACGACTTCCGGCGGTGAGAAACAGTGCAGGTGGATGGAGTAGCGTTCCCGGATGGAACTGAGCAGATTTTCATAGTAGTCGATCTTCAGGTCGGGGTGCATCCCTCCCTGCATCAGGATTCCCGTTCCTCCCAGTTCAAGGGTCTCTTCGATCTTCTTGAAGATCGACTCCAAAGAGAGGATGTAACCCCCTTCCGCTTCCGGTTTCCGATAGAAATTGCAAAAAGTGCAGCGGGCCACGCAGACGTTGGTGTAGCTGATATTGCGATCGATCAGGAAAGAGACGACCCCATCCGGACATTTCTGGCGACGCACGTAGTCGGCCGCCTGCCCCACTTTCTGAAACTCCCCGGACTGCAGAAGAGCCAGTCCTTCCTCAGGACCGATCCGCTTGCCCTGGTAGGTCTTCCGGAGGATCTTCTCGACTACTTGCATCGCGACTATTCTAAAGTTTGCAGCCCTAAGATTACAACCAAGAAACCAAGAGCGGGTGGCGAGATACCTCCGGAGCCCTGAAAAGGGTCCAGGATATTTGTCTAGGATGACACCAGATTAAGACCTCAACTCAGGATCAGCAATACTGCCGCTAGCCACACCAGAAGCGTGCCCACAAGATGCCCATCGGTGAAAATCTCTCGGGAAGAATCCTGTCCCATCTCATGATGGTGAAGCAGGTACAGGTACCGAAACAAACCGTAAGCCACAATGGGTACCGTATAGATCAGGGCTTCCGTGTGATGTTGGGCAACCGTTGCATCATCCACCGTATAGAGTGCATAGGTCACCAAAACGGCCCCTGAGGTCGTGGTCAGCATGCTCTCCAGGATCTTGTCGCCGTATTGCCCAAGCACCTCTCGCGCCACCTCACCTGTGGAACGCAGTTCCATGAGCTCAGCCTGCCGCTTCCCAAATCCCAGAAAGAGCGCCAACATGATGCCGCACAACAACAACCACTTCGAGGGTGGGATTCCGACCCCTAAAGTTCCCACCAGAATTCGCAGAAAGAAACCCGATGCCAAGACGAAAACATCCAAAATCACGATCCGCTTCAGCCATTTCGTGTAGAGAGCATTGAGAATCAGGTAAATGGACAGGAGCATGAACGTCCTGGGGGAGACCCAGTAGCCCAATGCCAATCCACCCACCAGGGTCACCCCCATTAGAGAAAAGGCTTCTGCTGAAGAAATCGTGCCGGCTGCCAGGGGCCGCAACCGCTTTTGTAAATGACGACGGTCACGCTCCCGATCTCCCAGATCGTTCAGGATATAAACGCCGCTGGCCACCAACGCGAATGCGCCTGCAGCCACAACGACCCGAAGCGTCATGGCAGGATCATGCCAACCTTCGACAAACAAGAAACCGGCAAACACAAAGCCGTTCTTGACCCACTGATAGGGCCGCAGGAGGCGAATCCATTCGTTCATCCGTTTGCTCAATGGTTCAATCCATTCAAAGTGTTACTCAAAGGTTGAGTCGTTTGAAGACGGAGTCTGGAATCAACCGAATGACCAGCATAATCATCCGCCAGAAGCGCGGTAAATAATAGACTCCAGATGGCTTTTGCAGTGTCTGGCAGGCTGACTTCGCCACCTGTTCAGGAGAAGCCACCAGGAACAGACCCCTTTTCCCGTAGGTCATTTCCGTATCTACGAACCCCAACTTCAAGGTAATGACCTTCACCCCTTGACGATCCAG
>JADFOI010000095.1 GCA_022562935.1 Acidobacteriota bacterium
CCCGACGGACCCTCGCTTCCGAAGTAGGGGAAGTAGGGGACAGTAATCTGTTCGGGAAGCAAGAAACGGAAATCCTTTCGAGGACTTCGAACGCACGGATGCACGAAGTCAAGAAAGCACGAGAAATGGTGCCGGAGGCGGGATTCGAACCCGCACACTCTTTCGAGCGCCACCCCCTCAAGATGGTGTGTCTGCCAAATTCCACCACTCCGGCATCTACGGGCTTTCCGCCGAACCCTCCTCGGCTGCAGGTTCCGAGGGTTGCTCGTCGGAGGGTTGCCCGGCAACGGGTTGCTCAGCGGGAGGTGTGGACAGGTCAATCGGAGACTCTATCGGAACTTCCTCCGGCAAACTCACCCCTTCCAGGACCGTGCCGTTGGAGCCCTTGGTAAACATGATGGCCAACGTGAGCGAGGTCACCATAAAAATGACAGCACAGACGGTGGTGGCTCTGGTCAGTACAGTGGCCGCTCCCCGTGCCCCAAAGGCGGTCTGACTTCCCGTGCTTCCAAAAGTGGCAGCCAAATCTCCGGCTTTACCTGACTGCAGAAGAACAACCAGGATCAACACCAGCGAAGCTACGATATGGAAGACTATGACAAGTGCGTACATTTTAGGTCACTGACGAACAACGGACAAAAAGATGGCCAGGCCGGCTGACGTCTTTGAGGTTTCGGCTCAGGCGCTCTGCTGGACTATCTTAGCAAACGATTGTGCGTCCAGACTGGCGCCGCCAACCAGAAATCCGTCGATGTTCTCCTGCTCAATGAGCGGGCCAGCATTCTCCGGACTGACACTTCCTCCATACAGGATGCGCACCTGATCCGCTACACCGGTCGCACAGTGATCGGAGAGCCACTCGCGAATCAGAAAATGAACTTTCTCGGCAAGCTCTGGAGTCGCCGTCCTACCCGTTCCGATCGCCCAAACGGGCTCGTAAGCAATGATGATACGGGAGGTCTGAGGGTCTGTCAATTCACGCATGGCCCGTTCTAACTGGCTCGGGATGACTTCCTGAACCCGGTCCGCCTCCCGCGCCTCCAGAGACTCACCGATACAAAGGATTGGAACAAGCTCTGTGCTGAAGACCTTCTCAAGCTTGTCTTGAATCACCTCGTCAGATTCCTGGAAGTAGTGGCGGCGCTCGGAATGTCCGATGATGACATGACTGCAGCCATAGTCGGCCAGCATGGAGACGGAAACTTCCCCTGTGAACGCTCCTTCATCTTGCCAATGAACATTCTGGGCTCCCAGTTGAACGACGCTTCCTGTAAGGATTTCCTCCACCGCAGCTAGGGCGGTGAAAGGAGGGCAGACGACAATATCCACGGTTTGAATATTCCCGACCAATCCCACCACTTCTCGAACGGTGGTCTGAGCCTCATCGCGAGTCTTGAACATCTTCCAATTCCCTGCAACAAAGTGCTTTCGACTTTTCTGCTCGGCCTGGTCGTGTTCGATCAGACTTTGTTCCGTCGGACCTTGCTCCGCTTGGCTTGGCTCAGCTTGACCTTGCTCGACAGAGTTTTGCTCTGCCTGGCCTGCCCCGGCCTGATTTGGCTCGTTTGGGTTCTGCTCCATCTTTTAACTGCCTCTTAATGCCTGTTGTCTGTTGTTGTCCGTTGTCAGCTGTCTCCTTCTTTACAGCCTCTCCCCGATAAAGTGGGCCAACTCCACCAACCGACTTGAATAGGCCCACTCGTTATCATACCAAGCCAAAACCTTCACCATGTTGTCACCCAGAGTCTTGGTGAAAGGACCATCCACAATCGCCGAATGGGGATCTTTCCTGAAGTCGGAAGAAACCAGCGCTTCGTCGGAATAAGCCAATATCCCCTTCAATGAACCTTCAGCAGCTTCGCGGAAGGCCGCTTTGACTTCATCTTCACTGACTTTTTTTCCCACGATGGCCGTCAAATCGATCAGGGATACCGCCGCTGTAGGAACCCGAATGGAAATTCCATCAAGCTTTCCTTCCAGTTCAGGGAGAACCTGGGTCACCGCGAGCGCGGCCCCTGTCGTGGTGGGGATCATGGATAAGGCGGCTGCACGAGCTCTTCTCAGATCCTTGTGGGGAAGATCCAGGATTCGCTGATCAGTAGTGTAACTGTGAATGGTGGTCATAAGACCCTTGCGGATGCCAAACTGCTCATGCAAGACCTTCGCAACGGGTGCCAGACAATTCGTGGTGCAGCTGGCATTGGAAATAATGGAGTGTGCAGCAGGATCGTATTTTTCCTCGTTGACCCCCAGGCAGACCATCAGGTCCTGATTCTTGCCAGGTGCACTGATAATGACCTTTTTCACGGAATCGCGCAGGTGCTTGGCGGCGTCCTCACGACTTCTAAACAGTCCCGTGGACTCAATGACAATATCCGCTCCCACTTCACCCCAGGGAATCTTTTCCGGATCCCTCTGAGCAAAAACGACGATCTTCTTTCCGTTGACGGAAATCGAGTTTTCCTCAGGAACCACATCGGCCTGCAGTCGTCCATAGATGGAGTCGTATTTCAACAAATGGGCAAGGGTTTTTGAATCCGTGATGTCATTGATGGCCGTGATCTCCAGGTCGAAATCGGTTTCCATCACAACCCGAAAAACGTTACGCCCGATTCGCCCGAATCCGTTGATGCCTAACTTGATGGCCATAGGCTCTCCTTTTACAACACAGCCCTCTTCACTCGAATTTCGAGGGACCTTTATATCAACAGGACCCACCGGAAACAAGACGGGAAACGCATGCTGGAAAACTTGAACCTACATTCCAAAGTGTAGCGGCCGCTCAAAGAGCGGCCGCTACACTTTTTCCCCAGCTTGATAAGGACTTCTGCCGTCTGGCTGAGTCTGAAAGCGTCGATGCCCCCACAACCAGCAGTGTGGGTACTCACGGATCACTTCCTCGATGCGGCGATTCAAACGCGCCATGGCTTCGCTAATATCTTTCTGAACATCACCACTACGGCTCACCTCGATGGGGGGATAAAAACGGATCGTGTATTGGCCGCGACGGTGCCTGGGAAAAATAAAACCTGCCACAATCGAAATCGAAGTCTTCCGGGACAAGGCAGCCAGGCTTGAATTGGTGGAGGCTGGGTGACCGAACAGGGGAACATAAACCCCTTCCTTCTCCTGACTGTTTTGATCAAGAAGAAACCCGACATCGCCACCGGCCTTGAGGGTCTTGAGGACGGGTCGCATCGATCCTTGCTTGGAGATAATCTGGTTTCCGCAGCGAGTGCGCAAACGTGTCAACCACCGATCCAGAAAAGGATTGTCCAGCGGGCGAACCACAAAACTCAAGGGATGACCGTAAAGCGCCTGAGCCACCGGTAAAAGTTCCCAGGCACTGATGTGAGCAGTCAGAAAAAGGACCGGCTCAACCCCGCCTCCGGCTTTGAGATAATTTTCCAGTCCACGTCCTTCTTCAAATCGGACCCGTCTCTTCACCTTCTCAGGCGTCAGGCGATGCAGGCGGCTCAACTCAACCAAGTGGTCACCCAATTGTTGAACACTTTTCCGAAGAATTCGTCTTTTCCACTGTTCATCCCTTTCGGGAAAAGCAATGTTCAAATTGATCAGCCCAATCCGGCGATGCTTCCCATCCAGAAGATAAACCAAAACCGCCAGAGACTCACAGAAAGGATAGGCCAAAAAACTTGGAAGGACTCCGATGAAAGCCAAAAAGACTCGCACCAGTAAATACACCAGCCCGTCGAGTGCTCTTTTCAAGGGCATTTTAGCGGTGTCTGATTCGAGGAAATGCTCTCCAGAAATTTTCCCCACGAGGCCTGCTCACGCTGGGGATGGACCAACGAGGAGACTCGGGCACAGTGGGCTTTCAGCTGGCCATAAAATGCCGGGTCATTCTCGGCCTTCTGAAGCTGCCCGGCCAAAGCCCGTGTATCTCCGAAAGGAAAATAGCCTGGATAATTCTCACCCAACGTTCCCATGAGTCCGGGAATCTGGGAAGCCACCACAGGCACCGAGGAAATCAGGGCTTCCGAGAGAACATTGGAACTCCCTTCCATCCGGGAAGTCAGGGCCACCAGATGGCTGTCGGCCACCAGGCGGCGTGTCTTCCCATAGGGTAAGGCCCCCAACCAACGATAGCGCGGGTTTTTTTGATTCTCATCCAGGGCTCTCTTTTCCATCTCCGGTCCGAGCGCTGCGCCCACCTGTACGATCCTTATTCGGGAAGATGCGGGGAGCCGTCGACTTGCCTGGGCAGCTCGAAAGGGATCCTTTTCCGGTCTCAAGTTTCCCACCACACAGATTCGAAAGTAGCTCTTGGGAGGAGAAGCCTTGCCTTTAAAGGGTTTAGCAGATTGATAGATGACACAGGTCTTATGACGCACTGAAGCCGGAAGTTCTTCCAGGGCCTGCTTCTGTAAGACAACCAGATGTGTTGCCAACTTCAAAGAATGTCGGACCTCGGGTCTCCGATGCAGGTCACGGTAAAGGTCCGTCCCCGTAAGCACCACCACCAGAGGCTTGTCGGGATGCTTCTGATGAAATCGACGAATCGACTTGAAGCTCTTGAGAGCGTGCAGAGCAATCAGCACATCACAGGAGCCTCCTTCGTATTGGCGTGCGACACTTGCCCTGTGACCGAGTGCCTTGAGGAGGCGCACCCATCGCAGAGCCGTGACCCGATTGCCGTCCAGCAAGGCTTTCGGGGACGGCGTGACCAATTGAATACGCAGACAGGCCTGGTGCGGTCGTGAGTTCGTGCTCTCGTGCTGTGGAGCTGTCGTGGGCTTGTCCATTGACCTATAGGGCTGCAGTCCGAAATCCTGCCAGAACATCACGCCGGTCAGGGGTACAGTAATTCCGCCAGGTATTACGAATCAGCCGCGAGCGAGTGGTCCAGGCCCCACCACGCAGGACTTTGTGGGTTTTAAACCAGGGCTCAGAGTACTCTTTATAGGGATCAGCAACGAAGCCGGGATAGGGCAGAAAATCACTGGCGGTCCATTCCCACACGTTGCCAATCATCTGCCGGCAACCCACCGGACTGTCCCCTTCGGCCAAGGCTCCCACCGCCACACATCCCATGGCTTCCCAGTTCAGGTTGGCCCGTGCGTTGCTGGGCGGCTCATCCCCCCAGGGGAAATTTCTCTTCCCTTCTACCATCGTCCCGTCCGCTTGAAATTCCTGCGATGCCGCCATCTCCCATTCCGGCTCAGTCAAAAGACGCCGGGCCGCCCATTTGCAATAGGCCTCCGCTTCATACCAGTTCACATGAATAATGGGCAGATCTCCTTCCAAGCGCAGAGACTGGTTAAAGTGACGGCGCATCCACCCATTGGGCGATTCTCGTGTCCAGTACACCGGATGCTCAGCGTCAACCTCTTCCCGCCATCTCCACCCAGGCTCACTCCACCCTTTCTTATCCTGATATCCACCCTCATTCACAAAGGCTGCAAATTCAGCATTGCTGGTAGCTGCCCGGGCCACTCGGAAGGGCTGGACCTGGACGGGATGACTCCACTTTTCATTGTCGAAAACGAATGGCATCTCTGGCGTCGCTCCGAGAAGGAACAGTCCCCCGGGCACCTCCACGTCACCGGATAGAAAATTTTCCTCTCCCTGAGGGCTCAAAGGTTCCTCCCCGTCTGGAGAGGAGAGAGGAGGTGGAGGATAGCTGAGGGTTTGTCTCCCGTAGGTAAACGCCTCATCGTGCATATCTTCGTGCAAGAGCCCCAACTGATAGAAATAGGGCTGAACTTCCGGCTTTCCCGATTGTAGGGAATCGATCATGCGAGCGAAAACTTCCTCCATGTAGCTCAGCGTCTCCTTCCGTGAAGGAAGCGGCAGGTCCCAGCGCGTATCGTGAGCCACTGCCATGGAGTCGTAGAGCCGATCTCCATCTGCACGAATCGGGTCCTTCTGCAACAGATGACGGAGAGTCCACTTCTCCTGAAACCAGGCCACATGTCCGATTTCCCAGAGAAGCGGATTGACGATAGGCAGTCGAGGTCCCATCAACTGCTCGTCGCTGAGATCCTCAACCAGCGCCAAGGTTCGAGAACGGGCTTCGGTCAACTGATCAATCAACTGCGACGCAGTCATTGTGGTTACGCGCACCCTTTCTACTCAGCTCTGGCCGCTCTGAGAGCGGCCGCTACAACGTCGAAACAGCAGCAATGAAAACCACTGCTGGGGATCGTTACAGTGGGCAATCGATTCCAGACCGAAGTATTCCAATTGCTGCTCAAGTTGATGGGGCTCAAATTTACGACTGATTTCGACTAAGATTTGCTCTCCTTCCTTCCACACAAATCCTGACTCGAGCGAAGGGAAGTCAATCTTCTGGTCTGAAGTGGAGACTGCGTACATCTCCATTTGCTGCCATTGGAGGTTATAGCAAGAATGGTAACGCATTTTCCTCTGGTCAAAATTGCTTCCCATCAACCGATTGACGTTTTCAAAGGCGTTTAAAATAAACTGGGACGTCATCCCACCCACATCGTTATAGGCCCTCTCAAGAACTTCCTCCTCTTTGGTACAATCCACTCCTAGAAGGAAGAAATCGTCCGGGCCCATACATCCACTCAACAACTGAAAGAAACGGTCGAAGTCAGATCGATCCAAGTTCCCCACACTGCTGCCCAAAAATGCAAAAAGGGTGGGAAGACTTCTCTCGATGCTGAGTAGTCCCTCCTCGTAACAGGCACACAGTCCATGGAACTCCAACCGGGGAAACTGCTGTTTGACCGAGTCTCTCGATCCAATCAGAGCAGTAAGGCTCACGTCAACGGGAGCAAAAGTCCCTCTTCCCCGCTGGTTGACCTGCTGGCTCAGAAGATGGACAGTTTTCTTTGAAAAACCTGCCCCCAACTCCACCAGGCATTCCACTTCAGCCAGAGCAATGATCTGTTCTGCCTCCTTTTCAAGAATGGCATTCTCAGTACGGGTCAGATAGTACTCGGGCAGGGTGCTGATCTTTTCGAATAACCAAGAACCTCGCTCATCATACAAAAATCGAGGCTCGATGCGGCGAGGTTGGTCAAAGAGAGTCCGAGCTAGGGATCGAGCCACATTTTCTTCAGGGGACTCGGACTTGAGGCCCCAGATGGATGACTCCACGGACGACCAGCGGTTCTTCTGATCCTGTGCAAATATTTCAGGTGGAGTCTCCAGTTTCTGATCCTTGGGCAACATGAGCACCTACCGGGATTCCATCAGCAACTTTCCGTAATACTCGGGCAAGCTTTTAGGCTTCCCTTCTCTGTCCGTGACCACATGAGTAGTCTCCCCTTGAGCATAGACTTTCTCACCCTGTGGGTCGAGTACCTCATAAGCAAAGGTGACCGTTCGGCGGCGCAATTCCTTGATTCGAGTCCGAACCACAAACTCATTATCATAACGCAGTGGTGCCAGATAACGGCACTGAACGGTGGCAACCACCAAAAACCTCCCACTGTTGCGTTCCATCTCCTGATAGGAAAATCCGTGTTGCCTACAGAATTCAGACCGGCCCACTTCGAACCACACCAAATAGCTCCCATGATAAGCGACTCCCATTTGGTCCGTTTCCGCGTAGCGGACTCGCAGTGAGCATTCCGTGTAAATCAGGTTTTTCATACCAGATTAATCGGCAACCCTATCACGTCCAGCAGATCTGCTAAAATCCTCTGCGACATGACCTCTTCTGCGGAGATGTCCGCCTCGCCCTATGCCATTGAAGGCAGCCGAGTGGTGAAGAAATACGGCGACCTCACTGCCGTTGATGAAATGGACTTCACCATTAAGCGGGGCGAGGCCTTTGGGCTTTTGGGACCCAACGGGGCAGGCAAATCCACCCTGATGCGAATGATTTACTGCCGAACTCCGTTGACCTCAGGCAGTCTGTTGGTAGAAGGGTGGGATGTGGGACAGGATCAAAAGAAGATCAAGGCCCTGGTTGGAGTGGTACCCCAGGAGAATAACCTAGACCCCGATCTCAACGTGATTGATAATTTGAAAGTTTATGCACGCTACTTCCGTATTCCGGCCCATCAGGCCCAAAGTCTGGCTGAAGACCTGCTCGCCTTTATCGGTCTTGGCGACAAGAAATACGCGGCAGTTGAAGCACTTTCAGGGGGCATGAAGCGCCGCCTTATCGTGGCTCGGGCACTCATGAATGGTCCGAAGATTTTGGTTCTCGATGAGCCCACGACTGGTCTGGATCCTCACGTTCGCCACGATCTGTGGGACCGATTGCGGGAACTCCGTCGTCGGCAGATTACGATTCTGCTCTCCACACACTACATGGAGGAGGCACAAGAGTTATGTGACCGTTTGATCATTATGGATCGAGGCAAAATCCTGGCTTCGGGGAAACCGAAGGAACTCATCAGACTCAATGTGTCCAACTTCGTGCTTGAGATTCACGAAATGGATGGCCTAAAGCCCCTTGTCTCGCATCCGGAGGTGACTCCTGGAGTTCACGGTGCCACTCACTACTACTTTGCTCCCTCCCTGGAATTGCTCACACCTCTCATGAATCAATATCCCCATCGTCAGTCCCTGATACGTCCCTCCAACCTGGAGGATGTCTTTTTGAAGCTGACGGGCCGGAGTCGATTGGAGTAACCCTTATGTGGAGTTGCTCTCTTGGACAGATCAATGGGGTAGACGCTCTGGCGGTGTGGCGGCGCAACTACGACGTCAATTTGAGGCTGTGGAGGGCAGAGGTCTTTCCTCCTCTGCTGGAACCCACTGTTTCGATCGTGGCATTCGGTTGGGGAATTGGAAGTTTGATCGCCGCGGAAACCCTGGAGATGCCGTATTTAACCTTCGTTGCGGCTGGGATTCTGGTGGTGACCGGCGTTATTCGCGCCATCCTTGAGTGCACCTATGGTGCCTACTTTCGGATGGTCTATCAGTCCACCTACGATGCCATATTGAGTACACCCATCGGAGTCGAAAGTCTGGGTGCAGGGGAGATTCTGTGGGGTGCCTCCAAAGCCGCCTTTGACAGCCTTCTGATTATGCTGATTCTATTCGCTTTTGGCGTCCTTCATTCCCCCATGAGTCTCTTGATTCCTCTGGTTATTTTGCTGGGGGCCACCGGATTGGCGTCTATTGCCTTTGCCTATACCGTCTCCATTTCCTCGATTTATCAGTACAACTACTTTATCGCTCTGGCCTTTTCATCACTTTGGATTTGTGGCGCTTATTTCCCGGTCGATCGTCTCCCGCTGGCGCTTCAGTACTTGTCCTGGTCTTTGCCAATCACCAGTGTAGTGGCTTTGTCACGGGATTTGATGACGGGCCGGCTGGATTTCTGGTCACTGCTTCAAGCATTCTGGATTCTCATTTCCTCACTGGTTTTCAGTGACCTTGCTCTTCGCCGCCTGGCTAAAAGAATGTACGGGTAGCGCGCGAAGCGCGCTTTGCGCGGGCGTGCTGTCGTCACTTCGTGACGTTGTGCAGTCGTGCGGTTGAACGAATACTCAGTAGGGGGCAAGCGGTGGACTGACCTGATACATCAGGGTTGCAAAGACCGGAGTCCCAGGAGTAAGGAGCCTTCTGCCTATTCGGTTCGGGTTCGGCACCTCAGGTGCCTCCCACATTCCGGAGGTGTCCTTACAGAACAGACCTGAATCAAACGGGGTTTTGAGACAGTCTCCAGAGCCGGCAACTCTTCTCTGCCAGCACGACCGCACAACAGCACGACGCGCGAAGCGCGCCAGCACGACGTCACGAAGTGACGACTGCACGACAGCACGAAATTACCCCGTCACTTCCTTCCAGCCGCGGCGGGAAAGATCCCAGTAGATGATTCCTCCTGCTACGAGACTCACAAAAAGAAATGAGACTCCCAGTAATCGTTCTCCAAAAATGATCTTCCCAACGCCAAAGAGTACGGCGTAAACCATAAGAACTCCACACACCCAATCCAGGAATAGCCAGGCGAAATTTGAATCTCCTCTCACATCGGGTACCGCTTTTGCCACCTTTCGCCAACCCACCCCTCCAGGACGAACCCGTCGATAGAATTGAGTCAGGTGTTCCTCTGTAACAGGTTTGGTGAGAAAGGTCACCCCAATCCACACAGCCGTTGTGACCCCGACAATATAGAGAAGGGTCTGCGGAAAGACGACCGTGGTCTGGACCCTGAGATAGGTATAAACAAGAAAAGGGGTCACCGTTGCGCTAATCTCGCTCCAAGCATTGATCCGCCACCAATAGAAGCGAAGAATCAAGACCAGTCCGAGTCCTGCACCGGCCTCGATGATGAACTGCCAGGCTCCCGAAATGGTCTGAATGACCAGAGTAACCAAAATCGAGGCCACCATAACCATTAAAGTGGCTGCCCTTGAAACCAAGACATAATGAGCTTCCGAAGCCTCTTTCTTGATAAATCTTCGATAGACATCATTCACGATATAAGAGCTTCCCCAATTGAGCTGGGTTGAAATCGTGGACATATAAGCCGCAAAAAACGAGGCCACCAGAAGACCCTTCAAACCCACCGGAAGGAAATCTCGCATGGCATAAACATAACCCAGTTTTTTATCGGCAACGTCAAGGTCGGGATACAGAATCAGAGTGGCCAATCCCACCAGAATCCAGGGCCATGGTCGTACACAGTAATGGGCAATAGTGAACCAAAGCGTTGCCGCCAAGGAGTGCCTTTCATCTTTGGCAGACATCATCCTTTGGGCAACATAACCGCCGCCGCCCGGCTCTGCTCCCGGATACCAGGCTGCCCACCACTGAACAAAAATGTAGGCGGTAAACGCACTCACACTCAAAGCCAGAACACCCTCATAGGCGACGCTCTCGATTCCGGAATCGATCAAAGGAGTAAATTGAAAGACCCAATCGGGAAGCTGATCTTTCAACCCACGGATTCCACCCACTTGAGGCAGACGAATCACCACGATGGCCAGAACAAGACTCCCTGTCATGGCGATAACGAACTGTATGAGATCCGTCACCGCAACTCCCCACAGACCGGAAAGGGCAGCGTAAATGGCAGCAAACACCATGGCCGCGAAAACATAGTACCGAACCTGCCCTTCAGGGATATCGAACATTCCGATCAAGATGGAAGCCATGGCGACGTTCACCCAACCCATGATGACGGTGTTGATGAAAAGTCCGAGATAGAGGGCCCTGAATCCACGCAAGAAAGATGCCGACTTGCCCGAATATCGAAGCTCGATAAACTCCACGTCGGTCAGAACGCCGGCCCTCCTCCAGAGCCTGGCAAAGAAAAATACCGTGAACATGGAACCGAACAGGAAATTCCACCACAGCCAATTCCCGGCAATTCCCCCACTGGCCACAAGCTCTGTTACGGCAAGAGGAGTGTCCGCCGCAAAAGTGGTGGCCACCATTGAAGTCCCGGCCAACCACCAGGGAAGACTACGACCCGCAAGGAAGAACTCGTGGGTATCTCTTCCCGCCCGCTTGGAATAATAAGCGGCGATGCCAAAGCTCAGGATGAAATAGAGGACGACGATAGCCCAATCCAATGCGGCCATTTTTCAATCACCCCGGCTAGAGTGCTTTCGTAGGGTCGTGATTTCGTGAATTCGTGCTTTCGTGAATTCGTGCCGGGCTATTCGGGAATAAAGGAAATACACGATATGACGATGTCACTTAAAGGGAAAAAGTTCCCGAGTGGCGTTCGCCATCGGTGTTAAGAAAGTAGAGAATCTCGGCGGACTCCAGACTCCTTTGGGCACCGCTCTCACGGCTTCTGTCTCTCGGGAACTCGTCCGCTATTGTATCCAAGAAAAATCGTAAGTCAAGGGGAAAAGACATTTAGTTTCAATAAGTTATGAACAATTCAATACACACGATTTTCACACGATTTTCACAGATTTTTCCTCGTGTGTCCGGGCAGTCGTCACTCACGAAGTCACCCAATCACTTCTTCTCTTCGAACCACTTATAGTTAATCCCCACGTAGTCTGACCATTGTTCCGGAACTTCAGCTTCAGGAAAGATGGCTTCCACGGGACATTCCGGAACACAGGCCCCACAGTCGATACATTCCTCAGGATCGATATACAGTTGCTCGTGTGGTTCGAAGTCCGGTTCGTCACTGCGGGGATGAATGCAATCCACAGGACAGGAATCCACGCAAGCGGTGTCTTTTACGCCGATACAGGGTTCACATATGATAAAAGTCATCGATCGTGATCTTCGCTTTTTCGTTCTTTTCTCAATTTAACCAAGAATACACCAAGATCCAGACACACGGTTCTCTTTGTAACTTTCTCAAATTCTAAGGATTCAAATCCTATGAACCCAGTCCTTCGCGAGCCACGAGTTTCGGTAGTTGCCCTTTCAGGTGGGTTCTCCTAAACTACAGCCGATGAACCGTACTGAACGTCTACTCGACTTGATCACGTACTTATTGAACGCACGGGAACCTGTGTCCTGGCAGGAGATCAAAAATCACTTTCCAGAAGACTATGCCCGAGGTGTTGAGGAATCCAATCAAAGAAAGTTTGAGAGAGACAAAGCGGAATTGATCTCTTTAGGAATTCCCATTGATTACCATAGCGGAGCAGGCGTGAAGAAAGAAGGCTATCTCATTGAGAAGGAAAAGCTCTTTCTTCCCGAGATCCAGTTCACTCCCCAGGAATCGTCTCTGTTGATGCTCTCAGCCAGTGCGGTTTTGGAACAGGAAGCGTTCCCTTATCGGGACCAATTGGAATCCGCACTTCACAAGATCATCAGCATCAACGATCACATCAGCCCTCCGCCTCCGGGGATCACCATTACCTACACGGGAGACCAGGGATCCTCCAAGCGTGCCAAGTGGGTCAAGGCAATCCAGGATGCCCTGGACCGGCGAAAAGAGCTCAAATTCATCTATCATGCATTCTCCACCGGTGAAACCACCCGACGAACGGTGAATCCCTATGGGTTAATTTTCCGTAGAGGGTTTTGGGCACTGATCGGGTGGGATCATGCCCGCCAGGACCTGCGCTCCTTTGTGGTGACCCGGATCAGGAACTTGAAATCCAACACTCGACGTCCGGGAACCCCGGACTATGAGATTCCCGATGATTTTTCAGTGAAGCCCTATCAAAATCAGCAGCAGTGGGAACTGGACTTACATGATCCCATCCCCGTGACCATTCAGATCTCGCGACACCGCTTGCCAGAACTGATCCCGCAGTTGACGGCAGCCAAGAAAACAGGCTCCGATACTTTCGAATTGAATGTAACGAATCGATCCGGTCTGATATCCTGGATCCTGTCTCAAAAAACTGACGTTCGGATTCTAGACCCGTCAGAAATACAAAACGAGCTTTGTGAAGTTCTTCAAAAGATGTCATGAACGTCACTGAGCGGATCAACCGCATCCTCTTTATCCTGAGCTACGTGTCGAAAAACCAGGGGGTCACTATAGAAAAGCTGGCCGAGCAGGTGGGGATGCGTCCCAAGCAGCTGATGAAGGAGTTGGATTTCATGCTCCTGATCGGCAAGCCCCCTTTTCGTCCCGATGATTATGTGGACATCTACGTGGAAGAGCAGCAGGTCTATGTCGAGTTTGACCAAATGCTGAATCGTCCCTTGCGCCTGACTCGTCCAGAAGCCATGGCCCTATTGATGTCCTTGAAACTTCTGGATCCGGAAGTGGACCCCAAAACGGTGCGATCGCTACAAGATACGATCGAGAAGGCCATTTCCAATACAATCGATCCAGCGACCCGTCCGGAAGACCGTATTGTTCTTGAACAACCCTCGCGGCCTGTCTCTCGCTACTTCAGTCTTTTGCGCCAGGGGATTGATCAAAACCGGAAAGCGGAAATCGACTATTACTCCCTAACCCGCGACACCACGAGTCATCGTGTGATTCACCCCTATTTTCTTACCAAGAAGCTGGGTTACTGGTACCTCACAGGATATTGCGAACTGCGGAAGGGTCTGAGAACTTTCAAATTTGAACGCATTCTTTCTGTGGAACTTGGTCGGGAAAAGTTCTCCCCACCAGAGGAGGTGGAAACCAACAAATATAAACGCAATTTCTTGAAGTCGATGGGACCTCTCCGAATTGAGATTTATTTCGATTCCAAAGTGGCCCCCTGGATCAAAGAACGATGGGGTGCTTCCGTGACCAAGGCCGAAAATGGTGGAGTCGTGCTGAATCTGGCCAGTGAAACACTGGAATACCCTTCACGGCTGGTGCTCAGCTTTGCCCCCCATGCTAAACCCCTGAACCCGCCTGAACTCATTGAGAAGGTCAAAAAGGATTCTCAGGAAATTATCCAATCGTACAAAAGCAAAGTGATGCACTAGTCGGGTATGCGCAGACTCTCGTCACGAAGCGGGGTAGGGGCGAGCCGGCGGCTCGCCCGAACAGTATAGG
>JADFOI010000096.1 GCA_022562935.1 Acidobacteriota bacterium
CAGAAGGGCAAACATTAACCCAGGTGGATAGCGGAGCACTTGGCAATGCGAACACCAAAGACTTAGGACACAGATAGCTAGTTAAGTCGTTCTCCCAAGGCAAAGGGGTTTCCCATTGCCTTCTTACCCCCACGCGGCGTAACATTGAGCCATCCAACGTAAGTCAAGACAAGAATCGCCAAGCGCAGGAGTCCCGTTCGAGTTCAGTCCGTAGTCCAGACACCACACAGAGAGGTGACTACACTCAAACCCCACAAACATGCGGGTTGTAGAGGGTTTAGTCGATGTAGTCGGGGTTTGAGGACCCCTCCCCCTCGTTGTACAGAAGGAATTGTCCCTAAATGATAAGGCTTGTTGGGTTAGAAGGCAAAATCAGCTAGTTTATATACTAAACCGAAGGATAGATGGGTCGATCCTGCCCACCATATTAAGGCGTCCAATCAGGGTTCCAGGTTCATGGTTTCCACAGGACAGATCCTGTAGGATAGGTGGTGTGACCCAGAAGATCAACAGTGAGGTAGTTTTGATCCTGGGGTGGGGGAGAGCAATCCTACTGCAACTTGCGCACCCGTTAGTGGCCTGCGGCGTGGCGGACCACAGCTCATTCAATGCCGCTCCCGGCGCACCGCTGCGCCGGCTGCGTCAGACGCTTGAGGTGATGCTTTTGCTAACGTTTGGCACGCCAGAAGACGTAGCGCGAGCCGCTGGTGCAATTAACGCCATACATGATCGGGTACACGGCAAGCTGTGTGAGACCGCCGGGAATATCCCAGCGGGAACCAGATATAGTGCACACGATCCCAAGTTACTTGCCTGGGTACATGCCACACTGCTGGATTCTTTCCTGAGTACTTATGAGCTTTACGTCGGACCACTAACTTTAGAGGAGAAGAATCGCTATTGCACCGAAGCAAGTTCGATTGAGCCACTGCTAGGAATCCCCCCTGGCTCTCTACCTAGAAGCTTGGCGGAACTCCACAGGTACATGGATGAGATGTTTGCAAGTGGGGAGATTGTGGTGACCGAAACGGCACGCACCGTAGCACAGGATGTTCTCTCTCCGCCTGGCTTGTGGGTGATGGGGCCGTTTCTTTGGCTTTTTAACTTACCAACAATAGGGCTCCTCCCGACCGCAATCCGCGAGGCCTACGCCTTTCGTTGGGTTTGGTGGCACGAGGCATCACTGCGCCTCTCGGCTGGGATTGTGCGCGCTTTGCTGCCGTTTGTACCATCCACTTTTCGACACTGGCCGAAAGCTTCCAGATTCTGGTTTACTATCCTAGAAAGGACAGAACGGCTTGTGTTCTGAGCCGGTGATCAGTCAGTATCGCGCTTGCGCCCGGCAAACCTCTCGCTCAGACCTTGCTAATATCGCTGGGGATCTTGGGTGAACTGCTCCGGCAGAACCTTGATGGCGACTTCACGGGGCAGGTCAGTGGGTCAACGAGAAAGGGCAGCGAATCGACATCGGTAACGTGAAGTCCAAGAGTTTCAAGCGGGTACTTCGCAAGGCAGGGCTAAGGGACATCAGATACCATGATTTGAGACACACCTACGCCAGCCAACTGCTTGCCCATGGGGAACCGGTCACATACGTCTCTCAACAGCTCGGACACGCAAACCCACAAATCACGTTCAAGGTCTATGCCCACTGGATCCCGAATAAGAGTCAGCGCAAAGCCGTGAATCGGTTGCCGTCTTTATCTCGGGGTCTGGACAATGCGCAAGTGGAGGACCTGGCCAGGTAACTTTTTTTGCCCTTAATCCGCAATCCAGCCGCAACCAGAGGCTCATTAGGGCTCTTCGGTTGCGGCTTTTATTTTGTATAAACCTTTAATATTTAGTGAGTTGCAAGGAAAATCCAGAGGGCCGTCCGATCTCAAAAGTCAAACTGATAGCTATACTTGACGAAGAGGGCGCGCTCGAGCGGATCGAACCTCTCGCCCGGGGTTGCGTAACGGTCATTGTAGACCACGTAAAGACCGGTTCCTGAGGTGGTGGTCCACCCGAAGCGAATGTTGGTGCTGAATTGCTGTGAGCGGCTGTTGTACTGAAAAAAGGCGTCGATAAAGCGATAGGGGGTAAAGGAATAGTTTACCTTGAGGCGCCCCAGAGTGGTGTTGAAGCGTCCCCAATCTGCTTCCACGCTGGTGTTAGTGATATCGAAGGTGGTGATGAATCGAGGGCCGGTCCGAAATCCCAATGAGACGGAATAAGTCTGAATATCCCCCCCGTAAAAGCCGCCGAAACCGATGTCAATGTCCCCAAAAATCTTGGCCGAAGGGTCGGATCCCACAAAGAAATCATACTCATTAAAACGGTAGACTCCGGGAGGAACTGTGACACCCGGATGGGGTTCAAAGGGCGGGTTGTCAGCCCGCAGTAACTCATAGTTGCGGTTGGTCGTAATACCAATGCTGCCCCCATTGGTGAGACGGATCTCCAAGTCCCAGTGCTGGCGCTCGGTCTCCAGTTCTCCGTCAAATCCGTAAAAGCGACGGAAGGTGAAGTGAGGATTCCATTGTCGCACCGGCCCCGATTCAGGACTGGGAGTGAAATGGACACCGAATCTGGGATAGCGGATGCCCCGCCGGGGAACAAATCCTACCTCCGGGTTGAAGTTTTCCTGGATCTCCTGGTACCTGGCATCAAACTGCCAAAGATCGCTCCTGTACTCGGCAATGAAGTTTCCAGCCCAATCATCCCCGGAGAGATCGGGGGAGTAAGTCTTGGCCAGCCAACTGGACAGGATCACGTGCTCTCCAAACCCTAACTGCAAATCGGTTCCCCAGGCCCGGTTGTATTCCGTGTGCCCCAGTGGGTCGCCGACATTGTCCCGATTGGTGAAGATGAAGCCTACGCTGCTTCTTCGATGAAACTCCCTGCGCACACGGCCCACAAAAAAGTTTTGACCCGCTACCAGGTTTTCCTCTTCACCCGTCTGAATGGAAAGAATGCCCAGGTTGAACCGATCGACTTTTCCCGTGAGTCGGGTTCCCCACAGGATGGGAACTTCGGTCCCGTCCTCAATACCGATTCTTCGGCTAAAAAACAGATCCATCTCCCGTGGGGTTCCAAAGGCGAAAGTGCCCGCATTTTCCAGGAAAAAGCCGCGCTTTTCCGGAAAGAAGAGATCAAAACGGGTCAGATTGATCTGCTCGTCATCCACCTCAACCTGGGCGAAATCCGTGTTCACCGTACCGTCCAGCGTGAGCGCCGAGGTGAGTCCGTATTTCACATCAAAACCCACTTCGTTCTTAAATTCCGAAGTCGAGGCGCTGAAGTCCTTCTGTGGACCCACCAGAACATAAGGAATGAACTTGAGGTTTCGCGGAGAACGTACCTCGAGTGACTCGAGCTCTCCCGCCAGGGAGACCCGGTAGATACTGTGGGCCTGGGGAATCTCGGCCCAGAAGGACTGCTCGTTCTTGCGACGAATATTGCGCATGACGTTGAGGCCCCATTTCTGAGGCTCTTCACTGCCTTTGAAGCGAAGGGAGGTCAGGGGAATCCTCATCTCGGTTTCCCATCCACGTTCGGTACGACTGCTGCTGACTGTCCAGGTGGTGTCCCAGTTCAGGTTAAATGCGGCCACGTTCCCACGCGCTGCCGTTGAAGTCGCTGAGCGACCGATACCGCCCGTACTACTGACCTGGCCACCGCTAACCCCTTCATTCAGGATCTGCGCGTCGTACTGGATTCCCGACGGATTGGTCCCAAACAAAAACCCATTTTGCCTGTCAAAAAAAGTATCCAGGATGATCAGGATCGAATCGGAGTCGTTTAGATTACCGTCCCTTCGGCTCTGGGTATCCACGATCTTATCCGGTTCAGAGTCAAAGCAGATCACGCCGATGTAGAGGGCATCTTCGGTGTAGAGGAATCGAACTTCGGTTTTTTCCGTGGCAGGTTTTCCGAGTGCAGGGCGCTGCTGCACGAAATCGCTGGCCGTGGCCGCCGCTCCCCATTCCTCGTCATTCACGCGCCCATCCAAAACGGGTGGCGTTTCAATTCGAACAGCGGACACCGAGGGGGGAGTGGCATGAAGAGCTGCACTCAGGCAGGAAATCGAAAGTAGAAGTCCAACTGCAACTCTTTTCCACACGCGTGTGTCCCACAAAGATGAATCCTCCAAGTGTTGGAAGCGCGAGATAATGATACCAGCCCGTACTATGCATAAATTCTCTACTGCAGCGACGAAATCATCCGGCCTGCTGCCACCGCCCCCGTTGCGGGTCGCGCAACGCAGTAGACACGGTCAGATCTGCCGACGCAGTAGATTGGGTGTGAGGGATAAGCGCGGGCCGGGCCCTGGTAGCTATTCCTCCGGCTCGACTAGCCTGATGGACGTAATCACCACCGGCTTGACGGGGACATCCCCGCTGCCGGTCTTCACGGCAGCGATCTTGTCTAAAACGCTCTTACCGGAAGTCAGTTTCCCGAAGACGGCATACCCCCAGCCATCCGACCCTGGGTAATCGAGAAAGGCGTTGTCGCGGTGATTGATGAAGAACTGGCCAGTGGCGCTATGAGGGTCTGAGGTGCGCGCCATGGCCAGGGTTCCACGCTTATTCTTGAGGCCGTTCTTGGCTTCGTTTTGAACGGACTCACGGGTTGGCTTGCGGTTCATGTTGATGGTAAATCCGCCGCCCTGGATCATGAAATCCTTCATGACACGGTGGAAGAGGGTTCCATCGTAGTACTTGTCGTCCACATACTGTAAAAAATTCTTGACGCTTTCTGGTGCCTTCTTTGGGTCGAGCTCGGCAACCATCGTGCCGAGCGATGTTTCGATTTCCACCACGGGTTTGTCTCCTTGTCCGTAGACAGTGCTGATTGTCATCAAAAGCCCCAGCAATGCCCCTAGCACAGATGGGCGGACCAAGGCTCCGATAGTGAGTGGTTTGTGATTGAGTTTCATAGATTTCTCCTTTTTCTGTGCCACAGGTTCCATTGGCAAAGCGGCGTCCATCTGCTTCAGCCGACGGGTCTGCTCCCCCGGCTTGAAGCTCGCGGTAGAATGAATTTATAAAAATACTCTTCGAATTTATCGGGATACTCCAGTTTCCACATGGTGAAGTCGTGCCGGAATTGTTCCATAAAAGTGTCGACAAAGACAGCGGCGTCCAGCGCACCGGCCTGGCTTGCCTCCAGCCACTGATCTAGCAGCAAATCCTCTGCTTCAGAACTGCTGGCTCTGATTTCCTTCCAAATCACGAGCAAATCGGTGATGGCGGTCAGCTCTTCTCTGAAGGTATACCGGTAAACCTTGAACTGGGGGTTTCTTCTTTGAAATGTGAATTTTTTCCAGCGGACCTTGGTGTTAATGTAGGCTTTCCAAGCCGGACGCGTCACCTCACTGACTTGGTCCAGATCCTCATCCGTCGGTTCCTCGATTTCCTGATCGATCAGCCACAAGACCGGCTTGGGGAAGTGGAGTGCCATGTGTTCGATGTTGGCTCCCCCCAAATCCAGTTGTGTCATCAACTGCCACGTAGGTGGGTAGCCAGGATCGGCTTTCAGACTGAGAATTAAATTACCCATGGCCTCCTCTCCCTCTCCCAGCATGGCGTAGGTTCGGGCCAACAAGAGAAATCCCACGGGATCATTGGGGTCACGGTCCGCTGCTACCCTGGAAAATCTCAGGGCCTCATCGTATTCTCCCGCGCTAAGATAGATCTCTCCCAGGTGAGCGTAGGCGGAGGCGTAGGTCGCCTCCAGGTCGATCACCTGTTCCAGGGCCTCAATCGCCTTCTGAGTTTCTCCGTCCACAAGAAAGTCCTCGGCCTCTCTGAGAAACCCCTCTGCTTCAGGGTTCTTGGGCCGTGGGTTGAGCCTAACTGGATTCCAGAAGGAAAGGCTGAGTTCCCAGGCTTCGTAGCTATGGGGTGCAAGACGCCGCGAGAAGTTCAAACGTTGGAGAGCTGTTTCCAGGTATTGAGCGCTGTTGGGGCCATCGGGACGGTATCGGAATGCTCCAAAATGGGTTTGAAAGGCCGCCATATGGGCTTCATAGGAGTGTGGGTGGTCCGTCACCAGTTGGGAAGCCTCCTTTACAGCCTGATCGAAGTTCAAGTCTCTCACCAGAGACATCAGCCCCTCGATCCGCTTCTCGATGTCCTGCTCGCTTTGGGCCACAAGAAATGGAGTCGATAAGATGCTCAAGAGGAAGAAGCTTCGAATTTTATGCATCATTCATTCCTTGCCTATAAAAGCGAGCTCTATCATAAAAGCACAACTGCCCATTTTCAACATACTAGCAGTCCAGGAGCCAGGAATTCGAGTCTATCGGGTGGTATCCAGACAGCGCTTAGGAGACCACTTCCGTGCTGTCTTCCAGGTTTTCATCCAGCTTACGGCGTTCGATTTCTATGCGCCGAATGATTTGTTTGGCTGCCGGATGATCGGCCAATTTGGGATTGCTTCGCACTCTAGGCGCTTTGGAGATCGTCTCGACGACTTCAATGCCTTCCAGAACTTCACCGAAAATGTTGTATTTTCCGTCCCATTCCGGTTTACGCTTGAGTACGATGAAAAACTGACAACTGGAGGAGCCTGGATCCGCGTCCTTACGCATCATTCCCACCGAACCCCGTTTGACCGGGTACTCTTCGTGAAACTCGGCCTCAATCCATTCCCGTGAGTTTCCCAGACCGTCGTTCAAGGGATCATTGTCTTTGGAAAAGGGGTCGCCACCCAGTATGAATCCGGGACTGACGTAGTGGAAGGTGGTGCGCATGTAGAACCCGGAACGGGCGAGTTCTACAAATTGGGCGACAGTACTGGGAGCCAGTTCAGGAAGCAGCCTCACCACGATATCTCCGTTGTTGGTACTGATGACTGCGACCAGATCCCCTTCCTCTTCAGGTACTGTCGCGGTTTCCTCAATCCCCACTGGAGGTTCCTCAGGAGCTTGCGAACAGGCAGCTCCCAGGCAGCCGACCAACAGGGTCAACCAGATAAACCTAGTATTTTGCATTGTTGTGCCCTCCCCAAGGCAAGATTTTCCCTGTTTTTAACACATATAACGGTGTTCGTCCAGCCCAGCCCCACCCGTAACCAGCACGGCGGCGCCCTGAATTTCACCACTTCTCAATTGGGCCAGAGCTTTGTTGCACTCGGAGAGAGGAAAAGTACGGACTTGGGTTTTGACGGGAATCCGGGGCGCTAAGGCGAGAAACTCCTGGGCGTCACGGCGTGTGAGGTTAGCCACGGAACAGATTTTCCGTTCTCCCCACAGTAAATGGTAGGGAAAGGAGGGAATATCGCTCATGTGAATCCCGCCGCACACGACCGTCCCGCCTTTGGCAACAGCTTTGAGTGCCAGAGGAACGAGTTCACCCACCGGAGCAAATAGAATTGCGGCGTTGAGCTCATCCGGTGCCAACTGGTCCGAATCACCAGCCCAGGTTACTCCAAGTGTCCGCGCGAACTGTTGTGCTTCACGATCCCCGGGACGGGTAAAGGCATAGACCTGGCGCTTTTGGTAAATGGCGACCTGGGCAACGATGTGCGCGGCAGCTCCAAACCCGTATATCCCCAGCCGTTTTCCATCTCCTGCCATAACCAGGGAGCGGTACCCGATGAGGCCGGCACACAGCAGAGGTGCGGCTTCAACGTCGGAATAAGACTCCGGAATGGAAAAGCAGTAGCGGTGATCGGCTAAAGTGTAATCGGCGTACCCGCCATCGATGGTGTAGCCGGTAAAGAGAGCCTGGTCACAAAGATTCTCACGGTTGGAGCGACAATAAGGACACTCTCCACAGCTCCAACCCAGCCAGGCAATGCCCACCCGGTCCCCAACGGCCAAAGAATCGACTCCTTCGCCTTTCTCCACGACCCTGCCCACGATTTCATGGCCAGGCACCAGGGGAAGCTTGGGCTCGCAGAGGTCGCCGTCCACCACGTGGAGGTCGGTCCGGCAGACTGCGCAGGCCGCAATTTTCACCAGAACCTGTCCCACGCCGGGCTTGGGTATGGGTAGATCAACTTCCCGCAGGGGCTCTCCTGGTGCCTCAAAAAGCATGGCTAACATATCCGTTTAAAAACTTACCCCGTCAGCACCCCACTTGCAATCTTGGCTGAATATATATTGCCCATTCGCGTGATGGCAATCACCATTTTCCTTGATGTATGCTGTTACTATTCCTTTTGCCAATGTTTTCATTGCGCATATGTTAACCTCCAAGGGCCTGTAGGTTAGATGTAGTCCCAAAACCTGCAGGCCCGCCTCTCTCACCCTCACTCTCTTTCTTGCTCGCTGCGTGTGAAGCGTGCACTTGCCATACTGCAGTGGTATCTTCCGGAAATGAATCGTGAGGCGCCTCAAGAAGTTCATCCAGTCTTTGGGTGCACTCGATCAAATCTCATGAACCAAATACCGTTCTCACACGTATAGATTTCTGGTGACTGATCCATTTCATAGGGTTAGCCGGGATTATGCATAGATTGTCTACTGCAGTGCCGAATCATCCAGCGTGCTGCACCGACTGCGTTGTGCGACCCGCAAGCGGGTGCCCCCGCACGTGGCGCAACGCACTCATCGCGGCGCCTGCGGCACTTCGTTACGAGAACCTATGCATGATCCCGCCTGGAATCATTGGATCCGGTGCAGCGGCCAACGTTTTTAACGGAATGCTGAGCCGGATTTTCTTTTGACGTCGCGCGCGCGCTGGAGGAAACTATGCAAGTCAAATTTCCCGTTACTACAACTATTATTCTGTGGGTGGGTCTCCTGCTCCCGTCTCAGGGATGGGCGCAGGACTCCCAGGCTTTATCTCAAGGGGATCTGGTGATCCCGGAATCGTATATCACTCGCATGCGGCAGGAGGGACCTGTCCTGGAAATAACCCTGAAAGAAGCCGTCCGGTTGGCATTGGTTAACAACCTGGAAATTGCGATTGAGAATTACAACGAAGATCTGAATCGGGAACAGATCATCAAGACACGTGGCTTCTATGATCCGACCTATAGCATGTCAGTGGGCTGGACCAGTTCGGAAAGCCCGACTACCAGCAGTTTGCAGGCCGGTGGGGCAATTACTGTAAACAATACTGACCGGTTCTCTTTCGATCACCAACTCCTGCAGAATGTGGCGGGAGGAGGGATCCTGGATATCACTTTCACCAACAGCCGAAACGATACCAATAGCAGATTTTCGTTCATCAACCCGCGCTTTAACTCCACCTTCAACGTCGCCTTTACTCAGCCGCTGTGGCGGGGTTTTCGGGAAACCAACACCGAACGACAGATTGAACTTTACAATCTGGATAGTGACATCAATGAAACCCAATTCGAGCAGCGGGTATCGGAAATCGTGCAGCAGGTCCAGAATCAGTACTGGGAGCTCGTTTACGCCGTAGAGGCCAACGAAACCCAGCGGAAGTCCGTGCAATTGGCAGCCATCCAGCATGAGAACAACCGCAAGCGAGTGGAGATTGGGGTCATGGCTCCCATTGAGATCACCTCTTCTCGGGCGGAGATTGCCCGGCGGGAACAGGAAATGATCCAATCCGAGGTCCAGATCATTACCGCCCAGAACGCGCTCAAGCGGCTTCTGGCATCGGATCCCGGGGCCGGCATCTGGAATGTTGTCTTGATCCCCACTGATGTTCCGCAAATTGAGGATGTACAGTTTTCACTGGAAGAGTCCATCCGTACAGCCCTTGGAAGGAGGCCCGAGTTAGAGCAGATTCAACTGCAGATGGAGCAAAACGAAGTCGATCGGAGTTACTACAAGAAAGATGGAAAACCCAGCGTTAACCTGCGAGGCAATTTCGGCTCCAATAGCGCTACAGGTCAGGTGTTTGAAACGGTTCTCATCGATACGGATGGCGATGGAATTCCGGATAGCAGCGGGGGACGAGCACCCAATCTGGATGATCCTCGCTTTGGAAATTTCAGCAAGACCTGGAAACAGGTTTTCAGCTTCGATTTCATCAACTGGGGCGTTTTCCTGGATCTCCAGATTCCGCTGCGCAACAGGTCCAATGAGGCCGATTTGGCCACGGTATTGATTCGTGAGCGACAGCTCTTGAGCACGCTGAAGAACCAGGAGCAGATGATCATTGTAGAAGTTCGCAACGCCTATGAGAGCCTGGCTACCCGAAAAAAGAGTTTGGAAGCGGCAAACGTGGCCAGCTACCTTTCCAGGGAGCAGCTGGAGGGGGAAACCAAGCGCTTTGAGGCGGGTCTCTCCACCAACTTCGAGGTCCTTCGCCTTCAGCGGGACCTGGCCCAAAGCCAGGTGAGCGAACTCAGGGCATTGGTGGATTACCAGTTGGCGGTGACGGCCCTGCAAAAGGCCCTGTTCAACATCGTTGAGGAGAGTGATATTGTTCTGGCAAAGGGCAGTGAGAACTAATCCTGGCCAGGAGTCTCTCTATTCATAGGTGAGGTTTGCTGAAACTGTCGGATGGCGAACAGGTCACCCCTCGGAGTAGGTCTGTAGTGCGGTTCTACGGATGCCGTTCCCGTGGAGTTCATCTGAACACTTCCCCAATGTGTGAACAGGAGCCGTATTTTCCCTCTTTGTGTGTTCCAAACGCTCTGTTAAGATCCCCGTTGGGATTCTTCAACGACCCAGAGAAGAGGACAAATTCATGGCCCGGGAAGAGAACAAACAGTGGATTATCGAGCAGGTGGAACGGTTGGCACGAGAGGCCGGGCATGGGAACGTAAAATTTCATGGTTGGGAGCTTTGCAGGTACGTGGACCCAAGCGAACTGGATCCCAACAAGTACACCGGCCCGGCCGGTGAAGTATGGAAGCTGATCCTCGCAGAAGAAATAGCCCAGGAGCCGATTGCCAGCATTGGACTGACCGAGAAGGAGATCGAAGGGTGCAAGACTCACCAGAGCGAGGTTGTGTCCAATCGCCTGCACGATGCCATCGCTAAGCTGGGGTCGATGCTCTTCTAACCTCAGTCGCCAATTGATCCCGATGGTCTGTCGGGTCGCTAAGTGGGTTTCCCTCCCTGCACAAAAGGGATAGAATCCACCTACTGTGTTGAGCCCGCTCTTGCAGACCCAAATCGAAATACGTTTACAGGACATGCCTTCCTGGTTTATGGCGGTCATCAGCGCCTTGGGGCTGGTCCTCCTCTTGTTGCTCGTTTTCGTTCTCCTCTTGTGCGTGATTGCCTCCTCCACCTTTTTCGGCCTCAAATCGAAGCTCAATAAGATGATCGAAACCTTGAGTCGAGTGGAAGAGGAGCTCAAACATTCGAAGAGAGAAGAGGACTCCTGAAGATTTTATCTTGCGCCTTCAGAATGGAATGTATATAAAGTTTCCAACGAGTTTTCGGGGAGGGACCTTTCAAAATGGCAAAGAAAAAGATTTCACGGCGTAATTTTTTGGCAACAGGGCCGGCGGTGGCGGCCGGTTCGGCGATTTCCGCAAGGGGCCTCACTCAAGAATCCGAAGCGGTGCACGGAACGCCACCCTCAGGGATTAGCCTTCGGGTCCAGTCCCTGATCTCGGTGCTGACCAAAAAAGGGCTGCTGGATCCCAAGGCTGTGGACGCACTGATTGAGTATTACGAAACGAAAATCGGACCCCATACTGGGGCCCAGGTTGTAGCCCGGGCCTGGGTGGATCCGGCCTTCAAAACAAGGTTGCTGGAGAACGCTTCCTCCACCATCACCGAGTTAGGACTGACGGGGATCGGGAACTCACGGGCGGACCTGGTTGCTGTCGCCAACTCTGCCCAGGTGCAAAACATGGTTGTCTGCACTTTGTGCTCCTGCTACCCCTGGGCTCTTTTGGGACTTCCTCCCAGCTGGTACAAGGACTTTGCCTTTCGATCCCGGGCGGTGATCGAACCGCGCGCGGTGCTGGAGGAGTTTGGAATGACACTGGAAGAGGATGTGGAAGTTCATGTCTGGGACAGCACCGCCGATCTGCGCTATCTCGTGATTCCAGAACGCCCGGAGGGAACGGAGGGGATGACTGAGGAAGAACTGGCTGCGCTGGTGACACGGGACTCCATGGTCGGCGTTGAAAAGCTGCAACCCTATAGGCCGGAGGGAGAGGTATGAACGGTATTCATGACATGGGCGGTATGGACGGGTTCGGCAAAGTTCAGCCCCAGGACAGCGAGTCCTTCCACGAAGATTGGGAAAAGCAGATATACGTCGCCAATCGGTTGGTGAGTACGCAGAGTCTGAATGCAGGCCGCTCAGCGAACAGCCTGAATCCGGTGGATTACCTCGGCTGGGGCTATTTCGGCCGGTCGCTGCACTCATTGGAAGGAAGGGTTCTGAGAAGTGGACTGGTTACTGAAGAAGAATTGAAGAATCCGGAGGGAAGGCTTGCCCGGGTAGATGACTACCAGGCCGTAAGAGCCGAAGAAGTGGAAGCCCGTTTTCGGACCAGGCGTGGGAGCCGGATCCAGGTTGAGGTTCCGCCCAAATTTCAGGTGGGGGACCGGGTGATGGTAAAAAATGAGCATCCCCGGGGCCGCACCCGCCGCCCGCGATACTTCCGAGGGCGTCAGGGCCAGGTGCAAAGGGATCGCGGAGTGTGGCCCTTTCCGGATACGGTGGCGCTTGGATTGGGAGACAAGCCCCAACACTGTTACTCCGTCAAATTTACTGCGATCGAACTTTGGGGGAGTCGAGGCGATCCGAGGGACGTTGTCTACGCGGATCTTTTTGAAGATTATCTGGAGGTGGTTTCCTAGATGATCGACCCCAAGGCATTGAAGAATTTACCGTTGTTGCCCAGAGACGAGGAGGGCCCCGTATTTGAGGAACCGTGGCAGGCCCAAGCCTTTGCCGTGGTCGTACAACTCAGTGAAGCGGGTCTGATCACCTGGAAGGAATGGGCCCAATATCTGGGCAGTGTGATTCGGGAAGCCGAATCGCGTGGCGAACACGATACGGGCAAGCGCTACTATGAGCACTGGCTCACCGCCCTGGAGCGGTTCGCTCGGGAAAAGAATCTGGCCCAGAGTGACGAGCTGGAACGGGAGAAGGAAGAGATCCTCGCTCGGTTCATTGAGCATACGCATACTCATACGCATAGTGACTAAATGGGGCTGCAACCAAAAAGAGAGGTACTCGAGATGAAACTAAAATCTGTATTGTCCATTCCACGAGGCTTGGTGATCCTGATTGCCGGGCTGGCATCTCAGCAAATGGCCTTTGGCCACCATGCGGAAGTCATGGAGGGACATCCCCTGATTCAGGGCTTGAGTATGCCACTTCACGGGCTGGATCATATCCTGATGGCCATCGCAGTGGGCATCATCGCCGTTCAACTGGGAGGCCGGGCTGTATGGATGGTCCCTGTTGGATTTTCCGCGGTGCTGCTGACGGGAGGCCTTCTTAACCTGAATGGCATCTCGATACCTTTGCTCGAGCTGATGATCGTGGTTTCGCTCCTTCTGGCGGGTGCCCAACTGGGTCTCGAGAACCGCTGGCCTGCCGGAGTCATCGTGGCCCTTTTTTCCTTGCTGGGTGTCTTTCACGGCCAGGCCCTGATTCAGCCACTCCTTGCCGAGGCCCCTCTGGCTGACATTCTGTTGTTTGCCGGGGGTTGCGTGTTTTCGGCCTTACTGCTTCTCTTCTTGGGCGTAGGGATCGGGTTCTTGCTCAAAAAGAGGGCACAGAAAGACCTGTTTCCCCTTGCCGGTGCCACTCTGGCGGTGAGTACCCTCGTGATCGTCCTGGTTCCCCAGGCCAACGGCTGGCTCATCACTGTTTTCGAGGGACTGGGGACAGCCATCTTTTCTTAACCGGAAGTGAAAAACGGAAACCCTGTAAACCGGAGCGAGACGCATGAACGGTATTCATGACATGGGGGGTATGGATGGGTTTGGAGCGGTTCAGCCCCAGGACAATGAAGCTTTCCATGAGCCTTGGGAGAAGCAGGTATTCGCCGCAAATATGTTGGTGCGGACAGGGGGTACTCTTGATGAAAGACGTTTGGCAGGGGAAAGCATTCCACCGATTGACTACTTGAGCCAAAGCTACTTTGCCCGCTGGTTTTACAGATTGGAAACTAGCCTCCTGAAAAACGGGTTCGTTACTGAAGAAGAATTAAGGAACCCGCAGGGAAGGCTTGCCCGGGTAGACGGCGACCAGGCCGTAAGAGCCGAGGAAGTGGAAGCCCGTCGAACATGGCGTTCGACCCGGATGCAGGTAGACGCTCCGCCCAAATTTCAGGTGGGCGACCGGGTGATCGTAAAAAATGAGCATCCCCGGGGCCACACCAGGCGTCCCCGATTCGTCCGAGGGCGTCAGGGCCAGGTGCACCTGGATCACGGAGTGTACCCTTTTCCCGACACGCGGGCCCATGGGCTGGGAGACAAGC
>JADFOI010000004.1 GCA_022562935.1 Acidobacteriota bacterium
AATGACCGTGCGGGACGGGGGAGCGCAGCCGCTGGCCGCGGGGACAGCGCCCGCGGGTGCGGGCCATGTTGGTGGCAGTCCACGTCTCGTCGAGGAACACCAGCCGGTCCGGGTCGAGATCGGGCTGGCTCTCGAACCACGCTTCCCGGGCGGCCTTCACGTCCGGCCGATCCTGCTCTGCGGCGTGGGCCGTCTTTTTTTGTACGTCAGGTCGCGCGCGTCGAGGAAGGCCCACAGCGTGCCGAGCCCGACGGTGAGGCCATGCTCGTCCTGCAACCGGGCGCGCATCTCCTCCAGGGTGATGTCAACCTTCTCGTCGATCAGCGTACGCAGGAACGTCTCGTAGGGGTCGAGCTTGGAGCGGCGGGCACGCCCCTGCGGCCGGGCGGCCACCGTCCCAGTCGCGGCGAGCGCCGCCATCCAGCGGATCGCGGTTGCTTGGCCGACCCCGAAGCGGGCGGCCGCCTGACGGCGCGAGGTCGCCGCAGCCGCGGTCACCACCCGCTCGCGCAGGTCCAAGCTGTAGGGGCGGCCCATGCATCACTCCGGCTGTCGACCGGCCTAATGAATCAGCCTCCCAGCGCCGCGTGAACCCCACCAAGCCGACTCAGCCCAAACCGAAAACGCTCTAGTACCCGGGCCGTCCGGTCTGCTCCGCGCCCAATCCGTACGGTTCCTCTGCCACGTCGAGCGACGCGCGTACGTTGACCCGTACGGGGACGAGCACGTTCGGCGGGTCGGGGTTCGTGAGGAGGCCCACGCCATTCCCGGAGGCTGGGGAATGGCAGACGTGGGTGGCCTAGGTGGCTTTCGTATTTGATCCGGTATCGGCCAGGATCGCGTCGCCGATCATGTTCTGGTGCAGGTACGTCACCTGGGACGAGCCGGCGGCGATGGACCGGGTGCACCAGGTCATCGCCGAAGGGGCCGACGGCTGCAAGCTGCATCGAAGCATCCCCATGGAAAAGGCCATGAACAATATAGTCATCGCCTACGCTCAAAACGGTGAGGCCATTCGCCCGGAGCAGGGATACCCTTTGCGTCTGGTCGTGCCCGGATGGGAAGGAAACACCCACGTCAAATGGCTGCGCCGCATCAAGGCCGTGGATCAACCTTATATGGGGCGGGAGGAAACCTCCAAGTACACGGATCTGATGCCCGATGGCAAGGCAAGGCAATTTACCTTCGTGATGGAGGCCAAGTCGGTGATCACCTTTCCCTCGGGAAGAGACAAACTCCCTGGCCCGGGATTCTATGAAATCACGGGACTGGCCTGGTCAGGTCGTGGCTTGATCGAATCGGTTGAGGTCTCGATCGACGGAGGTCAGTCCTGGCAGGAAGCTCAGTTCCAGGAGCCACGCCACCCCGTCGCCTTGACCCGTTTCAGGCTTCCCTGGCGATGGGAAGGACAGGAAGTAACCCTCCGGTCGCGATGCACCGACGAAACGGGCTACGTTCAGCCCAGCCGCGAAGCGCTGATCGAGGCTCGTGGCCTGAACACGAGATATCACTACAATGGCATCACGGCTTGGAAAGTCTCATCCGACGGCAGCGTTCAGAATGCCTATGCTTAGCCCGGATTATGCATAAATTCTCTACTGCAGCGACGAAATCATCCACCATGACTACGTTCCGCTCGGTCGGCCTCCTCAACGTACTGCAGGGAGTACGTTTGCGGTGGCCTCCTGTCGCGTGCCTGGTCATGGCGGCGCCTTCGTCGCTTCGTGACAAGAACCTATGCATACTCCGGGCAATTCTCGCAGGGTGGATGCTGGCCGCGATTGTGGCCGCATCTCCACTGATGGGGCAGTCACCCAACTATGGAGTGGGTCGATCACCCACTCCTGAGGAGATCAAGAGCTGGGACATCAGTATTGGTCCGGATGGGAAGGAACTCCCGCCTGGAGAGGGTAGGGCAATCGAAGGAAAGGAAGTCTATACCCGTCGCTGTGCGGACTGCCACGGCTCAAAAGGTCAGGGTGGTGCTCAGGGAGAAGCCCTGGTGGGTGGAGAGGGGACCTTGGACAGTACCCAACCGGTGAAGACGGTGGGCAGCTACTGGCCCTATGCTACGACGCTTTGGGACTACATCAATCGCGCCATGCCCTTTGACAGCCCCGGATCTCTGACCCACAAACAGGTCTATGCCCTTGTCGCCTACCTTCTCTATCTCAACGGCATCATCGAGGAAGAGGAAGTACTCAATGCCCAGACCCTGCCCCAGGTCCGGATGCCCAATCGAGAAGGCTTTGTTCCCGATCCGCGGCCCGATGTGGGAACGAAGGATCAGAGCCAGATGCATTGATTTTGGTCAGCGGCCCACGATCTTGCGAATCGTCCTCTCATCCAAGGCGGGTGTTCGAACCGGATCGTTTCCCTGAACCACCGCCAAGACAGCACTGTCCGTAAACAACTCCTTGATATCGGAAGGAATCCCGTCGGCTGCCAATTCACTTCCGATCCGTTCCACCATCTCCGGGTGATCGGTCAAATAGTCAGCCAGAAGGGGCCACCTCAACTCCATGAGGGTCCACAACGCCAAGGGCCCTGTTTCCATATCGCTGCCCTCCAGAAGAGCGATCGCCTTTCGGAACGTATAAGCGTTGATAAATCTCTTCATGGAACGAGGGTTGGGATCCAGCAAATCGACGAAGGGGTGCAAAAGATGCTCGCTCTTCTTGCCGGCAGCAGGTTTCATGATTCGCTTGGCAGCGACACCCAGCAAGGCCTGCTGAACCAGAAGGTCGCCTCTATAGTCGTGAACCTTAAACAAGATCTTCTCTTCGTCGCTCTCCCTACCCAGGATCTTCTCGGCTTCCTTTTCCGCACGGCGAAGCTCAGTTTCTACTTTTTTCGGGCTCTTGGAGGCCTTCATTTCTGTGAGCCGATCCCAGTATCGCCTCTGGGTGGCAACGGGCATCCTGGGCACCGGAACTGAGATTTGGAACATCTTCTCAAGGAACAGATGGGAAAGAGGATGTCCCGCCTGGCCGATCGATCCGTTGAATTCTCCATAGGATTGTTCATAACTGGCTCGCAGCCATTTCCGGTCTGCGGCAACCACGAAGACGACTTTGGACTCATGAAAGAAGGTCTGAATTTCCTGCAGGAGCTCGACCACATAGCTCCCTTCGCAGCGGTCCAGATCGTCGATAAAGACGGCACAGGGCTGACAAGCGCCTTGGACCATTTTCTTGAAATGCCGAACAATCATGGGCACGGAATCCCGGTGATGCTCCATAAAGATCCTGGCCGAGCGACTGGATCCCATGAGCCAAAAGCGACTGAACAGGACACCCGCGCCCCAGAGTGTCATCAATCCGGCCAGGGTCCTGAGTAGGGTCTCAACATTCCCCTCCAGGTCCGCTTCGGTCATGAACCAGATGCCCCAGAGAATCAGGGCCCCTGTTAGAATCTGAAAAGCCCGACCGGCCTGGAAACGCCACCAGCGGTCACGGATCACCAGCCGCAGGGCACGAAAGAAGCTGATCTTTCTGAGTGCGCGGAACCTTTGCCGGTAGACAGCGTTGAGCAAAGCCCACCAGGGAGGACCCATCCCCTGATAGCGCCAGGCGTTGAAGTCAACCACCATCCACTTTTGCCCCAGTCCACCGGATACAAGCTCCTGGCGCAAGAAGTTGAGCAGCGAGGTTTTTCCCGAACCCCAGGGGCCGTGGATCAATACTCCAAAGGCCTCTCCAGGCATCTCTTCCGTCCTGGGAGAGGCGGTCCATTGGTTCTTCTTGGGCCTGGCCCAAACCTCATGGATTCGCTCCGCTAGGATCTGGGCAAAGGGTCTGCTTCCCAATTCATCAATCTCCGTCGGATGATCCGAATGGGTGGGAACCAGGTCGGTGGGAGTCCCCTGGAAGGTCTCCGGAACTATGGGTTTTGCTGCCTTCCCCGTGTCGGGAGTCTCGGCAAAGGGCTCCTCTTCCATGCTCGGTTGCGGTACTACCGGTTCTGGTTCAGTAGCAGGGGGCTCTTCCAGAGTCAGTACCGGTTCCAGGTTCTCGGCAACGGCTTGCTCTTGTGGGATCTCTTCCCGTTCAAGGGTGGCAACGGCTGACCGCTCCGGTGCTGTGAATGCCGGTTCCAGGGTTTGGTCAGCGGAGGGCTCCAGTGTTGCAGTCTCTTCAGAGGTTTCGGTGGCCGACTGCTCCTGGTCCCCGACCGGTTCGTCCCCGGTGTCCGCCGGTGCAATGGTCTCCTGCGGGGATGGTTCGTGCTGGGCATCCCCATCCAGGACGGCTGAACTCAACTGTTGCGGGGTCAGATTTGACGCATCCGCCAGCAGGGTCCCCGTCAAATCCGCTCCACTGAGAGTCGCTTCCATCAGGTTGGTCCCTTTGAACATCGCCTCTCTTATCTTGGCCTGAGTCAGGTCGGCTCCATTCAGGTTGGCCTCACTGAGGTCCGTCTCATTGAGCATGGCCTGGCTCAGATTGGCTCCCTGGAGGTTCGCTCCCATGAGCTTCGCTCCCGTGAGGTTGGCCTTCGTGAGATTGGCTTCGCTCAGGTCTGCCTCGCAGAAGTTCACTCCCATAAAGTTTCCCTGGCTCAGGTCGGCTCCTTTTAGATTGGCGCCCATGAGATTCGCTTCGCTCAGGTCCGCCCCGCTCAGATTGGCGTCTCGGAGATCCATCTTCATGAGCTCCGCCTGGTAGAGGTTGGGACACTCATCAGGATGTTTCTTCCTCCATTTATTCCAGGCCTTCCTACCTTTCTGTAGGATCTTCAGATGTTCCGGTTTGGCCATTTTGTTGAACCTTTCAAGCTCACGACTGGGGCAACACATCCTGCCAGCCAAGGGAGAGCAACTCTCTCAGTGCTAAGTTCTCATTTCAGTGTCCTCTATCTGAGGAAAGCCTTTCAACCTAGGGCGCCTTGCTGGCCTTCACCTTCCCCGCTATAATCCTCAAATTAGAAGAAAAGAAAGAGTCCCCGAATGGACTTTCCTATTAACCCGTTGGAGGAGAATAAATGACCTACTACGGAGCAAAAGAGTTGAGCGAGAGTTTCCGGACGGTCCGGAAGAACACCATCATCACCGCCGAGGATATTCCTGAGGATCAGTACAACTTTCAGGCGACTCCCGACACGGACAGCGTGGCCCGGCGGCTGGCTCACATCGCGGTTGTCTTCAACTTCCAGCACCAGATCCATGCCGTTGAGGCCCGGACGACTCTGGAGGGCTTTGACTTTCCCTCACTCATGCAGCGCCTGAAGGCTGAAGAGGAGCAGCCCAGAAGCAAGGAAGAGATCATCGAACTGCTGCGCAACAATGGAGAGAAGTGGGCCCAATGGCTGGAAGGACTCTCTGAGGAATTCCTGGCGGAACGTGTGGGCATGCCACACGGTGGCCCTCCTCCTGACAAGAGCCGGTTCGAAATGATCCTTTCCGTGAAAGAGCACGAAATGCATCATCGGGGCCAGCTGATGCTGATCCAGCGAATGCTGAAAATCGTGCCTCACCTAACGCGTAATATGGAGGCCCGTCTGGCCCAGATGCAGGATGCAGCGAAAGCTTAGAGCGGCTCGCCATGAGTGCTCCGGTGAGGATAGGACCCACTCGCGCTAAGACGCAGTCAGAGCCGTGGGCTTTAGCCCACGGGGTGCCCGTAGGGGGTGGCTCGAATGGCCCGCAGGCTAAAGCCTGCGGCTCTGACGGAGTAACCAGGAATAATCCGGGCTACTCCAGTAGACCCACCTCTTTGAAGTACCGTTCCGCCCCTTTATGGAAGGGAACCACGGGTCCGAGGACCGCCATTTCCGAGTTGAAGGCCTGCATCGAGGGATGGATTGCCTGAACCTCACCCACGTGCTCCAGGATGGCCTTGGTGATCTGATAGACCAACTCTTCGGAGATTTCCTCACGCACAAGGATGACGCTGGAGGTGGCCAGGGTAGGCACATCTTCACTCAAGCCGTAAACGTCCTTGGCAATGGTTCCGGATACGAAGTAGGGATATTTCTCAATAACCTTCTTCCTGTTTTCCTCGCTCATGGGCAGCATTCGAAATTTGTTGGTGACGGCAAACTCCAGGAGAGAGGGGGCGGGTGGGGCCATATAGAGAACCGAAGCATCCACCCGACGGTCACCCAGGGACTGAAGTGAATCCCGAAAGGGTAAATAGATGGGAGTAAAGTCCTCGAAGGATATTCCCATCTCCTGATACACCTCTCTCTGTCTGGGAATCGCTCCATGCCCCGGAGGGCCCAACACCACTCTTTGTCCCTTGATGTCCTCAACCGACTGCAGGGAGGAGTTCTCGAGCACGACCATCTGAAGATAACCCAGCTGGAAGGTGGCTATGAGAGTACGGATGTTGGGAAAAGACTGCTTGTAGGGCGCCTCTCCCCGGTAACCGTTTAAAGCGGTGGCGGCAATCGAGAGACCTATGTCGGCTTGATCGGTGCCCAGAAGACGAACGTTCTGAACGCCTCCCTCCGTAGACTCGACATTGACTCGGATACCGGGAACGTATTTGTTGATGACATTCCCAACCACCCCGCCAATGGGATGCCAACTACCCCCGCTTGGGCCGGCGGCAATGCTCAATAAGGTCTCCCTTTCCCCACAGGTATTCAAGAAGACCAGGGCAAACGCGACAACGATGATCTGCGTCACTGCTTTTTTCATCACTTGGCTAGGCCCTTTCGACTCACGGAACCACCTATTATAGAGCGCGTCGCAAGGGATTCCCAATCTTTGTTTTTCCGAAAGGGGCAGGGCCAGCCCGTACTTCTCACACCTACTCGTCACGAAGCGGGCGCGCCCGGCGGAAGGGCCGCCCTGAGTGCGTTGCGCCACGCGCGAGGGCACCCGTTTGCGGGTCGGCCCCCGCAAACGTACTGTATGGTACGTTGAGGAGGCCGGGGGTACCCGCTTGCGGGTCGTGCAACACAGTCGGTGCAGCACGCCGGATCATTGCGCCGATGCAGTAGAGGGGGTGTGAGAAATGCGGGCTAGCTGAGCGGTACCCCTGATTTGGTGACCTACGTCACTGTAAAGCAGCCCGGATGCTACTAAAATCGTCTCAATGAAGGAGAGGAATAAATCTCTGAAGACAGAGATAGATGTTAAAAGAGAGTAGGGTGAATCCTCAATGAGTGGTTCGCTTTCGTTTTAAGAGTTTTTAAAAGGGGGTATGACCTATGATGAAAAGAAAAACGCTTCTGTTTGTCTTGGCGCTTGCTTTTTTGAGTCTAACCAGTCTATTGGCCCAGACCTCGGATTACGAGGTGACCAACGCCGTCGTGACCACCAAAATCACCAATCGGATGCCGGAGGTACAGACAGCAAATAACACGTTCGCCTCTACCGTCGAAAGGCTCTTCTACTTTACGAAGATCGAGCAGGCTACGGAGCCCACTTCCATTCTCCATCAGTGGTACTGGCAGAGCGAATTGCTCGCCACCGTTGAACTCGATGTCGACTCCGATGCCTGGAGAACGTGGAGTTCAAAGAGAATTATGCCTCACCAAACTGGGAAATGGACGGTCGTCTCGAAAAGGCCTGACGGTAGCACTGCTCAAACCACTTCCTTTTCTCTTGAGCATAATGCCAGGACCGTCGAACTGGAAATTCAAAGCATTCCTGGCGATGCGATCGTCTATGACGGTAGTAACATCCTGGGAAGCACGGGCGAAAATGGCCTCAATGTGGTGAGGTTCTGGAATGTGGGAAACTACACACTGGATGTTACCAAGGCCGGCTATGAGTCCGGGTCCATCAGGATCAATGTTAACGAAGAACCCACCCGCGTGCATGAAATGATCACGCTGAAAAGGCAGGAGTAACCCGTTTTCCGGCCGTCCCAGTGAACGGAAAACACTGCCAGGGATTTTACAGATACCTTGTTCTAGCCCGGGTTATTCATAGGTCTTTGCTGCTGCAGTAGAGAATTTTTGAATACTCCCGGCTCGGGCACCACCCTCCTGTTGTCAGACCATCTCTCCAGAATCCAATGGAGGTGCTGTCTTTATTAGACGGCATGATCCGCCAACCTAGAAGAATGTTAGGAGAACCCGATCGATGGCTCAGCGCAAGAAGAAGTCGTCGAAGCAGGAGTCTGAGGACACTGCTTTAGCTTCACAGAAAGAATCCCTGGAGGATGCTTTAGCTTTGAAGAAAAGGTCCGCCGCCGATGCCTTAGCTTCCAAGACCAAATCCTCGGATGACATCCTGGCCCTCAAACTCGATGCGGACAGGCGAAAGAGTGAGGCTGAGAGAGTCAAACTCTGGCTTGAAGCAGAGGAGATCAGGAAACGCCTTCACACAAAGTGGTACCAGGAAACGACGGCCCTGAAATGGGTTGCTGCCGGAATCGTGGTTGGGGTACTTCTTCTCACCTGGATGATCGGTTATGTTCGGCCTGTCTTAGAGTACGAGCAGGAGATCGCAGTATTACGGGGTGAAGCAACATTACTGGAAAGTCAAAAGCTGGCCCATCAAAACGCCATCCATCGAGCTGAGAATGAGCAAAGAGCCGAGGAACTCCAAAGAAAAGACAAGACCATCAAGGAAAAATTGGCGTTTTTGGCTGCCGAGCGGGAAAATCTCCAAGCTCTACTGACCCACACCCAAGAAGACAAGACCCAGTTGGCCAAACGTTACGAGAGGCTCGCTTCCGACTATGGCCACATGGCCCAGAGGCAACAGTTTACGGAAAGGCAACGAGTTCAATTCGCTAACCTGGCGGAATCCGTATCTGCGGAAGTCGAAGCCTTGAACCGGGACATCGAAGAAGTTCAGAAAGCCGTGCAGGAATCTGAAGTCAGGGTGCGCACCATTCAGACCCAGCTGGACACCCGTGAAATACAAGGGACGAAAACCCGGATCGTCCACAGCAAGAAAAGCAGGGAAGAGGCTGCCCAGATTGAGAAACGGCTGAGCGATTTGGGAGCGGATGTTCAACGCAGTCCTTATCCTGAAAAGGACTGGACAGCAAGCACCGCACTATTTTACTACGACAACTCCATGCTGACATCCGCTCTACAGATTCAAAGAGCGATCGCTGATATTGTAGAGGTGGAGATGATTCAGAGTTCTGTTCTGCCTGTCGACTGGAAAACACCCACACCCAAGGTTGGTACCAAGGAGGCCCCCCTTCGGCCGGTGCTGCCTCTTGCCTCCTGGCTGGAAACCACTCTCTCGCAAGCAGGTTTCGAATTGGTGCTGATGCTGGATTAGCTGTTCGCCCGCACCCATTGCCTTTTCATCCCTGCACACCTATATTAAGGTCGGCATGGCTAAATGGACTTTTGAGCCCGGACACAGCGCAGCCGAGTTCTCTGTTCGGCACATGATGGTTTCCTGGGTGCGTGGACACTTCAAGAATATCACGGGCGCCATCGAATTTGATCCGGAAAATCCAGGCAAATCCTCCGTCGATACGAGCATTAATACGGCAGAACTGTGGAGCGGAGACCCGGACAGGGATGGCCACTTGAGAGGTAGCGATTTTCTCGATGTGGTAAAGCATTCCACGATCACGTTCAAGGGGAGTGAGGTCGAAGTCATCGGAAAGAACGACTTTCGAGTCACCGGTGATCTGACCCTTCGCGGCGTTACCCGAACGGTGACTTTGGAGGTGAATTATTTAGGGCAGTGGGACACTCCCTTCTGGGTGGATGGAGAGGACCAGGGACCGAAAACGCGCGCCGGTTTCGTAGCCAAGACCACGATCGATCGAAACGACTTCGGAATAAGCTGGAACGGGGAATTGGAGAAAGGGGGCGTCGTCGTGGGTAAGGATGTCTTGATTACCCTCGATATAGAGGCCCTTCTGGAGCAGTAGGAAGGCAGGTCTAGCCAGCATCCTGGCTAGGACTTCAGAGGAAACAGCCGGTTAAAAGTTCCACTAAAAAACTTTTCCTTCGTGGGGTCATCCACCCCGATTCTTTCCAAAACAGCATCTTGATCTTCCCAGACCCTGCGCTGCCATCCGCGCGGAAAGAAGGAGGAGTCGGTACCAAAAAGGAGCCGATCGGGTCCCACCACCTCCAGTGCCTGACGAAACACATCTTCAAGTTTGAGAGAAGGGTGATACTTGATCCAGCTGTTGGAACTGGAGGTATCCAGGTAAATATTCGGACAAAGGTCGGCTACCATCAGTGCTTCCCGCAAGAGCCCCGCTCCGAAATGAGGGATGATCATAGGAAGTTCCGGATAACTTAGTGCTACGGAATGTAAATCGAGGGGGTTGGAAAAGCGCATGGCAAACCGGCTGGCCAGTCCCAGTTTCTTTCGCACGCCCAAGGACAGGACCCCGCAATGGACAAACACCACGGCCTCATCCAGGGAGGCTGCGGTCTCAAAAACCTCGATGGCTTTGTCTTCATACACATGAAATCGATGCATTGCCGGAAAGAGGCAGATGCAGCGCAAGCCAAGTTCGCCAACCGCCCAACGAATTCTCTCCACTGTTTTATCCTGGGTTGGATTCACCATAAAAAACCCGACAAACCGTTCAGGATGCCGGGCTACCGCGACGGCTACCGATTCTTCGTCACCTGGGACACTGGCGATCAGTGCGGCCCGGTCGACCTGGTTCGAGTCCAGTTCCCGGACCCACCGTTGAGCTAACGCTTCGGGAGACTGTGGGGCCTCCCAACCCAACGACCGGATCATCTCCTCGACAGCATTCCGAGCGTCCTGAAGGCCTTTGTCTCTGGCCAGCATCTGAAAGAAAGTAGGCGAGAAAAAATGACAGTGACCATCGTTGAGGGACGGATTTCTGGACATTCAGGAAACCTTAGCCCGCATTTCTCACACCCGTTCTACTGCATCGGCGAAATGATCCGGCGTGCTGCACCGACTGCGTTTCGCGACCCGCAAGCGGGTGCCCCCGGCCTCCTCAGCGTACCATACAGTACGCTTGCGGGGGTCTCCGTCGCGCGTGGCGCAACGCACTCAGGTCAGCCCTTCCGCCGCTTCGTGACGAATAGGTGTGAGAAGTGCGGGCTTGCCCGGGTTATGCATACAAGCAACGTCTCCTAGTCACTTCCAGGAAACGAACTTCAACCCGTTCATAAACCTTCTGTGGGCAGCACTGGAGGATCTACCGGAGTCGAACCTAACCTTTCATCTCCCTGCTCTTCGAGTTCTTCCCGATATCGTAATTTGCGCAGTGCCTTGGTTTCAATCTGGCGAATCCGCTCTCGAGTCACGGAGAACCTCTGCCCAACCGACTCCAGAGTCTCTTCCGATCCATCGCCAATGCCAAACCGCATACGAATGATCTGCTCTTCACGAGGGGTCAGGGTGCGCAAGAGAGCCGCCGTCTGGTCTTTCATGCTGATATCGATCAAGACCTCGGCAGGAGAAGTCGCCGTAGGGTCTTCGATGACATCACCGAGGTGACTGTCTTCGTCTTCGCCAATGGGAGTCGCCAACGAGATGGGTTTCCGGGTGAGTTCGAGCAACTCCCTGACCTGAGTCTCGGAACTGTTCATCTTACGGGCAACCTCTTCGGAGGTGGGCTCTCGACCACATTCCTGAAGCAAAGCCCGTGAGGTCAGGATCATCTTGTTGATCCTTTCAATCATATGCACCGGAATCCGAATCGTCCTGGCCTGATCGGCAACGGCTCGTGTGATGTTCTGGCGAATCCACCAAGTGGCATAGGTAGAGAACTTGTAACCTCTTTGATATTCAAACTTGTCGACGGCTTTCATCAAGCCAATATTCCCCTCCTGGATCAGATCAAGGAACTGAAGTCCTCTGTTGAGATACTTCTTGGCAATTGAGACAACCAATCGCAGATTGGCCTCGACCAATTCCTTTTTCGCGATCTCACCTTCCAGTTCTCCCTCCTGAATTGCCGCCAAGGTTCGTTTGAGTCCGGCAGGTGAATCCAAGGCCTCTTCCTCAATTTCCTTCATCTCCCTGCCAATCCCTCGCAGGCGCGATCTCACCTTTTTGGTCTCATTTTCTTTCAGCGGAGATTCCTGCAGCTCCTGAAGTCGCTTCGCTTCCCTCTCCAGTGGAACGATGTACCCGACCGTGGTCTTGAGCACCTCGACAAGTTCCTGGCGAATCGGGGAGGTCAGCTCCAGATCACGAATCAGGTGAGCTATGGAAATACGAAAGCGCGCCAATTGCCAACGCAACCTTTTGTATGTCTGACTGCGCTTCTTACAGCGGCGCAGTCGCCTTCTGATCTTTTCCGACTCGACTTCCAAAGTGGCGATTTCATCGATACGCCTGAGAACCCCCCTGCGCCGCTTTTCAAGGAGCTCCTCCTTGACCGCGTCTTTTCCACATTCCACCAGGTTCCTGATGTTCAAATCGCCGTTCCGGAGCTCCCTGCCATACTTCGCAATCTGCCCGGCAACGACCGGCGAACGAGACAAGGCGTTCAGGGCGCTCTTGCGGCCCTTTTCAATTCTCTTGGCAGTCTCGACCTCTCCCTCTCGACTCAAAAGAGGCACAGTCCCCATCTTCCTCAAATAGACCCGGACCAGATCATCGATCTGCTCAAGTCCTTCAGCCTTTGAATCAGGCTCCCGATGCTCATCATCCATAGACCAGAGTTTTCTTTTCACGGTTTCTCAGCTCCTAACCTCACAGGCGTCTGAAAACCAAGACGCTGTTTGAGTCGATTAGTTCCCAGCAAAGGACTTGGGCCGAATCTGAAGCTTCGACAACTGGCTCGCTAATCCTTTCAGCTGTTCGCAATCCTCCAGTTGATCGCTTCGGAGAACCTCCAAGATTCTCCAGGAGCCGATGTTTAAGACATCACACACCCAGTCAAAGCTTCCTGGAGCTTTCTCCTGGGAAAGGAACCAATGAAGAGCATCCTGCTGCCATTTCTCCCAATTCTTTCGGTTTTCTTTTCCCGATCTGCTGGGAGTCAAAAAATCCCTTAATGCCTGCAGTAAAATGGCAATCGCCAGTTTCCTGATGGATGCCTCCGGTCCCCTTGTCCGTCGGTAAGGCTGCGAGCTGACCAGTTTCGGATATGTAACCTGTGCACTTGACATCATCTTCGAGCTGAGTGCTTCGCCAGTGAGGAACCTATTTTGGTACAAAAATACGGATGGTACGACCGGTTACTTGGGTTCCCTCTGCCTCGAGTACCACTGGTAATTGATATCGATGTATTCTTGCCACTGCTCGGGCACTTCTTCTTCGGGAAAAATGGCCTCCACGGGACATTCCGGAACACAGGCACCACAATCGATACACTCTTCCGGATCGATATACAGCATCTTCTCGCTGTCAAACTTCTCTTCATCGGTGCGCGGATGGATACAGTCGACAGGACAGGAATCCACGCAGGCGCTATCCTTCACACCGATACAAGGTTCTGTGATGATAAATGTCACCTTGAGATACCTGCCCCAAGAGCACTCAAGCTCTTTTATACCAGTTTATCTAAAAACTAGCTTTAAATCCAACTAGCCCGTACTTCTCACACCTTCTCGTTACGAAGCGGCGGAAGGGCCGGCCTGAGTGCGTTGCGCCACGCGCGAGGGCACCCGTTTGCGGGTCGGCCCCCGCAACCGTACTGTATGGTACGGTGAGGAGGCCGACGGTACCCGCTTGCGGGTCGTGCAACACAGTCGGTGCAGCACGCCGGATCATTGCGCCGATGCAGTAGAGGGGGTGTGAGAAATGCGGACTAGTGTTGTTGAAGGCTGAATATTCGGCTCTTTTTGTTTGCCTCTGTAGGACGCACGAAGGCGTGCCCACAAACCTAAATTTATCATGAGTTTACAGGACAACAGCCCTCGGCGTCATGCCGTCGGAAAGGTGTTCGAGTGGGCCAAACCCAAGTCCTCATTCCTCACACCTGATCGTAGCGAGGCGGCGGAGACGGTTGAGGATACAAGGCGCGGGTCGCGAAACGCCGTAGACGCAGCCGCAGTAGATTGGGTGTGAGGAATGCGGATTAGGGGACTAGGAAAGGGAGGGGAAGAGGTGTTTTCGGAGGCCGAAGGCGAGATACGAGGCTCGATTTCCTGGGAGACCCGTTCCCACACCACGACCCAAGGACTGAGGGTTAAACCGAGTAGGCTTAGCCCTGTTCCGTTTTCGCATCAGGCAGTAGAGAAGCAGTCCGGTTAACATAGCAAAAATGGGCCTCTTGAGAATCAGGTGAAAGTTCAGGGAGAGTTTAACCAAGGCATCACCCAAGAACGGTGATGACCGTCACACCTAGCCCTAATCGGCGGAGGGCCCTGGAAATCGGGGACGCCCAGGCCAGATCAGTTCAGGTGCTCGTAAATGAGCTCCTCGAAACCTTGATATACGGCGATACAGGTCTCGTCATAGAAGGGCAAGACCTGCATGAGAATCACAGCGACAATTCCCTTCTCCGGATCCACCCAGAAGTGGGTGTTGGATAGACCCGACCAACTGTAGCTGCCGGGTGAGCGCAAATGGCCTTCCTTCCCGTCTGCGACAGCAATCTGAAAACCCAGGCCGAATTTATCCCCCCTACGGGCTCCCAGCGGAAAAGCTCGGGACAGCAGAGGATATGGGCCCCGTTGGATCTCAACAACCAACTCGCCGATCTGATTTTGGGTCATGAGCCTGATAGAGGCTTCACTGAGTATTCGGTTTCCATTGAACCTCCCCCCACTCAGTAACATCTGAAGGAACCTCACGTAGTCTGGCGCTGTGGAGAGCAAGCCGGCATCTCCGACAATAAAGGGTCGCTGTTTTTCCGGGTTGGGCCTCTCCCGGAGAATGCCATTTTCCCTTTGATGGCGGGTCACCCAGCGAGGGTATTTCTCCGCAGGGAGGACATAAAAGGTATCGGACATACCCAAGGGGTCAAAGATCCTCTCTTTTAGAAATTGAGGGAGTGTTCGCCCACTGAGTTCCTCCACCAACTCCCCGAGAACACGCACTTCCATACCGTAGGTCCACTTTTCTCCCGGCTCGTGAAGCAGTGGAAGCTCCCTTTCGGTCTTGCCCGTCTTCTCCACCAACAGGGCCATCAGGGAATTCGCAAAGCTGTACCCAAATCCCGCCGTAAATGTCAGCAAATGCCGAATGGTTATCTCTCGCTCAGCGGGCTTGGTTGAATAAGTCCCATCCTCTTCGTCAAACGAGATAATGACTTCCGGATTGCTCAGCCAGTCAAGGTACTGGGAAATCGGATCATCCAGGTCCAGTCTCCCCTCCTCATACAACATCATGACGGCTACCGAAGTGATCGGTTTGGTCATAGAGGCGATACCGAAGATGGTGTCCTTTTGCATCTCAACACCATTCATGACGTCCATCTTCCCAAAGCTTTGGTGGTAAAGGATGCGATCCCGATTGGCGACAATGGCCACGACGCCAGGAATGTCCTTTCGATCGACCGCATCCTGAAGCAGTTGATCGATCTGGGCGATACCCTTTTCCGGAATTTCCGGCCAGGCCACCTGTTGAGGCTGGAAGCACCCCACCATCAGGATGAAGGGTGAAATCCACAGGCATCTCATAGGAAGGAGAGTCTTAGTACTCACTTTCATAAATTTGGTAACTTTTGTTGGGGCGCGACGGAGCCCAGATCGAGGCGCGACGCCTCCTCCTCTGTTCGCGACCTCGCCTCGCAAGCCCCATCCGCAAACGTTACCATATTTATGAAAGTGAGTACTGGGCATTTTCCAGGCCATGAATCAAGGTAGGAGTGGACACATAGAGGCCTGTGTCCCGCCCAATCGTCCCCTTCGTTTCGCACACGCCTTGGGATAAGGTATTAAAGGTGTGGGGGAAAGGGAACGAACATACTCCCTGAACCAGCCCGGATGACGCATAATCCGGGATAGTGAGATTTCTATGTCGAACCGCGATACGGAGACCGCTTATCATTATCACGAGCAGACCAAGCACTCCCACCGGAGCGTCCGGTCCGATGCCCACTCTTTGGATTTTTCCAATCAGCCGGTACTTTTCAAGACCTATCCCGGACTGAAGCACATACCGCTCCCGCACCAATGGGAGGACACAGAGATCACTGCCCTTTCGGCTGTCTCCGCAGTCACCTCACCCACAAAAGAGGATAGAGTTCCCAGTTTAAGTGATTTGGCACGGCTGCTCTATTACTCGGCAGGAATCATCAAACAAAAAAAATATCCCGGTGGAACTTTGAGGTTTCGGGCAGCCTCCTGCACAGGAGCGCTCTATGAAGTCGAACTCTACGTGGTCTGTGGGGACCTGCCGGAACTGCCGGCAGGGATCTACCATTTCAGTCCCAAGGACTTTGCCCTATATCGGTTGCGCGAAGGCGACTATCGGGCGGTCGTGGCTCAGGCCAGTGGAGAAGAACCCCATGTGGTTGCGGCTCCCGCGCTCATCCTTTCGACGGGAACCTACTGGCGCAACGCCTGGAAGTACCGGGCCCGGACTTATCGTCATTTCGGTTGGGACAATGGCACGATCGTCGCTCACCTGCTGGCTATGGGCTCAGCCCTGCAGTTGCCGACCCAATTGGTCCTGGGTTTTGTGGACAGGGAATTGAATCAACTACTGGATCTGGATAGTCAGCGCGAAGTGACCTTATCCATCGTCTCTCTCGGCACCACGACTCAGAACGCTAATGAGCCGTCGACGAAAGTAGAAGTGCTGGACCTGCCCACTTTGCCTCTTGCAGAAAGGGAGGTGGACTACCCGGAGATGCGCACCCTGCATTCCGCCACCACGCTCCTTTCAGATAAGGAGGTCACCCGATGGCAAGGAGAGACTCCCATCCACACCCTGCCTGCGACCGAGGGTCCTGTCTGGAAGCTTGATCCTGACCCCGAAAGGGCGCCTGACTCGATTGAGAAAGTGATCCGGCGCCGCGGATCCAGCCGACAATTCGAGCAGAAGCCCATCTCGTTTCAGGAATTGTCGACCATGCTCTACTGCTCGGCCCAAGGCATATCCGCTGATTTTCTAGAGCCCGCTGGGTCTCTTCTCAATGACTGGTATCTTATCGTCAACGCAGTGGAGGATTTGCCTTCGGGTGCCTACGTTTTACATCGCCAGGGATGGTTGTTGGAACTCCTCAAAGAGGGAGATTTCAGAAACGAAGCCGGATTCCTCGGCCTGGAGCAGAGGCTACCGGCCGATGCTAGTGCCAGCATTTTCTTCCTAGCCGATCTGGAAGCGATCCTGAAACCGTTGGGTAATCGGGGGTATCGAGCCGTGCAGCTGGAGGCTGGGATCCTGGGGGGAAAACTCTACCTGGCTGCCTATGCTCAACGACTCGGCGCCACCGGGCTCACCTTTTACGACGATGCGGTTGTTGAGTTTTTCTCTCCCCATGCCCAGGGGAAAAGCGCGATTTTCCTGATGGCCCTGGGACATGGCCAAAAAGGGTTCTCTTGAAATCACCGAAAGAGATCCTTCTCCTTAGAGCGAAGGATTTGTCGGCCCTTTCCCTCCCCTTCCGGATAGTCAAAGCCACGAATCAGGGCCACCGGGACACCTTGTGTCTTTCCCATCACCAGCTCTGCGGTGGAAGCCAACTGATCGGCCACGGCCATCTGGGTGGCGTGCAACTCCCCCCCAAAACCATCCTTTTCTCCTCGATAATCAATGAAGGGATTCATTCCGGAAACTCCCAGCGCAACATTGACCAGACCTTCCCGCCAGGGGCGCCCGAAGGTGTCCGACACGATGAGAGCAAGCCGAGCTCCGAATTCCCTTTCCAGATCCTGGCGAATCTGAGCAGCCGAACGATCGGAGTCTTTGGGCAAAAGCGTGACCTGTCCACTTGCTATGTTGGAGGTATCGACCCCGGCATTGGCACAAACAAAGCCATGCTGCGTTTCCACAATCAGTAACCCGCGCTCCATCCGCAACACGCGCTTCGACTCCCTCAAGACAACCTCTACCAGCCGGGCATCTTTGCCGTGGTCCCTGGCCCAGCGTTGTGCCTTGGCGGAGGGTTCAATATCTGCCAACTTTAGCACCTGCCCTTCGGCCTTGGAGACGATCTTTTGGGCGACCACGAAGATGTCCTTGTCCTTCACCTCCAGGCCCGATTTCCGAATGGACTGAGCAATGAGTGCCGCCAAATTGGCTCCCACGGATACTTCGGGAAATCCGGGAAGTCCAATAACGCTTACTTCACTCACGGACATGTGCACTCATTGGGTTTCAGGAATGTTGCTTTAACGAATCGAAGTGTTTCAAGACCTGAGCGGTTCTCGTTTCATTTTCCAGCTGCATGAAACGAAGTAGATCAGAGAACTCGTCCAGGTCGAACGCTATTCGGGGGTTTTCCAGGACCTTGAGTTCGACGCGACGACGCCGGGCCTCTTCCTGGTGTAAGGCCAAACTGTTCTCTCCAAAACGAGAGGGAAAGGCGTCAGGGGGAGTCCTGAGCAAGGCATTGGTGCCCCTGCCATCTCGTGATGGAATAATGACGGCCGATCGAGCCCCCAACTCCAGGTTGAGGAGAACGTCGACATCTTCGGGCTCAAGCAGGGGAATGTCGGTGGGAAGGCGCAAGACCACCGAAGCTCCGCGCTGCTGCAAGAGCCGGCAGGCGTGATCCACTGAATGACTCTCCGAAATCTGCTGGTTCTCCTCAATCACCTGCCAGCTGCTCTGTTCAGTGAGCAACCCCGGATGGCCACGGGTGACCACAACCACCTGGTCGGGTGTGATGGCCGCCCGCACAGCACGGGTAACATCCTCGAGCATCGCCCAGACCAACTCCTGGCGCTCCTTGGAAGTCAGATGGCCCGCCAAGCGCTGCTTGGCATGGACGGGGTCTTTCAGAGGCAACAACACCACTTTCATAGCATTTCCAGGAGTCGGCGAGCCAGGTTGATCTTTTCTTCGGTGTTTGTCATCACCGTGTTGGTGGTGACCACCTTGAGGTCGAATGTTTCGATCTCTTGCTGCAATTCCTCGTCCCTTTCATCTAAAACAAAAACATCCAGGAAATCTTTGTACATCTCGGCAATGGCGGTGGGCGAAACCGCATAGTCCAGCTCCGCTAACATTTTGGCCGTGGGTCCTTTCAGCGCACGCTGGTTCACGATCGGGGTGACGGCAACGACAGGGGCCTGGGTTTGAACCAGCAGTTCCTTAATGCCTGGAACGGCCAGGATGGGCCCAATGCTGATGAATGGATTGCTGGGACACAGCAGGATAGCCTCGGCCTTCAAGATTGCATCGGCCACACCGGGGGCCGGTTGAGCCTGCTCGATATTGGAGTACCTCAGCTCCTTGAGCACGGGACGGCACCCTTCTCGAACCAGATACTCCTGCAGATGAAGTTCTCCCTGGTCGGTCACCAGATAGGTGGGAACAAAGGAATCGGTCATGGGGAGCAGTTTGTGATTCACCTCGAAAGCCTGGCAAAGGCGGTCCGTGACCTGGGTCAGAGAGTAACCCTGCTTCAGGAGTGAGGTGCGCCAAATATGGGTGGCCAAATCCCGGTCCCCCAGCTGAAACCAACCTTCCCCTCCCAACTCCTGTAAGGCAGCCAGACAGCGAAACGAGTCCGCCCTGATGCCCCAGCCTGTTTTCGGGTTCACCTTCCCACAAAGAGTGTAGAGCACGGTATCCAGGTCCGGACAAATTCGCAGTCCGAAAAGTTCCATATCATCACCGGTATTTCCGATGACGGTGAGTTGATCGGGTGAAAGCAGTTTCGAGAATCCCAAGATGAGTTTGGAGGCACCAACGCCCCCTGCCAGCATCACGATCATGCTAAAAACGAGGCACTCAGGTCTTTATAGCCCCACCACTTGAACACGCGATCCCTTGACCTTGTAACGCCGGTTCAAACCAATTTCCAACAGGGTAATGGCTTCCAGGGAGCGACTGTAGCGTAAGGGACCTGCGTCGATCCACCGTAAGGAGGGTATTTGACTCACCACTTCCAGGACCCGTTCTTTAGCGGGCGGCGAATCGGAACAGACAAACTCGTCACAATCCAAGGGCGAATCAATGTCACAGAGTGAATGTGAAGACAAGGTTTTAAAGGCCCCCACTACTGTGGGTCCCTCAGGCAGAAGGCTTTGCAGATGCTCGGCTCCTGATTTTCCCCCCAGTTCGAGCAGCCGAGGGCCTTTGTCAAAGACCATCGGAACGGTCACGTCAACCAGAATTTGATCTTCCGAAAAATCTTGTTGGTATTCTCCGATCACCTTCTCAGCATGAATGAAGGGCACGGTCAAAAAGAGCATTTCGCAGGAAGCGACCAGTTCATGATTGTCCATTCCCTGAATTTTTTCCTCACCCAATTGCTGATTGATTTCAAGGGCCTTTTGACGGGCTCGCTCGGCGGAGCGCGAGCCCAGTGCCAGAGTGTGCCCGGCCGCCGCCAGCCGCAGAGCAATGCCCAGGCCCTCCTCCCCTGTTCCGCTAATGAGTCCGGCCCTGAAGGATTCCGCCATTTGGACTTTATTATAGGGGCTGTGGTGGTGAGGCACTAGCTGGCATTTTTGTTCCTGGTTGATCGATATCCTTTTCTTTTAAATAGGCGCTGTGTCTCCCCCTCTTCACTCTGGGTCTCATAAAAACGGTATGCTGGACAGGTAGAACAACAAAAGGCAGCTGATGGAGAAGGGCCATGCCTGAAGAACACAAAACCAAACACACCATCCAGCGCATTGGAGGCTACCTGCACCGCATCGTGCCGATTGTGGACAGCACGGGCCAGGTCATCAGCCACGTTACTCGTCCCTTCATGGTGGAGGTCAGAGCCCGAGACGTGATGCAGATGATGGTGGGGGCCTCGATTCTGGCCATCCCCGTGGGGTTCACGGAAGAAACCTGGACGCTGGGCGCCACCCTTCCCTTCCGGAATGTCCTCGCTCTTGGTTTCGTTTCCCTACTGTTTATTTCAGCCTTTGTGTACTTCAACTTTTACCGATTTCATTTCAAGGGATACCATTGGGAATTCATCAAGCGGGTTGTGGGGATCTATGGGGTAGCTCTGATCGTGGTGGCCGTCCTGCTCACCATCATCGATAAGTGCCCGTGGGGGATTGACAATTTAGTCGCTATGAAGCGAGTCATCATTGTCGCCTTTCCAGCTTCGATGAGCGCGGCAGTGAGCGATCTGCTGAAATGAAGTGAGTGGACCCTGAGGGTCCAGCAGTTGCCTCTGATTGACACCCCTTTCGCGTCCTGATAAATACCCACTCTGGTGATACCCTCTGACTTGACCCTCGATACCACCCGACGGCGCTTCCTGGGACTGGCAGCCCGGACCCTCGCCACCGGAGTCCTGGGATCTTTAGGAGCCTGCTCTTCCAACCAGCCGGGCTCCAGCGCCCAAGGCCAAAAGGCGGCTCTGCGACTGGACTGGATTGTGGTGGGAAAGCACGCTCCCTATTTCCTGGGTAGGGAACGGGGCTACTACGAATCGGAAGGCATCCTGCTCGAGATTCAGGGGGGCAAGGGCTCCGGGAACACGGCTCAACTTGTGGCCGCCGGATCCCATCTCTTTGGTTACCTGGACGCAGGTATTTTAATCCGCAGCATTCAGGAAGGCGCCCCTCTGAAATCGATCATGGTGATCAAGCAGAAGACACCCTTTTGCATCGTTTCACTCAAAAAGAGTGGAATCCGTTCCCCCCAGGATCTGGAAGGAAAATCTCTGGCTGCCACCACCGGGGTCAACGATCCGATCCTCAGTCTGCTACCGGCCCTTATGCAAAAGAACGATGCGGACTTCTCCAAGGTGCAGGTGGTCCAGGTCGCCTCCCAGGCCAAGGAAGGGCTGGTGTTGACGGGAAGAGTGGATGCCATGACGGGCTCCATTACCGCCCAGCCCCCTGCCTTTGAGGCCCGGGGTCATGACATCGATGTCCTCTCCTACTCAGACTGGGGGATCAATCCCATCTCCAATGTGATGGTCACCCACAACGCCCTCCTCCAGGAAGATCCCCAACTGGTCCGCAGCTTTCTCAAGGCAACCGTAAGCAGTATCGAGGCCTCTTTGAAAAGCCCCGAAGACGCGGTCGCCTCTCTCAAGAAGGCTTATCCGGAAATCGACACTCAAGTGGCCTTGCTGCAGCTCCAGTGGTTTTTCAAGCTGATCCAGCCCGAGCACACCCAGGCAGTTTTCGGGTATCACGACAGGGGAACGTGGGAAGACCTGCAGGCTTTGCAAATTCAATATCTGGGCCTGAAGGAAAGATGGGATGTCTCCCGATACTTCACCAACGACTTCCTTCCTTAGCCCAGCTAACCGTGCAACCAGGACTCGCCGCTGCGTTGGGGCACAAAGCGACGTTCCAGCACATCGATGAGAAAGAACAGCAAAGCCCCGATCAGGGTCACCACCGTCAGCGCTTCAAAAAGTAGAACGGACTGGAAGTTGGCACCTGCTGAGAGAAGCAGGTAACCCAGCCCTCTTTCCGAAGCCACCCACTCCGCTACCACGGCACCGATGACCGCCAAGGTAATAGCGATCTTGAGTCCGCCAAATAGGCTGGGAAGGGCGCTGGGAAAAGTGACCTTGCAAAAGATCTTCACCGGGCTGGCGTTCATCGATCGGATCATCAGGATCGCCTGAGGGTCGACCGATTTTAGCCCGGTGATGGTGTTGATAATGATGGGAAAGATGGAAATCAAGACCACCAGCAGGATCTTGGGCGCCCAACCGAAACCGAACCAGATGAGAAACAGGGGTGCGACTGCGATCTTGGGAACAATCTGAGAGAAGACCAATAAGGGGTAAAGGGCGCTCTCCAACGGTTTCGAGTAAACGATCAGGATCGCGCAAGGAACGCCAATGGCCAGGCTCATCACGAATCCCACCAAAATTTCGATGGTCGTGACCTGGGCATGGACCCAGAGAAGACCTAGATCGTTGATCAAGCCCAGGAAGATCTGCGAGGGGGCTGGGAGAATATAGGTGGGCATGTGGAAACTCCAAACCAGGGTTTCCCAAAACCCAACGACGCCGACCATGACCATCAGGGGCGGGACCAGATTCCTGGTCCGATTTCTCTCCGGCTTCTTCATCTCCACGGCCCAAAAGGATTCAGCTGAGATAGTTGTCCCGATACCAGGCTGCGATCTCCTCGCGACTGGTGAACCAGACTTTCTCCTGACTCTTCATATAGGTCAGGATCCGGTCCAGTGTGGGAATCCGGTAAGGCTGACCCACGACATGAGGATGCAGCCCCACGTTCATCATGCGTCCGCTCTTTTCTCCCTCACGATAGAGGGTATCGAATTGGGCTTGGACAATCTCGAAGACGGTTTGAGGAGAATGGAAGTGACGCATGAATAGAGGATAATCATTGATTTCCGTGGTATAGGGGATCGATAGAATCTGCTTGCTTCCCACCTGAATGGGATAGGGTTGATCGTCATTGACAAAGTCGCAGAAGAACTCAATGCCTTCCTCGACCAGGATCCCCAGAGTATTGACGGTTGGGCTTACCGAGGGTGAGAGCCAACCCTTCGCTTTGCGTCCCACAACCTCTTCATACTCTGCCAGCGTGGCTTGGATGTACGCCTTCTCCGCCTCGCGGTCCCGTGTAAAATTCACCAGCAAATCATTTTCGACCTGGGAGTGAGCGACCAGTTCCCAGTCACGCTTCTTGAGTTCATCAAGAATCCTGGGAAATCGCTTGCCCAGTGACGTGTTGATGGTGGCAGTCGCCTGAATCTGGTGTTTGTCAAAGACCTCCAGTATGCGCCAGATGCCAACTCGGTGGCCATATTCTCTCCAGGTATGATTGACAAAATCGGGCACCCCTTCCGGCAGCGGGATGGGGAGCAAGTTGGGTCCGCCCGGATAAGAGAGCTTTCCCTTCTCGGGAACAGGATCCCAGCATTCCACATTGACGGTGAGAACGACAGCGATACGGGCATCGTTGGGCCACTTGAGGGGCTTTCGATCAACGATGGCAGAGTACTCATAGTGAAATTCCATGGGGCTCATTCCCTTACTCCAGATGCGCTTACAGAACTCCCCAGCTCTTTGCATGGTTTACGGCGACATGGATGATGGGTCGTTCCTCTATGGCCATCTCTTGATACTGAGGATATTTCATGCGCAAGAGGTGGACACCTTTTTTATGTCTCGGGCCTCGGGTGAGTATCTTTGCCCTCCCTCGAATCAGAAGATAGGCCAGCCGCGACCAATCTTCTTCGTATCGATCGACGACCATGGAAACATAGGAGTTTTCACGAATGTTTCTGACCCTTTCCAGCAGGAGAGGAGCGATTTTTTTGGGCTTCGCGTCAATGGAAGAGTATACATCCGCATCCTCAAAGGCATAGCAGATGGGTACAACCAAGGGGTGTCCACTGGCGTCGGTGGTTGCCAAATGGGCCACCCGCCCAGCGCTTAGAAAGTCCTTCTGCCTTTGGTTTAAAACAGGTCCTTTGGACAAGATAGGAACTACCGGGCAAGCTCCCGGAGCTGCTCCATCCATTCAATCATTTTATCCACCGAGTCGGCACCCGGCGAGAATTGTACGTCAAACAGCAGATCCGTGGCACCCAGCTCTTGGGTTGCCGCAATGTCGCCCTTGATCTGCTCGAGCGTCCCCGTGAAATCGGCACGCTCGTTCTCTAGCGGGGAATCTGAGATCTCGAGGTTGGCCCGAACAAGAAGATCCAGCTTCTCGGGATCGCGGCCGAACTCCTGGGCCATTTCCTTGATGCCCTCGAACATCTGAGCCACTCCACCCAGGGGAATTCCCACCGGCATCCAGCCATCGCTGTATTGGGCCACTCGCCGCAGAGCAGCCGGAACATAGGCGGCCAAAAAGATGGGCGGGCGCGGTTTCTGAATGGGCTTGGGACCTATAAACGATTTGGGGATGCGGTAGTACTCTCCCTCGAATTCCACCGGATCTGTGGTCCAAATCGCTTCTAAAACCTGAAGGCTTTCATCTGCTCGCTTGCCCCGAGTCTTCATGGAAGTACCGACAGCATCGTATTCATCGGGTGACCATCCATTGCCAAAGCCAACCTGCAAGCGCCCTCCTGAAAGAACATCAAGCGTACTCAAGCGCCGCGCCAAAAGGGTCGGGTTATAGAAGGGAATGTTGAGGACGCTGGTTCCCAAGCTGATTTTCGTCGTGTGAGCGGCAACAAAGGTGAGTGTTTCCAGTGGGTCCAACACGTTCTTGTATAACGCGGGCAAGGTGCCATCCCCCACCGGATAAGGGGACTGAGGATCCACCGGCCAGAGCACTCGATCCAGTACCCACAAACTGTCAAAGCCAAGGTCTTCCGCACCTTTGGCCACCCGAATCAGGGCCTCAGCCCCTGCTAAAGGGCCGATTTGGGGTAAAGCAAATCCTAAACGCATAGGTCTCTCCTTTTCTATGTGGTTATAGCAATTGGGCCTTTCCGACTCCTGTCGCTGCTCATAGATGAAGGGATCACTCGCTCATAAAACAAGTCGAGCTGCTCCAGCTCATCATCCAGGGGCCACAGAAAAACTCGTTGGGCCCCGGCTGCGGCAAAGGCCGTCACTTTCTTCGCACACTCTTCCGGAGGTCCGATGGGCAGCCTTTCCCGGAGCTCTTCCAGAGGGCGGTTCAAGGTTGGCCCGAGCACTGTGGAAAGAACCTCCTCCGCTTTGAAGCGGTCTTCTGTGACATACCTCCACAGGGTGGAGATGCCCTTGGGAAAAGACTCAGGTTTTTTTCCGACCAGAGAGAGTTGTTGGGAAGGATAGGCAAGACTTTCTGCAAATCCCTCGGGTGGTGAACACCATATTCCATACTCCTCCAAGAATGTTATGGATTTTCTAAAAAAGCAAGTGGCTACATCTCTTTAGTGGATGGATTTGTAACACTTACCCAAGCAACATTGACGCAGGGAGATGCTATTGTATCCTGAGGTGAAGGTCGCCCCTATGAAAGTCGTCTCGGTTGCAGCAGCCGTTATTTGTACCGCATTGATTTTCGCACTGCCCCGTTGGACCAGCGCTCTGCCCGATATCCTCAATCTATTCCTCGGTATTTTGACGGGTGTGGTCTGGTTTTTAGTGCTCCTATTTGCCCTGAGCACCCTGAGGAGCACAGAACAGAAAATCGATTCTTGAGGAGAACGCAGGAGGATGAAGGCCCAGGCGGTCATACTCGGCTTGCTGGCCTGCGCATTCCTGGGGCGGGTGCTGGGCCAGGTCACTGTTGCGCTCCTTGAGCCCGACTGGTTGCCCCCCATGCAGGACGGGTACTCGGGTCTGCTCCCCTACTCGATCCTGCTTCCTATTCAGGTAGCCATACTACTGATTCAAGCGCGCATCTCCTGGGATCTCTGGCGCGGATCCGGATTTTTCACCCAACGCTATCCACGCTTCGGTGTGAGGCTCGGCTGGTTCAGCTACGGATACTTCGCGGTTATGGTGATCCGCTACCTGATCACCATGGTCCTCTTCCCGGAACGTCGCTGGTTGGGCAGCGGTACGATTCCCATCGTTTTCCATTGGGTCCTGGCCGCCTTTCTCTTGACCTGGAGCCGATTCCACAACCCATCAAACGGAGGTCTACATGCTGACACGACGTGAATTACTCAAACGGGCCACTCGGGCCGGAATCGCCGCTGCACTGATGCCGGCCGCCTGCACCGTACCGACTCCAGAGCCAGCCGGCGTCTGGGTCAACGACGTCCATTCCCAGCTCAATCGTACCCGTGTGCTGGGTATCGATCGTCCCGCCAACGTGGAAGCATTGCAGGCGGTCGTGAGTAAGGCTCGCAACGAGGAGCGCAGTATTTCCGTCATGGGGGGCCGTCACGCCATGGGAGGACAACAGTTCGGCAGCGACACCTTCCTCATCGATATGAATGGCATGCAGGGTATCCACGAGTTTGACGCGCAGAAGGGCGAGGTCGAGATCGGTGCGGGAATGCAGTGGCCGGAATTGATTGCGGATTTGCTGGAACTTCAGCGCGGCCGTGAGCGCCCGTGGGGAATTGTCCAGAAACAGACCGGCGCCGACCGCCTCAGTATCGGCGGTGCGCTGGCAGCTAACGTGCACAGCCGTGGCCTAAGTTACCAGCCCATCGTGCAAGACGTGGAAGCCTTCACCCTCATCGACGCAAGAGGCGAAATCCTCCGCTGCAGCCGTCAGGAAAATACCGAGCTCTTTCAATTGACCATCGGTGGCTACGGCCTCTTTGGTGTCATTGCCACCGTGCGACTCCGACTGGCACCCCGACAAAAGATCGAGCGGGTGGTTGAGGTGACCGATGTTTCAGGCATCGCCAGCCGCTTTGAGGAACGCATTGAGCAGGGCTTTCTGTTCGGAGACTTCCAGTATTCAACCGACGTCCAATCGGAGTCGCTGCTCCGGCAAGGCGTCTTCTCCTGTTATCGACCCGTGGACCCTGATACACCGGTGCCGGAATCCCAACACGCTCTCAGCCGTGACAACTGGTTGAGTCTTCTCGAGCTGGGACACGTGAACCGGGCCGAGGCTTTCAATCAATACTCCACGTATTATCTGGGAACCAACGGCCAGGTCTACTGGTCCGATACCCATCAGCTCTCCACCTACATTGACGACTATCATTTCGAACTGGGCAGACGAATCGGTGCGCTGTCGGAGGGCACGGAAATGATCACCGAGATTGACGTCCCTCGTAACGCCCTGGCCCCTTTCCTGGAGGAGGTGCGAGCGGACTTTATCGAAAACGATGTCAACCTGATTTATGGGACCATCCGGATGATTGAACGCGACGACGAGACCTTCCTGGCATGGGCCCGAGAACCCTGGGCCTGTATCATCTTCAATCTGCACACCGCCCATGACGCCGAGTCACTGGATCGAACGGCCGAACACTTCCGAAGACTGATCGAGAGAGGCCGTGCTTACGGTGGCACCTACTATTTGACCTACCACCGCTGGGCAACGCGCGATCAACTGCTGGCCTGCTACCCGCGATTTCCGGAATTCCTTCAGTTGAAACTCCAACACGACCCGCAGGAGCTTTTCCAGAGCGACTGGTATCGCCACTACCGCGCCCTCTTCTCCGGCTGAGCGAAGCAGGCTGAGACTTTGGGTCTCGGATCAGTGCTCTTCAGTGGTCGTCTCTGCCCAACTGGGATGCGGAGCCATGAAGACCAGACAAATCAAACGCTTGTTGCTGGTATTTTCCACTCCATGAAGCTCATCCGAGAAGGCACACGTGATTTCCCCCGACCTGAGTAAGCGCGTTTCCTGGCCGATGGTGAAAGAGCCTTCCCCTTCCACGACGTAGTAGATCTTGTCGTTCCCCTTATGGCTATGGATTTTCTGCATCTGCCCAGGTTCCAGGCAATAGAGGTCGCAAAACATCCGCGGACTCTCAAAGAGATTCACCTTCTGCATTTTCTCGGAACTGAATTGAACCGCTTCGGTGATCGTTCTTACTTCCATAAACAGCATTGTATCTTGAACCGCTAGCCCGGACTATGCATAGATTCTCTACTGCAGCGACGAAATCATCCGGCGTGCTGCACCGCCTGCGTGACCCGCAGCAGGTGCCCCCGACCCGCAAAGCGGGTGTCCCCGCGCGTGGCGCAACGCACCCAGATCGGCGCTTTCGTCGCTTCGTGACAAGAACCTGTGCATAGTCCGGGCTTGGAGTTCTACATAGAGAGAGCCAGCCAGTAAGCTAAGATGCCAGATAACATGATCACCTTTCACCGGGTTAAAGAGTTTTTCGGCCTGCAAAAGAGCATGGTCGGGCTTTTGGCGATGGTGGTGCTGGTGGGGATGGGCGAGAAAATGGGGGAGCGGTTTCTCCCCATTTACCTGATCACCCTGGGGGGTGGTGCTCTTTCCGTTGGGCTGCTCAGCGGCATGGACAATCTGTTGTCGGCTCTCTATTCCTTCCCCGGAGGATACCTGGCCGACCGGCTGGGCACCAAACGGGCGCTGCTGGTTTTCAACCTTATTGCCATGGTGGGATTTGTCGTGGTCATCCTGATTCCTGCCTGGCAGGCGGTCATCGTGGGATCCGTCTTCTTTTTGAGCTGGACGGCCATTTCGCTGCCGGCAACGATGGGACTGGTTGCCCAAGTGCTTCCCAAAAACAGACGCACCATGGGAGTCACCATGCACTCTCTGGTGCGCCGCTTCCCGATGGCCCTGGGTCCGCTCGTGGGTGGAGTCTGCATCGACATCTGGGGCCGTGTGAACGGCATCCGTATTGCTTTCATCGGGGCCCTGGCCATGGCCGTGGTCGCTGCTATCGTGCAGCAGATCCTGATTAAAGAGGATGCCAGGGACCAAGAGGCTCAAGCCACAAAATCACAAGCCGAGAAAAACCCCTTCCGACTGCTCCGGGAAATGACCCCCAAGCTGCGCAATCTGCTCATCTCCGATATCCTCATCCGTTTTTGCGAGCAGATTCCTTACGCTTTCGTGGTCCTATGGTGCATGGAGGTCATAACCATGCCTGTGACCGGCCTGCAGTTTGGTCTTCTGACCACGGTGGAAATGGCAACCGCCCTCTTGATCTATATACCGGTCGCCTACCTTGCCGATCGAGGCCACAAAAAGCCCTTCGTCCAGATGACCTTCGTGTTCTTTACCCTGTTTCCCCTGGTGCTCTTGTTCTGCCATTCCTTCTGGCCACTGGCGGGAGCATTCGTTCTTCGTGGGCTCAAGGAGTTTGGCGAACCCACTCGCAAGGCACTCATCATGGACCTGGCTCCGGAGAACCGTAAAGCCGGAATGTTCGGGCTCTATTATCTGCTGCGGGACGTGGTTGTTTCAGTGGCAGCCTTTGGCGGAGCCTATCTTTGGATCATTGGTCCTGCAGTGAACCTGTGGGTGGCTTTTGGCTTCGGCGTGCTGGGCACTTGCTGGTTCACCTGGAAGGGCCAAGACCTGTCTGACCTCCCCTAGCCAGGGTTATGCATAAATTGTCTACTGCAGTGCCGCAATCATCCGGCGTGCTGCACCGACTGCGCGACCCGCAAGCGGGTACCCCCGACCCGCAAGCGGGTGCCCTCGCACGCCTGGTCATCGTAGCGCCTGCGCCACTTCGTTACGAAAACCTACGCATAATCCCGGCTGCACCCCGTAATCGCCGTCACCAACTCAGAGGTACACCCGGCAGTAGAATCAACATCGAGATGTGGACCTTGAAAGCCTGCTCCGAGACAAACCGGGCGAAGCTGAGCCCCTATTGGGCGAAGTGCTTCACCGCTCTCTGGCTGTTCACAGCCCCTTCTGTGGCCTTGGGCTTTGCCCAGGGGACGGGGGAGCCGCAGGAAGAATCGCCTGCTGAGGGAGCGCTGGAGAAAATCGAAAAGGCGACGCGCTTCTTGGGAAACATCACACGGAGTTGGAAGGGTGTCCGTTTTGCACCTGGAGATTTCCCTGCGGGTGCCGGCTTTGTCTACGGTGTCGGCTACACCCCTTTTGAGCCGGATGCCCTGGCGGGCGACGTGGAATTGCCCAACCGAGCCGACGTTGACCTTATGGCTTCCTATAGCACGCGTCAGTATTACCAGGTCGGTTTCGACCTAATCTTGCGTACCCTCAGCGGTGTCCCCTTAAACCTGGCCTTTCAGGTCAAAGCCAACGAATTCCCCCAAGAGGATTTTTTCGGCTTCGGTCCAGCGAGCCGTGAGCAGGACCGGACAAACTACCTCATGAGATCCCTGGAGGTTGGAGCAGAGCTTCAATTCAGGCCTTTCAAAAGATGGAGTGTAGCAGGAGGCATGACCCATTTGAGTCCCCGTATCGGTTCGGGCAGGGACGATCGCTTTCTCTCCACCGAAGAGCTCTTCGATGAGACCACCCTTCCCGGATTCCAAAGGCAGCCGGATTTCTGGCGCTACTACGGATCTTTGCGTTACGACTACCGGGACCAACCCTCCAATCCCCGTGTGGGTGGATTTTACGGGGGACGCTTATCCAGTTATCGGGACCGGGATCTGGACACCTTTCACTTTCGTCACTTCGAGGGAGATTTACAGCAATTTGTTCCCCTCCCCAAAAGATCGGTGATTGCTCTGCGCATCAACCTAGTGATGACCGATTTCAGCACCGGCAACGCCGTACCGTTCTACTACATGCCGACGCTGGGGGGTGGGGAGAAGCTTCGCGGCTTCCGGGAGTTTAGATTCCGTGACCTCAACAGCTTGCTCCTGACCGCCGAGTACCGATGGCAGGCCTGGCCCTCCCTCAACATGACCCTGTTTGTGGATGCAGGTAAGGTCACCTTCGATCACGCCGATCTGCATTTCAAGAATCTGGAAACCACCTACGGTATTGGATTTCGCTTCCATAGCCCCGAGGCCCTCCTGCTGCGACTGGACCTGGCCTTCAGTCGGGAGGGAGTCATCCCCCTCTTCAGATACAGCCATGTCTTCTGAGGGCGCCAGAAGGGGCAGGTGACGATCAACAGCTGAATCGCTGGACGTTGAGAATTCCATTCCAGGGGGCGATGGCGATGGAAACGTTGCCCAAGCATTTGGCCTGGCAGGCCAGACGGATGGGGGGATGAGTTTCCTGCTCGGAGTTGCCAAAGTCATAGCCGAAATATTTCAAGCGCTTTTTTTCGAATTTACTGATTTCGGACAACTTTTCCTTCCCGCCCAGAACACCAATCCAGCAGGTTCCACAGTTTGCGACACGGCATTGAAAAGGTATCGGTCCTCCAATACGTCGCGGGTCAATCGACTGATAGTCTCTCTCATCCTTCCCGGCCGCCATGGAAATATCCTGTCCATGGATGGCCTGGAAACAGGCTGACTTATCCTGCTCGTTGAAGGTGACCGTATACCTGGCATCCACGGTACGTAAAAATCCCAAGAGCCCTCCCCTTTTTCTGGAACGGGCTCTTAACACCCGCTCGGGAGAGGATTTTCTGTGAGGAGTCTTCAGGGAAGTCGCGGAAAAAGCCTCCGTCCCAATCTGTTGCAGAACCATCAGGGCGACGGCCGTGATCCCAAGGAGATGAGACTCAGGAACTCGAAGCTTGGAGGCAATCTGTTTTGCGATGGCCTGGATCTGATCGGTCAGGCTGCCATCACGGAATATCGAACTCTCGGCATAAGTGCAAACCACTTCGTTAACCTCAGACCAGTATCGAGAGCCGTAGAGAAAGTCGAGTGAGGAATCGACTTGTTTCTCGAGCCGGTAGCCACCTCTGAGCTCCAGCTTCTGGGCTATTTTCTCGAGATCGTCGGACTCCTGGACAATCTGATGGAGCTGCAAAGGCCAAAAGGCAAACCAAATGCGAGTGGCATCCTGATCGACCGGGTGAACCAACGGCAGGAGAATATCCAGCGCCTCGCTCCACGATTTGTCATCCTGCTGAGCAAGAAAAGACTCGAAAGCGTTTGGTTTTTGATTAGCGTCCATAATCCTTACCTGAAGTCGAGCCGCTTGATCGGAACCCCACGATCGGCGGAGGCAACAGGATAGCATGGCAGGACCGACTAGGCCGGATTATACATCATCCGGGCTAGGGCCGATGGGGGACGATCCAGACTTTAGGTATCCTTTGGGGTAAACGGCTGCGCAGGTTCAAGGCCGCTTCTCGAGCCCCCTCTTCTGTAAGGAACGGCCCCACGCGCACACGATAGTAACGACCTGATCCTGGAATATCGGCCTCAAACACCTGCACGGGATAGCCAGCGTCTTGCAGTACCGTCCGTAACTCCTCGGCTTTCGGGCGTGCTCGGAAAGACCCCACCTGCACGGCAAAACCCGTAGTCTGGGTACTAGGGGAACCCAACTGGCTCGCCAATGGCTGCTCAGCCGAGGATGGTGGGGTCTCGGCCTCAGGCGCAGTGCTATCACGGGTGTTTATTGTTTCGGGAGTAGAAGGTTCAATCGGTGCCCGGCTTCGGACCTCTGGAGGTTCAGGTGGGGCCTCCCTCTTTACTTCTCCCGAGCCTGCTTCAGCTTCTAGTGTGAAATCCACTATCACTTCATCTGCCCTGCTTCTGAGTGGCACCCCTCGAACCTCAGTCTTGAAACCAGACAAGGAGGCGGTAAGGAGGTAACTTCCCAACGGCAAAGTCGGCACTCTGTACTTTCCTTCCTTCCCCGTGACCTCGGACCAATTGTTTCCAGTGTTGAGATATCTTGCCGTAATCTGTACACCGATCAGGGGTGTCCCCGCCTCATCGGTCACCGTTCCCGAAACGGCTGCTGTCGCGATCTGGGCCCAGGCCATGCTGGACACCCACACCACAAAAATCAGGCTTCTGATGAACATCATCTCCCCCGCAATCGCCATTATATACCCACCCAATGATGAGCCTGTACAAGCTCACTCGAATTAATCGGTTTTGAGTTCTAGTGTCTCGTCCCATGAATACCATGACGTTTGCTGATGGGGCTTGCGAGGAAAGATCAAGGAGCGAGGAGGAGGTGATGCAGGGACATCGACGACGACAAGCGACGCAGAGATCGCCCGCAACCCCCATCAGCCCGAAGGGTGGCGGCGGGACAGCGTCGATTTCTATGTGGCGAACTCGACGCCGTCGCACTCGCCACAACCGTCATGGTATTCATGGGACGAGACACTCACCTTGTCAGTACCCAATAGTAAGATCTATAAATCCTATGGCAGAAGGAGTTCAACCGAGGAAGGCTCACACGGTTGCGATCGCCAGCGGAAAGGGTGGCGTTGGCAAGACGGTCATTACCGCCAATCTCTCTCTCAGCCTGGCCCAACAGTTCGGCACAAGAAACCGCCCTGTTGTCGCCATTGATCTCGATTTAGGCTGCGGAAACCTGAATTCCTGTCTCGGTGTCCGTTCCCCTAATGGGACAATCAACAGCTTCCTTTCCAGGAAGGTACCCTCCCTTCGGCACCTCCTGACTCCGACCCCACAGAAGCACTTGCACATGATCTGTTCTTCCTACAGTGGTTCGCCCGAGATGGCCCTCACCGACAGTTTAAAAAAGAAACTCTTGGATGAAGCCAGCGGCCTTGAAGCAAGTTGGGTTTTGATGGACCTGGGAGCCGGGACTTCGGGGGATGTCTTGGATCTGTTTTTGGGAGCCACCGAAAAAATCATCGTCATCACGCCTGAAGCACTTTCTCTTCACAACGCCTTCCTTTTCCTGAAAACATTGATTCTTCACTATCTCTGGCGTGAACTGGGCAAAGAAAGCCTCCTCTCCTCGGTGAAACCCACCTGGCAGAAACTGATCGATGATCGACAGGGCATCAGCATTCCCGAGCTGATCGATGGCATTAGGGATTGGGACCGCTACGCAGCCTATGTTTTGACGGGTCTGATCGACGATCTCAAAATTAAGTTCCTGGTTAACCAGTACCGAGGAAGCTCAGAAAACTCACATCTCAAGAATTTCCATCACCTTCTGTTTAAATACCTGTGTGTGCGGACCAACATCAGCTACCTCGGCTTTGTGTACTTCGACGAAGGAGTCCGAAAGTCGGTCCAGGCAATCAAGCCCTTCTTGCTGGACTGCCCGGAAAATCAGGCAGCCCAAGATCTCAGGGAGTTGGCTAAGCGTCTGGCCGAAGATGAAGAGATGGATACCACCCCTCCTTTGCACCTTCCCGAAGAAACCGAGTCTTTCTCGTCCGAACACCCGCAGGATTCGGTGGTCAATGGTTTTGTGGGGTGGGCTGGGGATCCGGTTCAACAGCCGGAAAATGGCAGAGGGACCGAAGTCACCGATCTGGCTGAGGATCCGGCCGAGGAAGAACAGCTAGATGCCACCACCCCTTTGCGTGTCCATGAAGAAGTGGGGCCGCTTTCGACCGAACTCTCCTCGGGTGGGGTAAGCGGGGATCTCATCGAGCTCGCTAAGAACCTTGATCAGAAACTGCATAACGGCGCAAGCATTGAAACTACGCCCTTGGCTGAGAGTCTGAGACCGACGGATCATCCTGGCTCAGAGACCGAAATCTCCGGCCTGGCTGAGGGTCAGGGTCGGCGAAATGGCGAAGGTATCGAAGTCACCGACCTGGCTGAAGATCTGATCCAGGAAGAAGAGCTGGATACCTCCTCTCCTTTGCACTTCCATGAAGAAGTGGGGCCACTTTCGAGCGATCTCCCTTCAGATCAGACCGACACCAATATCACCCCTGTGACGGAGCCATTGAAAGAAGAGGCCTCGGCCTCCTACCTTTCGGAAGATTTGGCGGCCCAAGATATCCTGGAGTTGGCGAAGCACATGGCGGAGACACAAGAAAGCTCAGTCGAAGACATCCTGGCATTGGCCGAGCGCCTGGCCAGAAAAGAGGCTTCCTAGCAAGCCACAATCTCATTAGATTTTACGGCTCATAGGGAATAATCCAGGTATCCCGTACCAGCCTCGGGAACCTCCTGCGCAGGTTCGACCCTAACTCTCTCGCTTCCTCCCGAGTGGGAAACTGCCCTACGCGAACTCGAAAGTAAGAAACGGATTCTGTCCTATCGGGCTCGAAAATATTGGCTGTATACCCCTCGTTTTGCAGTACGGCCAGCAACTCTTCGGCTTGCAGGCGTGTTCGGAAAGCCGCGATTTGCACGGTAAATTCCACAGTTTCACTCCCAGGAAAACCAGGCTGGTCTGTCGTTACGTGTTCAATAAGGAGTGGTGACCGCTCGACGGGAACCATAGGAGAGTCGATGTCGATGTCCATCACCTTCTCCGGGGTGGGCAACAATGGCTCCGGCGGCTCGGAGGGCTCCCGGGGCTCCTCCAATTCCTCATACTCTCCCGTCCTCCTTTTGAGGAGGCGGAGCTCGCTCAAAGCCTGAGCGACTTGAGGATGGTCCGCTCCCAACTTCTTTTCCCCGATCAATAAGGCACGTTCATAGAGTCGGACCGCCTCCTCGTATTCACCGGTCATATTGTGCAGCCTGCCCAGTTCAGTAAGGGTTCGAGCGAGCTCGATGTGCTCCGGTCCCAAAGCGTTCTCTCGAATAGCCAGCGACCTTTCGAAATGCTTCCGTGCCTGTGCATAGTCCCCTGTGTCTCGAAACAATGTTCCAAGCCGCTCAAGTGCCGGGGTCACCTCTACATGATCGGCTCCCAAGGTTTCTTCGCGGATGGCGAGAGCCTCTCGGCTCAGAAGGAGGGCTTCTGTATATTGACGCTGAGTGCCATAGAGAAAGGACAACTCGAGGAGACCTTCGACCATCTCCAAACGGCTCTCATCCCCAGCATTTTTCATGATCGTAAGTGCCTTCTCCAGCAGCGGCTGAGCTTGCTCATAGAGACCGAGAGAGCTGTAGATCCGACCCAAGGTTTGCATCATCTGAGCCCGCATGAGGGGTTGATCGGGTAGTTCCCGCTCGATTGTCTCCACGCCCCTATCGAGGATCTCCCTTGCCGTGATCGTGTTTCCCCGGTCCTCGCTGGGATCTGGCACCTCAAACAGACTGACCAGAAAATCCGACATCTGACGGGCATCTTCGACCTTCTGGCGGATCACTCGTTCCGATTGAACCGCCCGAATCAGTCCGATGCTCGTCCCGGCAATCCCAATGAAGAGGGCCAAAACCACTAAAACCCCTGCCTTCACCTCGCCTCTGCTCCCTTCGCCTTGCTCCTTGATCTCCCCTCGCAAGCCCCATCAGCAAACGTCATGGTATTCATGGGACGAGACACTAGCTAGAGGGTAGACCTCCAGGAGGTTTATGGCAATTTGAAAAGAGAGCAGTTCTCCACCGTACCTGCTAAATTCCCCCGTTTCTGTCACAGCAAGGCAGTATAGTGGCTGTTCGGCGGACTGGAGGTTCCTTATGGTGGCAAAGGCGATTCGTCTGTTTTCCGAGAGAGTGGTGTCTGAGAAGTGCGTCTCTGTTGAGCTTCCAACAGGCCTCAGAGAACGAATCTCAATCATTCTTGAGGAGTTCAACTTCCCTATTGAGGTTCCTGGGAACCCCTCGGATAGCTGGGTCCTCGAAGTGACCGACGTGTTGACCGAGGTCACTGAAGGGCTGGAAGAACTCTATGGTGTGGAGCAGCTTTGGACATTTGACGACAACGGGGACCCGCTGTCCGTAGAGTTGGAAGACTTTGTCCAAAGGACTGATCCTGCACAAATTTTTGATGTCCTCGAACTCTTCTACCACTGCTCAGAGGGTCACCATAAACTGGACTTTCAACGAGCACTCAACAATGCACTCCAGGAGTACCAATCGGAGCGGCGAATGAAGGATGGCCGCTTTCCCGGGAACGCAGCTCATGTCCCTGCCAGGCCGATTACGGCTCCGTCAAATGAATCTGTGAAGGGTGAGAGCCGTTTGGTGGCAGCCCTGGATCAATTCCATGAAGCGCAAAACGACCTGGAATCGGGAAACTACAAGGCTGCAATCGACCATACTTGTAGCAGTCTCGAAGGCATTTTGAAATCGTCTTTCGAGTCGGACCGATCGCAGACAGAATCCTTGATGGGGTCACTGGATGGCTATGGCTCCTCATCGAACTCGGCGGAAAGCGTAGCCCGTGCTTTTGGGGAACAGGTGTTGAAATCTCTTTCCTTTCTTAGCGACACGCTGGAGAGAGGCACTCCCTCAAGTGAGATGATCAACATGTCCAAGGTCTATGCAGAGCTGGCAGTCCATCTATCGGGATCATTTATCCTGTTTGCCACCCACTTGATCCTCCAAGAACGTCCAGCTGGGAAAGCGTCTGCCTCGAAAAAGGTCAAGCGACTCCAAGTGGTGTCCGAAGCCAGTTAGAGAGTTCGGGGACAGCCCCAAGAATTCTCCCCGAATTCGGGGCCTGTCCCCGAACTCTCAGTGGGCAGTCTGCATATACCATTCGTGCACGAGCCGAGAGATTTCCTCAATCGACAGCACACCCTGTGCCACCCAACTCTCTACGGGCGGGATAGCGGCCATCACGATTTCATCCTCGCTCAGAATAGGGCGCTTGTCGATTAAGCCACTCTTCACGAGACGATTCTCCAACTCTTCCACGTCAACCTCTGTGAGATGCTGAGTCCGGCTGTCTCGGCCTTCGCGAAGCACGGAAAGAAGCCGCCGAATGTCACCCTTCATCTCCTCAAACAGGAAATTCAGGCTTTTGAGGTTAGGATCACTCCTACCCGCAGCTGCCCAAACACTCGCATTATTCTTCTGATGCCGACCGATCCTCCAGTTCTGTGAGAAGGCTTTCATCAAATCGATGCGGGCTCTGAGACGCTCCACTCTGTGCTCACTGATGATCCTGTGCCCACCCCCATCAACCAGGGATTGCCACTGCCCAACCGTTTCCGCAGATACCTTAAGCAGGGCATACAAAGTCCCTAAATCATCACGTAGAAGGTAAAACAGATGAACGCTGGTAACGGAATTTCTGAAATCCAGGGAAGGAACCTGTAACAAAGCACCATATTTATCTGCGGAGCGTCCTTCCGGAGAAGGAACCTCGCGCACAGCCGGACCCGTGACTTTCTTGATCGGGGAGCTCGTTTTGGCCATACCTCGAATTTGCCCGAGATCGATGGGGGCCTCCTGCTCCACCCCCATTTTCATCAAGGTTTGACTCCAACGGACCGCATCGGACGGATTAGCCGTTAAATAAACAATCTGCCGTTCTTGCTCGGCTGCCAGGACATGGAGGCTCTCGACAATGGCCTGGAATCGGGATGGATCTGAGGTGCTCAGAACATCATCCAAAAAGATGGGCAATTTGATGCCTCGTTCGATTTGACCGGCAAAGGCCAGCCGTACCGCCAACAGAAGCTGGATTCGCGTGCCATCGGAAAGCTCTGAAAGACCTTTTCCAATTTGGCTGAAAACCTCGAATACCCGAAAACTGGGAGAGTCGGATCTCTCATCCACAATGAGGTTGTATTTGTGGTGGGTGAATTTGGCAAAAAGTTCTGCTGCACACCTCAGGACCTTTGGACAACTCTGTTTGTCATGCCTGGCACGCACTCGTTCCAAGAGAAACTTTCCGGCCACTTTGTGAAGGTTTTCCTGACGTCGCTCTTCCAGCAGTTGTTCCCCCTCGGAAAGGTCAGCCAGGGCTTGGTCCAAACTGTCCTTCTTCCCAGCTTGGCGGATACTGGCTTGAATACCGCCGATCTCTCCCATCACATCCCCGAGCTTCGCCACGGATCGCTCACAACTCCTGACACGACTATCCGCTTCATTGAAGGTTAGCTCAAGGAGATCCTGACGGCTTTTCAGCTTCTTCTCGTACTCCCGGATGTTCTGCTCGCGGTGGTTGCCCTCGTTCACCAGATTTCGATATTCATCCAGCCAATCCAAATACTGATAGAGGGCTCCTTGATCGCCGACTGGAAGCCCCGTCTGGTTCCAAAACCTTCTGATTCGCTCCTCTTGTTTCCCGATTCTGGCCTCCACTTCATCGTGCCGTACCCATTCCCTCTCAAGGATCTGTGTGGCGTTCTCAAACCGGGCACTCCTCACCTTCAAGTCTTCAAGTCGCCCCCGGGCGACAGCCGCATCCTGCACATCCGGCTCACCTTGACGCTTGAAGAAGGCAGTCAAATCCTCCAAACCCTCCTGGACCATCTCTTCCAGTCGACTCAGCTGGGCCTCCAACCCGGCAAGTCTTTCACGAGCCTCTTCCCATTTGAGAATCCGATTGGCAAACAGGAACAGTTGTAGATCACCGCCCGGATCGACTTGTAATTGCAAGCACAGGTTCGCTCTCTTCTCATCCACCTGCAGTTCTTTTTGTGCAAGGCTCTCTTCGCGGGCCTTGAGCTCATCCAACAGAGTCCTCCGTCGTTCCAGCTCTACGGCCTCTTTCCACTTCTCTTCCAGCTCTTTCAGAGAACTGTCCACCGACTCCAGAGACCAGTCGAAAATAGGTTTGAGACGCAGCTTGTCGTACTGCCTTTGGCACTGTCGCGCGGCAAGGTCTCTATTGCGCTCAAACAGGAAGATGACCCCCAGCATACCGATTCCCACACCGGCCAGGACAAACCCCGACCAATGGGCAAACCAACCCAGGTCCAACCCAAGAAAGAGGGCTATCACCCCCAGCCAGGAAAGGTTTCTGATGACCTTGTGCCCTGTAGAGTAGGCTTTTCTGGCCCGCCAGTTTCGAAGAGCCTCCATACCCCACTCCAGAGTCGCCTTGGATTTGCCCTTCTGTCCCTCTTGCCAATAATTTCGATCCGTGTCGATTCGAATCCGCTCCTGGCGAACCGCTTCCGTCTCGCGCAAGAAGCCCTCCAAATCGCCCAAAAGTTCCCGGTCCAAAGGGGTCAGACCTTGAGGAGCGTGTTCTGGAGCAAGATGCTCGATACTTCCCGCTAAAGCTCCCTGGGCAACCGTGACCTCGTCTCGTTTCTCCTCGACTTTGATCTCCACTCTTTGCAAGCTGCCTGCCCGCTCGAGCCAGGTGCTCAGCTCGCCATCTCCAATCGGGCCATGAGGCAATCGGCAAGATTGGATGACCCTCCGCGCCGCCTGAATGGCCTTTTCGCAGTCGGGCAACTGGGAACGGAACTGGGCGTCATCCGTCTTGAGTGCCTCCAGATCCCTTTTCTCATGACCTTGAAGTTGGCCCATTTCTTTAGGGAATTCTGCAAGTGCTGCCCTGATCTGGCGCAGATGCTGTCGTTCCTTCGCCAGATCTCGAGCCGTCTTCAAGAAATCCAGCTCCGCCTGCGACGCGTGAACTCTGTCTCGCTCTGCATAGACTGCGGGAAGGCGATCCTCCTCCCTGGCCAGGTGCCGCTGCGCCCTCTGAAATCCGGCTACTGTCTTCCTGAGGTCGCGAACGACTCTTCTCTCCGCCTGGCCATTCTCCGAACTTACGGTGAACTGTTCCCCGATGGCGGTCAAATCGTACCTGCCGGACATCTGACGGTAAATTTCCGCAGCGATATCAGCATCGGTGGAAGATCCATTGTCCAGGAGCAAATCTCCCAATCCCAAGGTGAAACAGCGTGCAAAACGTTCATCGGGCAACAGAGGGAGAGGCATTTCTTTCCCATCGCGCCGCCAGATGACATGCGCCTTTTCTCGGGTCGCCGTCAGAGTCTCACCCACTTCAGTCCACTGGCTTTCAATACTGATGGGCTCACCGGTTTCGGTCCCAGGCCATAGGATCGCCCGTATAGCCCGGCACAGTGTCGTCTTCCCCGATTCGTTCGGACCTACTAAGAGGTTCAGATGCGAGGAGTAAGGCTGAACGGAGAAGGGTTCTTTGACCCCCGGCATCTGCCGGACCGTGACCTTCCTTAACTCCATGATCGGACATCCTCTCGATTTCTGGGCTCGATCTGTCCCAGGAGTTCCTTTAGAGCGGGGAACCCGGCCTGCAATAGGAGTTCTCTGACTTGATCCTCTGTGAGTTGAATTCCTTCGAGCTGAGACCAGGCAGACGAGGCAGCTTCCTTTTCCAGCCTGTGACGGGCCTCACGAATGAGCTGCCGGGCATCTTCCTCCTTATCCTCCAGAGCCAGTAGCTGACGAGCGAGCAGTCCAGGGGGATCGCTGGCTTGAGCAATGCGTTTCAGGTCCAGGGAGAGACGGGAGTCATCGATGATCCCTTCGACGAAATAAAGGATCTCATCAAATTTAGGTTTGAGATCCTCCAGGTCCAATGGGGTCAGCCGTTGAGCAACATCTCGGTGAAGCTCTCTTGGTCCGACAAGCTTGATCCGGCACCCGACGGCTTTCACCCCTGCAAGTTGAGGTAAAAGCTTTTTGTGCAACGAGGCCATCGAGTCTCTCAAGATATCCTTGAGATCCCCTTTACCGCTTAGCTTATCCACGGCAACGGGTAATTCCTCCCAGCGTAACGGACCCAGGCTGATTTGCTTGATGGAGAATTGCCCTAGATCATCAATCTCCAGCACCCAAGGCCCGTGGAGTCCCGTTTCGCTGGGATCGAGCCCAACCAGCGGCCCCAGATATCCAATGAAGGAGTCGGAGCCAAGCTGGGAAGGCTTGTGTTTATGGCCTATAAACCATCCATCGAGCTCAATGTCCTCTAGTCTCCGGCGTGAGGCTGGAGCGTAAACACTATCGGGCGTATCCAGATCGTGCAGGATGCCGAAACGGGGAAGCTTTTCGTCGGGAGGAAGGGGAAGGTCCTGCTCCAAAGGGCTCTGGGTGATTCCCTGCTTGGGAAAAGACCAACCCAAAATATTCATGATGGGCTCGCTCTGATGGGACAGGGTCACCCACTCCCATTTTCCACCCTGGCCAACCACATGAAAGGCGGGGATCCGTTGAGTCACTTCTTCCAGAGCTTCCACATCATGGTCTCCCACCACAGAATAGACGTCGATGCCATTCTGGACGAGCTCAAGGACTCCACTTTGAAGATGTCCGAATGCCTCCAATCGATGATGGTCTGCCTCGACGACATCTCCAGTCAGAACGACAGCCGCAACACCTTGATCGACGGCAAAACGAACCAGGCGAAACCAGCCCTCTGTCGGGGTCAACTCAAGCGGAGAGATGCCGTGTTGGTCGATATCCCTGGGAAGATGCACGGGTCTTCTACCCAAATGGATATCTCCTGCCAAAAGGACTTGGCTGTGCATCATTTCCCCTTGCAGCCCCAGCCTACTCAAGGGTCTGGCGGCTATGACAAAAAGCTAGCATCGATCAAAACGCCAGCCATTTCAGTACGAATATAAGGCCACTTCAACCGGCTCCTAGTTTATCCTTCCTATCTGCCATTCATGATTCCCTGCCGTTGGAAACCTATAGAAGATCCTGGTGGCAAATGTTTATGGAACGAGACACTAAAAGGAAACGATCCATCCGGTATGCTTTATGGAAAGCGGCTGCTCAGGAGGGAGGGTATGGGGCTTTGATGGAACCTTTACTGCACGGTTGCCAATAAATTCCTGAAATCATTCAGGCACTTTCGGCATGCCTTCACATAGCGATCGATCTTCAGTTCTCCAGCCAGGGAAGAATCAAAGTAAATCTCTATGTCGGCTTCGACTTCTCGACCCCGAAAAGCAGCGCAATGGAAACACAATCCTCTTTTTGAGGCTTCCGCCCCAATGAGGGTACTCTGCTTGATCGACTCAGTGGTCACCACTTCTTCACCATCAACGACCACGATTTCCAACATGACTCACAAACTCCTGACAAGATTTGAGATCAATTCTCTATGCACTCCTGAGTAAAGCAAGTCATGTGCCACTCTCGAGGGGCCTCCAGGAAAAACCCGCAGGGGTTGCCATAGAGCCCGATAAATCAATAACTTGCAGTCCTTCTTGAGGATCCTTGGCTCGCTTGAGGAACTTTGGAGTCTTCTTCCCCCTGTCAACCTCAGATGACAAACCGCTAGCGGCTGAAAGTCGTAAGAATCATCACCATCATGCGTTAGCGGTTCATCCGAGCCGATTGGAGAAGGTGTCAACAGAACTTCACAGGAGAGAGGGACTTGTGATCAGGCGTGAGGTAATACTATTGGCCGTTCACGACATCACGGGCGGCCTGCCGAACCCGAGAGTCGTCGTCTTCGACGTGGCGGGCCAGTACTTCGGCTACTCGAGGATTGGATATTTGGGCCAAAGCGAAAGCGGCGGTGGCACGGACCAGAGGACTCCTTTTTTTGAGGAACGAGAAAAAGCCTTGCGGGGCTAAGATCTGAGCCAGTGGTTCAATACTGGCGGGGTCGGCTATTTGTCCGAGTGCCCGGCAGGAGGCAATGACGCGCTTCTCGTCCTTGGCGGATTCGAGCAGGGAAACAAGCACCTCCGCGGCTCCGGTAGGCTTGATTTTACCCAGGGACTTAATAGCCACCGTCGCTACAGTCGGGTCTTCGTGGCTGGTACGATCGACCAAAAGTGATGTAAGACGTTCGTCGTTCGAACGTTCTATGAGACGAAGTGCAGCTCGCCGTACTTTAGGGCTTTCGTCCTCTAGAGCGTAATCCAGCTCTTTTTTCAGATCTCGGGTGAACTTGTCGATGACCTCCAGTATTCTCACGCGCTGCTGGGCAGAGCCCTCCAACACCAGTTCACGTTTCAAAAGGGTGATCGGCTCTTCCCCGAGCTCGCTAAGCAAACGGGAAGCAATTTGTCTCGCCTCAAGGTTATCTTCCTCTTTGATGACGTCAATAAGCAGGGGAGTGGCCACGGGTCCTAGACTGCCGAGCAGTTGGGTGGCCTCTTGCAGCCGGGTGGGTTCCTTGGATCTTAGATTCTCCGAAAGTACCCGCTGAAATTCAGGCTCCAGTTCACGAATGAAGACCAGCGGGGTCCCTTCTCCTCTTTCCTGCAGTTGTCGCTGGCGCTTGCCGAGATGGGTGAGGGTTCGGCTGGCCCGCCTGTAGTCCCCAAAGTGGATGAGGCTGGTCGCGGTTCGGTAAAGCAATGTGCCCATTTCTTCGAGAAGTTGAGGGTCCTCCTCTTCCGCCAAAGCAAGGAGAAGGGGATCTATCAGAAGTTCCACTAACTGAGGCTGAGAGGCAAGACCCAAATCTTTCAGCAAACTGCCACAAACAAGGATGACCTTGGTGCGGATCGTCGGGGTCTGGAGTGCAAAGTCCTGAAACAATTGTTGGATGATCTGTCCAGACTGCTCTTCATCTCCCTTGAGAAAGAGATCGCGCAGCCTCGTTTCTGCGGATTGCAAGAAAGCGTCAGTGAACTGTCCTGTTTCGGGTTCTACAATCGCCGGTCCTGATGGGCCTGCAGCTGCAGAAGGTCGGATCTGCCCAGGTTCTAAAACTGCCTCGGTGGCAGTCTCCTCCGAGGTCTCTTCCTGGCCTGTCCCAGTACCAAACGTCTTCTCCAGGATTCCATAGGTGCGCTGGTCAAAGAGGATTCCGGTTAGCCCATGTACCCTGGCTAATCGATGCCAAACCTCACCATCGAATCCATCGACCGGAGGTTCACGGAGTGCCGCAATAAAGATTCTCAGTTCTTGAGTGGAGACGTGTTTCAGAAAGGACAGACTTCTGAGTCCTATTGCTTCCAAGAGGCGGAGAAAACCATCAGCGATGGCCTTGAAATCCTTGGTATCCACCTTTTGTCCGTTGACCAAAAGAACCTCCTGGACCCGCGCCAAGGTGAGGGCGGACCGTTTCACCAGAAGGGTTTGAAGAACTGCCTGCAGCTCTTCAATGGAGTCGGTGATCACCTGGCTCTCTGGAGGGTAGAGCTTGATATTGGTCGAGGTGGTCAGCAGACTGCGGACGAGGCTGGGAATCTGGGTCAAATCCTGCTCATCCAGCCCTCGATCAGCGGCACGCAAGCTGGCAAACCCGCCCCCGGGTAAAGATGAGGCCGCCTCCTGCAAGGTCCCGGCGATTGCAAGCTTTCCGTCCGACCTCACCATGGCGGTATAGCGTACCTGTTCGAGTGCGATGTTTTGGAGGTGGTGTTTCGCTACAAAACGCTGCCAGAAACGCCGATCGATCATTTTCGTGCTGACCTGATCCAAGGATTCCAACATCACCCTCAGCTCGTTTCCGGTGAGACCTCGAGAAAAGACAATGCCCTGCAAGGAGAGACGACTCATGAGAATAGCCAAAGCCTCGGCAACGGATTTGAATTCGGAGACGTCCAAGGGTTCCCCGTTCACGGACAGAACCTTTTTGGACTGAGTGATATTGAGGCGGTCATTGTGATCCAGGATCTTGTCAATGGATTCCTTAAACTGTCCGGCAGCACTGACAATGGCCGGGCTTCCGGATGGGTAGAGCTTGATCTTACGAAGGGTTGTCAACAGCCCACGAATCACCTCTGGAACATGGACCAGGGCGGCGGGATTCAAGGGGACGTCCTGAGGGCCATCATCGGACAACCTTCCTCCGGTGTAGTCTATGGCTTCTTCCGCATTGAATATTTTCTGATCGTAGGCCTGTTGCGAGTCACGGTAAAAACGAGCTTTTTCCTGGTTAGCCGAGAGCTGGAAATGGTAGGCAAGGGTGGCAGCCGAAAGGAGGAGACGCTGGGCATTACGGGTTTCTTGGTACTTCCCGACACGCTCGTGCAGTTCCTCCTTTCGCTTGTCCTGGATTGCACCGTAGGTGATGTCCAAAATTCGTCTGCTCAAGAAACGAATGGTTTCATCATTCATCTGGTACTGTGACCCAATCAGACCCTGAGCCACAGCCTGGTCGATAAATTCCGTGACCTGCGTCTCCTTCGTTTCGGAACTTCCGGCCAGCATGCTCAGGGAGACATGTTCCCCAAAAGTGGAGGCTTGGTCGAGTAATTCCCTGCTCTCTTTGTTGAGGACGGCGATCTTGTGGCTGACGATTTCCTCCAGGGATCTGGGCAGATAGTCTTTCTCCAAAGGTTCGATGCTCCACACTTGGCCGGTGAGAGTGATCTTTCCGCCCAGGATCAGCTTACGCATGATCTCACTGACAAAGAGAGGATTCCCCTCAGTGATCTGGGCCAGTTGCTCCTCAAAACCCTTCGGCAAACGCATCTGAGGAAAAACCCGCTGAAAATGCTGTCCGATGTCGGTGGCCGACAGAGGGGTGAGGGATATCCTATCGATGTTCAGTTCCTGATGGTGTGCGGCAAAGAAGCGCTCAAGTGGTATTGGCTGTATATGAGTTCCGGCCAGCCGCATCGGCATGGCAGCCCCACAGATAAAAAGCGGAATGTCCTGACGTATGAGCAGCCTTCGCAGTAAGAGAAGTGTGGCCTCATCACTGAAGTGAACATCATCGATAAGGAGAATAAGGGGGTGGGAATCGAGAAGCCTGAGAATCATATGGATCAACGTGGCAAAAAGTGCATTACGCTGAGTCTTTGGATCTTCTGGCTCAAAACGAGCGCTGGGTTCCGCCAACTGCGGCAAAACGTAAGACAAGTAACTGAGTTCCTTAGGAGTCAGCTCATTCAGGACTTCAATGCCCTTGTCGGGACGCTGATTCATCATCTCAACGAGGATATTGGTGGTCAGGTAGTAGGGACGAAAACCCTCCTGGGGAACCCCGTTTACCTTGATAGCGACCCTGTCGCTCGCAGAGAAGTTCAGCCCCAGGACTTTTAAGAACTCGCTCTTACCCATCCCCCCGGCACCCTCGATGATAAGAAATCGGTTTTTACCTTGACTGAAGTCCCCCAAAGCCTCTTTCACCCTTTCGTGTTGAGTCTCACGGCCTGAGTCGTTGACTCCATCCAGTCGATGGACCGCTGTCTTCGGAAATACCTCTTGGGGGGAAACTTGCCCGGCGTCGATAAGGAGCGCCCGCCCAGACTTCTTGGCGAAGTACAGCGCAGTATCTGCTGTCTGGATGAGGGCGTTGCCCGTCTGGACATCGGCAGGAGCCGAGGCCACCCCTATACTGAGCGTGATCGGGAGTTGGCCAACGATTTCGTCCAACTGGAGGGGTTCGTCCTTGATCCGCTGGAGTATTTGTTGGCCAACTTCCAGTGCCGCTCGCTTATCGGCACCAGGCATGAGAACTATAAACTCATCGCCTCCGTAGCGAACCGCCAGGCCATTCACTCCAGCCACTGCTTTGATCAGCTTGGCCACCCAAACAAGGACCTGATCGCCAACACTATGACCGTAGGTGTCGTTGATTTGCTTCAAAGAATCCACATCCATCATAAGCAACGACACCGGTTCTCTCTCCAGAGAGTCCCACTGGACCTTGTGTTGTAAGTATCTGCGAAGAAAACGGCGGTTGTAGATGCCGCTGAGCTCGTCTTCAAAGATCAGGCGAGAGGGATCCGTGTTCACGTGCTCCAGAAAATAGAGGAGATCCTGATATTCCATACTGATCAGACTTTAACCCGGATTATGCATAAATTCTCTACTGCACCAACGAAATCATCCGGCCTGCTGCACCGCCCGTGCGACCCGCAAGCGGGTGCCTCTGTCGCGCGTCGCGAAACGCCGTCAGGTCGTCGTTCTCGTCGCTTCGTGACAAGAACCTATACATGAGCCGGGCTAGTCAAGAGTCAAAAAAGTCTTCCTCCTTGCGAGCTTGCGGACATATACTACTAAAAGTTTCGGATTCCCCAAATCTTTCGGTCTTTCAAAGAAACATTGCCTCGCGGATCGAATTCGATGGAAGAGTTTCAAAGATCTCGACTTGAGTCTCTGACCTGTTTGACCGTTTTGATGGGAAGGACGGGAGCTGCACGAGATCGCCCTGGAGCTGGTGGAAGAGGAACTTGGCGAAGCCGGGTTCGAACTGTTGTACCGGGAAGACTCCTTCATCGAAAATTCGCAGTCGAACCTGGCGGCGGCGCGCCGTCCGCCCGTCGGAGAGGGAAAGAGGAGCGTTCCCTTATTTCTATCCTCGACACCTCGCAGGGTGATCTGCTATCCTCCAAGCTTATCACTCCATCTTGTGAACTTTGATTTCGGAACGGAATTGGAAGGACGCCAACCCCTATGAATATCTTGCTCTATAACCCCGATAACCAGATGACGCGGAACTACATGCCCCATCTCTGGATGTTCGTTCTCAAAACCCTGACTCCACCGCAGCATAAGGTGTTCCTGATCGATGGGAATGCCCAGCCCATCAGCGAGCAAGAGATGGCGCAGTTCATCCGAGAAAAAGAAATCAAACTGGTAGGGATCGGAGCCATGACGCGAATGGCTGCCAGCGCCTACCGGATGGCGGATGCCATCCGCGCCGCCGGTGCCCTACTGGTGATGGGAGGGCCCCACGTCAGTGAGGTGCCCGACGAGCCGATCGGACGAACAGAGGAACCTCGCCACGCCGACGCCGTCGCTATCGGTGAGGTTGACGACATCTGGGCAGACATCGTTGAAGATGCAGAGCGAGGTCAACTCCAGGAAGTCTATCGCCACACCGACGAGTCGGGCAAGGACATCAGGCCCTCGCTGGAGAACTACCCGGAGATCCCCTGGGAAGAGATCGATCTGAAGCAGTTCGACCTGCTGGGGAAGGTCCCGGCCTGGGGAAGATACCTCCTGAGACGGGTCGGCGTGGACTGGAGCAATCTCTACATCCTTCCCATCGAGTCGGGCCGCGGCTGCCCTTATGGCTGCGATTTTTGCACGGTCACAGGGTTCTTCGGCAAGTCGATCCGCTTTCGCAGCAACGAAAGTGTCATCAATGAACTTCTGCGCCTCAAAGCGCGGGCCGCTTCCGAGAAAGGTAAGGTGGGCGTCTTCTTTATCGACGACAACTTTGCCATCAACATCAAGCGAACCAAATCACTGCTGCGGGACATGATTGCCCAGGATGCCACGCTACCTTGGGTGGCTCAGATCAGCATGAACCTGCTGAAGGATGAGGAACTGGTTGATCTGATTGCCCAGAGCGGGGGGCGTTGGATTTTTATGGGGCTGGAGTCGATCGATCCAGCGAGTCTGAAGGAAGTGAACAAAGGTTTCAATGATCCCCAGCAATACCACGCCGTTCTGGATCGACTGGCTAAACGGGGCATCTACGCCATCACCTCTTTCATCTTCGGAATGGACGGAGATCGACCTGGCGTAGCCGACAAAACCCTGGAAGCGATTGACTCATGGCCTCCCGGCCTCGCCGTCTTTGGACTTCTCACACCATACCCTGCCACCCCCCTCTATGATCGTCTCCTCAAGAATAACCGCCTCACGCGCCCCAAGCACTGGCTGGACTTTCGGCCTTTCCAGATGGCCTTCACACCGGAGCATATCAGTATCGAGCAGGCTGAGCAGGCGGTACGACAGGCCTGGAGCCACTGCTACAGCCCCAAAGCCATTGCCTCGGCTCTGAAGAAAATCGAAGGACGCCCCTTTAACGAGCGTGCCGCCCTCTTTTTCACGCGGCTGGCATTTCGTGGCATCTATTTTCCCCAGATGACCTTACGGCAATGGCTGATGTTGTTTTTTACCAACGGCCCAAGCCTTCTGCGTCTGGTGGGAGAGGGTTTCATGGCTCATCGTCGGAACCGGCGCAAGCAGCTCGAGACCTCTCCTGCTGCCGGATCTGTGAAGCAGGCTAGTGGTGTCCCTTCGCCCGCCATTGAGGTCGAGGCCACACCGCCGGCGGCCCCCGTTCCTGAACGCGCTGTGGCCAGCCGGAGTTAGCCGCAGCGGATGCTCTGCCTCCCGTCTCACCTGCGGCCCGTTTCGAAAAATGGGTTCTCCAGAGCCCTCATGGGAGCTTTCTCCAAGCCCTTGGAAATTCATTAGATGGAGGCTGTTTCTGGCCCCTTTTCGGACAGCGGAATTTCCTTAAGTGATTGAAGAACAAAGGCTTCCATCCCACTTGACTCGAACGCCCGTTCTGCTCTAAAGTGCTCTGGACAACGGTCAATATATCTCCCTTGGGATGCCGCACCGCAGGCGGCCTGGAAAGGACCAATCACATGGCAAAGGTACGATATTTCGTGGACGACGTGGACGCTGCTGTGAGCTTCTACGTCCAACATCTAGGCTTTGAATTGAATTTTAATGCGGGGCCCTTTGCAATGATTGAGAAGGACGACCTCACCCTGTGGATCAGCGGCGCGAAGACGTCGGCAGGCAAGCCCATGCTCGACGGTAGTGTGCCCAAACCCGGAGGATGGAATCGATTCATCTTCGAGGTTGACGACATTGAGGCCGTGGTCGCATCAATGAAGAAGGCAGGCATCCACTTCCGCAACGACATCATCACCGGCGTTGGCGGGAAGCAGATCATCGCCGAGGACCCGTCTGGCAACCCGATTGAAGTGTTTCAGGCGGCCTGACGCTTCGCCTCATCGACAAATCCGAAGATATTCAATCCTCACAAATCCGAGTTGTTGACCGGGGTTGAGGAGAGACCTATCTGGGCGGCTCTCAGCACTCATGGATTATCTTGAACTCATTGAAAACAAGTGGTACGCCCGGCAGGATTCGAACCTGCGACCTTTGGTTCCGGAGACCCGGTTCCCTACCCTACCAAGTCGTAACAACAGCTAACACCAACAACCTGGGTCCGGTTTTCGCAGGTCGGCCCTTACCAACTATTACCAACCGCTACCAACCAAGATGGGAGGAAAACGGGAGGACAATTTCCATCAAGTGAACATGAACCTAGACAGGAACTACCAGCTCATCAGCGACGAGCATAACTTCATCCTCCAGCGCAAAGTACCGCTGCGCAAGAAACGAGCAGGCAAAACTAAAGATTGGAGAAACGTCGGCTACTGGAAGGATGTTGGCCAAGCGCTGGCCAACTACGCACGGCAAAGTATCAGAGACGACATGCCCGCCTAGCTGCTTTGCCTGCCGGAAGGTGAGCCAATAAGGATTGGCATAGCGGCTCACGCCAAGCAAAAACACATTGATGCCTCGATACTCGCGCTTGCTAATCAGGTTCTTGGCTGCTTCGCTAGACCATGGTTGATGCCACGGGACGCAGCCTTGCTCAAGCTTCTCTATGATTGTCTCGGTGATGATTTCGAAAGCTTTGTTCATGGTTCTCTCCTTGGTCGAGGGGCAACCCGAAGACTACCCTGAGTGGATCTAGCGAATGACTAACTTGAAAAAAGTCGTCGGCTTGGTGCAGGAGAGAATCCGGCTAGCGTAGCCAGCACTCCGCAAGCGAATCACAACGTCTTTCAAGGCGACGCTGCGACGCTCGCAAGCTTTCAAGCTCACTGAGCGCGCTCCGGCTTCGAGCTGGTTGGCCAGCGTGGCGTAGCGCGCCAAGTCGAATTGAGAGATTTTGGTTGGTTAGGATAAGATTTGTGTAGCCATTTCAAACCTCCAAACAGGTTTGGGTTGTCAGTCCCTGCTAGCTGTTTGCGTAGCTGGTAGGGACGCTATAACCACCAGGTTAAGGTTTAGAAGACAGGTACTCTGTTACTGCCTTCCTAAGTAGAAAAGACAGGCTGCGCTCGTCTTCCTCTGCCAACCTCTTCAGCTTTGTGTGCTGTGCCTGAGTCAATCGAACAGTGAGAATCCGCTCCTTGATTTGCTTTCTGGGCTTCAGCTGCTGCCCTTTCCGTGGGGTCATATTTACATTGTATACGATGTAAATACAATGTCAAGAGAAAAGTGCATGCAAGTAAATTCTTTTCTTGAGGCTGTCAGCTAGTTATGCGGGATTCATGCCCAGGTCAATGGGTTGGATGGCTCAACCTGTGACATCTTGGGAGTATAATTGAAGTTGGGAGGAGTCAGGCGCGACTTCTCTCCTCCAAAAGCGAAGCGCCGACACACCACTCGTGTCACCTGCTCCTCCCATTGCTAAGCCTACTTTCACTGTAGACAAGTGGCAAGCTATTTCTGCAGGCCGATTCACCCAAGGGCAAACCGAATCGGCGGGACTCCAGTTCCAGTTTGCTACGACAGTGAGGAGACTCTTGAGCCTTTTCTCGGCCATTTTTCACATATCTAAATATGAGCGAAAAAACAGAGCTAAACTGGGCTGGCCTCCTGTTCGCGTCCGCAATGATGTCGCTTCTTTTCTGGATCGGACTGATCAGCTTGATTTGTGACCTTTCTGCTTGCATAATCCAGAACAATGGGATGCGGTAAGTCGCCCTTATCTCTCCCCCAATGCAGTGATTAGGGCGACGCATTCCCTTCCTCTCAAACAGATCCTGGAACCAATTCACCAAAGCGAAAAACGCCAGTGGCCGGAGTCCCGTCTCCTTTGGTGTCCAGATGGGGGGAACCATGCAGATGCATGCACACCCTGGAAAAGGCCTGGGGACTCCTAGCGAGCTGAAATTTTTTTAAAGATTTCACAGCTGAAACCCCGCAATCAACAGAGACACAATCACTATTGAGAGAATCAACAGAGCAATCACCAACGTCTTTCTCAGCAAAAAAACCCTCCTGTGCTTGAACGTTTCCTCAATCTCATTTGGCCTGAACAGCAAGATTGCGCTCGATTTGCACTGCATATACCCTAAATAGTGTGTGACAGGAGCACAGCTACGGTTTAAACTTCGCCCGACTGTGAAGACAAAGCCGCATTCTAAGCAGCTACTCCGCCTCAAGGCCAAGACATCTTGGAGCTGAAAAAGGATGTGCCGTGAAATTCATCGAGTGATGGGCGAGGAAGGCCCTTCGCACACCACTCTCTTCAGGTAGGCCAGCGCGGAACAGTCAAGCGGCCAAATGTCCTAGTAGAGCGATATGAGCAGCAGGCGATTCACAAGCTAACCGTTGAGTTAAGCCAGAAGTAAGATTTACCAAAACGAATCGACCCCAGGGAGAAGTGCACTTCCTTGTCGGGTTGGCCTAGAATCTTCCTATGGATAATTGCGTATTCTGCGACATCGTCGAAGGAAGCTCTCCCGCAAGTATTGTCTTTCAAGACGAGACTTGCATCGTCTTCATGGATATTCAGCCCGTCAACCGAGGCCACATGCTCGTTGTGCCGAAGGAACATTCGGCCTCCCTATCAGAGCTGAAGCCGGATATTGGTGCACATCTATTCAAGGTAGCTCAGCACATGGCGCAAGCAATTCGACGAAGTGATGTCAGGTGCGAAGGCATCAATGTCTTCATGGCCGATGGCAAGGCAGCTGGACAAGATATCTTCCATGTACATCTCCATGTACTGCCTCGCTACTCTGGAGATAACTTTGGTTTGCAGTTCGGCGAGTCCTATGGAGAGAGACCAAGCCAAGAAGAGTTGGATGCTATTGCCAAGGATATTAGTGGTAGTGTCTAAAGTAAAACCGACAAGCCTAGGAATCCTACCTTCTCTCCGTCCAGGTGGGATGAGACTCGCAGACGTGCGCCCTAGAAAAAGCCGCTTGTGACTCCTAGCGGGCGAAAAAATAATTTTTGGAATTTTCAGCGGCGGAGCATCAAAGGCTGAAGATTCATCCGCTCCGGCCTTCGCCGATTTCGGTGTGGCCTCTCCTCCCATTTAATAGCCAAACTTGAAGACGAAGCCGATGCCAGCTCGGTAAGTCCAGCGCCATTCGTCGGCAAAGTGATCTGCTATGTAATCTATTTGCACCATGCGGAAGGCTCCCCAGTCGCCTACATTAATGTCTGCATCGCCGCTAAATTTGACTGCAAAAGCTGTCTCGCTAAGTCCGTCACCAACCTCTAGGAGTGGAAAAGTGCCGAGTCCTGAGACGCGAGCATAGTTGAGGCCAACCAGAGCATGCGCAAAGAGCGTACCTTCGTCGATGCGCATCGTGAGACGTGGACCAACCAAAAACTCGTAGAATTGAGTCGTGATGCAGAGAAATGTATATAGAAGTGTTGTTAAAGAACCCTGCTCCAGCCCGTCCAGCACTGGGGAAGACCCGCGACAAGAGCCAGCCCGTCAGCATCGCAAGGGTTTTCCGTGCGTTCAGGGACCGGCCAGGCTCGATGCTAGTGTAGGTTGGGGGAGAGGAACAGCGGTTCGCTCTAGGTGCCTGACCGCGCAGCGCTCATTCCGGAGCCATGACGGTCATCCCCTCGGCAACCTGGATGGCTCCCTTCAGATCGTCCACAGCGAGTACGACGTGCCCTGCAGTGGTCACGTAGAGGGAGTCGATGTTGATGCCTGCGTCCGTCATCACAAGCGCCACGTCACCCAGCATGCCCGGGTCGTCCAG
>JADFOI010000097.1 GCA_022562935.1 Acidobacteriota bacterium
CCTGACGGTTCAGACCACTTATGGGGGCGTTGGCCCTGAGGAAATGGAGGAGCTGGTCAGCATTCCACTGGAACGGGCACTTTCCGCCACGCCGGGCATCGAAGAGATGACTTCTACATCCTCGGAGGGAAACAGTCGGATACGTCTGTCCTTCGCCTGGGGCACGGACCTGGACTCGGCGACTGACGAAGTCCGGTCAAGGCTCGATCGGGCCCGAGGCCAGCTGCCCGATGATGCCGACACCCCCACCGTATTCAAGTTTGATGTGAGTGACTTTCCCATCATTTTCATGGGTGTTTCCGGGGATATGGATCCGCGAGAATTGAGAGAGTTCACCGACAAGCAGCTTAAGTATCGGTTTGAACGCATTGCCGGGGTGGCGCAAGCCAATGTCTGGGGCGGCCTATCTCGTGAGATCCACGTCAACCTGGACCGCTCCCAGATGCATGCGCTTCGAATTAATCCCAATCAGGTGATGGCGGCACTGCGCCGCGAAAACGTGAATGAGCCAGTGGGACAGGTCGTGGAGGGCGACTTTGAAGTGCTGCTGCGCACTCAGGGAGAGTATGTGACTCTTGACGAGATCCGGCGGACCATGGTGACACGGCGCGCAGGAAAGCCGGTATACATCTCCGATATCGCCGAGGTGGAAGACAGTTATCAGGAAATTCGGAACCTGGTACGAGTCGATGGCAGGACTGGACTGCGGATGGCCATTTCGAAGCAGTCGGGAGCCAATACGGTGGATGTGGCCAGGGAAGTCCAGAAGGAAATCGAAAGAGCCAATCAGGATTTTGCACACATCCATATCTCATCGATTCGGGACAGCTCGAAATTCATTGAAAGTGCCGTGGCCAACGTTCGAAACGCTGCCCTGTATGGCTCCATTCTGGCGGTCTTTATCCTCCTGCTCTTCCTCCGTAATCTTCGGAGTACGCTGGTGGTAGCCATCTCCATTCCCATTTCGGTCATTGCCACCTTCGGTTTGATGTATTTCTACGGATTTACTCTCAACACCGTCACTTTCGGGGGGCTGGCCTTAGGAGTCGGAGTTCTTGTCGATAACGCCATTGTGGTGTTGGAAAACATCTTTCGACATCGACAGGATGGTGTGGAGAGGAAAGAAGCAGCCCGCAGAGGGACCAAAGAGGTGGCTCTGGCCATCACCGCCTCTACCTTGACGACTATCGTCGTGTTTTTGCCCGTGGTTTTCATGAGTGGCGTAACGGGTATCATTTTTCAACAACTGGCCTGGGTGGTGTCTTTTGCGCTGTTCAGTTCACTGTTGGTGTCGTTGACCCTCGTTCCCCTTCTTTCCAGTCGGTTTGTTCGCGTCCGGGAACCCAGTCCCCACAGTCTGCTGTATGGACTGGTTCACAGAATGACTCTGGGGCTGGAGGCTCTTGACAAGTCTTACGCCCAGGCCATTCGGTGGTCATTGAGACATCCGGGCCTGATTATTTTTGCCACCCTGGTTGTGCTGCTCTCGAGTTCCTTGCTCCTGCCATTCATCGGATTGGAATTGGAACCAGAGACGGATGAAGGCGAGGTGATGATCAATCTGGAGCTGGCGGAAGGAACCCGACTTGAGGTGACCGAGCAGTTTGCCCTCCGTGCAGAAGAGATGGTTAAGGAGCAGGTCCCGGAAATACAAAACCTTATGACCGAAGTGGGTTCACAGGGTGGGTGGCGGACCGCCACCACCCACACCATCCGTCTGCGTTTGAGCCTGACTCCCAAGTCGCAGCGAACGAGGAGCAGTCAGGAAATTGCTCGGGCACTCCAGCCCTCCTTTGGGAGGCTGCCGGGAGTGGTGACGCGCATCCGGGCTACCGGCGGCGGCTACATGAGGCGGATGGGGCGGGGTGGCGGAGACCGATTGTCCCTGGACATTCGAGGTTACGACCTTGACCAGAGTTTTAACCTGGCGGTCCAGATCAAGAGGATGGCGGAGTCCATTGATGGAGTTTCTGACGCCCGCATCAGTCGAAGCGCGGGACGGCCCGAAAGCCAAATCATCATCGACCGGGAGAAGGTTTCCACCATGGGGCTTTCCGTCTCGGATATCGCCACTACCATCAGGACCAGCGTGGGGGGCACGACCGCCACTTACTTCAGGGAAGGCGGGGAGGAGTACGAGATTCTGGTCCGTTACAAGAAGGAAGACCGGTTGAGCAGTGAAGATGTGTGGGCCATCCCCATCCAGACCCCCGGTGGTCTGGTGGTCCCGCTTCAATCTCTGGTCCGATTTGAACGGAGGGAAGGCCCTTTAGCGATCCAGCGAAAGGATCAGCAGAGGGTGGTCACTGTTTTGGCCAACCTCTCAGGAACTCGCGACATTGGGTCCATCGTGGGTGAGTTTAAGGAGGAGCTCCGCTCTCTGAATGTGCCGCCGGATCTGGCCATTGTGTTTTCCGGTGAGTGGGAAGAACAGCAGGAGGCGTTTTTCTTCCTGAAACTCAGCTTCCTCCTGGCCGTCATCCTGGTTTACCTGGTCATGTCCGCCCAGTTTGAGTCCTTCAGGTATCCCTTTCTGATCATGTTCTCCCTGCCCCTGGCCTCAATAGGCGTCGTCCTGGCCCTCTTTTTGACCGATACGTCGTTCAATATTCAGGCCTTCGTCGGGGTGATCATGCTGGTGGGGATCGCCGTCAACAATGCCATCGTATTGGTGGATTATATCCTGCAACTGCAGCGAGACCACGGATTTTCTCTGGTGGACTCACTGGTCACGGGTGGTCGCCGGCGACTGCGCCCCATTTTGATGACCACACTGACCACTGTTTTGGGACTCACTCCCATGGCTCTCGGTATTGGCGAGGGCGCGGAACTGCAGGCTCCCATGGCCCGGGTTCTCATCGGAGGCTTGATCTCCTCCACCTTGATTACCCTGTTCCTGGTCCCCACCCTCTTTCTGACCATGGAGAAAGTGCGCTTCGGTCGTCGCCAGGAGAAGCTTCAACCTGCTGTGGAACCCGCAATGGGCCAAACCTCGTGAGTGATCCACCCTCCTCCTCCCTGGATTTCATTCGGGCCAAAGTCGCGGAAGATCTAAAGACCAATAAACACCAGGGCCGCGTCGTGACCCGATTTCCACCCGAGCCCAACGGTTACCTGCATATCGGGCACGCCAAATCGATCTGCCTCAACTTTGGTATTGCTGCCGAGAACGAGGGAGGTGTTTGCAATCTTCGCTTCGATGATACCAATCCCATCAAAGAGGAGGCCGAATATGAGGAATCCATCAAGAGAGACGTTCGCTGGTTAGGATTCGATTGGGAGGATCGCCTCTTTTATGCCTCGGATTATTTTGACCAGCTATATCAGTATGCGGTGCAGCTCATCCAGGAGGGCAAGGCCTACGTTTGCAGTTTGAGCGCAGAGGACATTCGGGAGTACCGAGGGACTCTGAGCGAGCCGGGCAAGGACAGTCCCTACCGGACGAGATCGGTAGAGGAAAACCTGAAGCTGTTCGAAGGGATGCGGGCAGGAGAGTTCGAGGATGGCTCTCACGTGCTTCGGGCCAGGATCGACATGGCCTCGCCCAATCTCAATATGAGAGATCCCACCCTGTATCGGATACGACAGGTGCCCCATCACCGGACCGGCGACAAGTGGTTGATTTATCCGATGTACGATTTTGCCCATTGTCTTTCCGACTCCCTGGAGGGGATCACCCATTCTCTTTGTACGCTCGAATTCGAGGATCACCGTCCCCTTTATGACTGGGTGCTGGATCAGTTGAACCTCGATTCCCATCCCCAGCAGATCGAGTTCGCACGCCTCAATATCAGCTACACGGTGCTGAGCAAGCGAAAGCTTCTGGAATTGGTGAAGGGGGGTCATGTGTCGGGATGGGACGATCCCCGGATGCCAACCCTCAGCGGGCTGCGGCGACGTGGCTATACGCCGGAGGCCATCCGCAACTTCTGTGCTCAGGTGGGTGTGGCCAAAAGAGATACCGTCCACAGCGTGGCCCTGCTGGAGCACCACCTGCGGGACGATTTGAATCGACACTCTCCTCGGGTCATGGCGGTGCTGCGGCCTCTTCGGGTGGTGATTGAAAACTATCCGGAGGATCAGAAAGAAGAGTTGGACGCAGTGAACAATCCGGAAGATTCTGCAGCGGGCTCGCGCAAAGTCCCTTTTTCACGCGTTCTCTACATCGAGCAGGAGGACTTTCGGGAGGATCCTCCCAAAAAATTTTACCGTCTGGCTCCCGGTCGCGAGGTGCGGTTGCGATACGCCTATTTCGTGAAGTGCGTGGATGTGGTGAAAGATGAGAAGACAGGCGAGGTGGTGGAATTGCGCTGTACCTATGACCAGGCCACCAAAGGGGGCTCCTCTCCGGATGGACGCAAGGTCAGGGCAACCATCCACTGGGTTTCAGCGGCCCACTCGCTTCAGGTCGAAGTCCGCCTCTACGATCGCCTCTTCGTGAAAGAGAATCCGGAAGAGGGTGGAGCTGATTTCCAGGAGGCGCTGAACCCCGATTCTTTGGTGACACTCACCTCCTGCCGGGTTGAGCCCAGTCTAAAAGGCGCACAGCCGAGCAGTCGATACCAGTTTGAGAGACAGGGCTATTTCTGTGTCGATTCCGTAGATTCCACCCCGGAAGCACTGGTCTTCAATCGCACCGTCACCCTGCGAGACTCCTGGGCCAAAATCGAGAAGCAGAGTCAACAGAAGCAAAAGTCGAAGAGGTAGACGAGTCGATAAACCCGGCCGCCGGCACTCGAGATTCTCGGGTCGTTTGCTGAATTCCTGCCGCGATCAGGGTCACACGAACTTCGTTCCGCAGGTTCGGATCCGGGGTGTTTCCGAACGACACGAGCGCCTCATTGTTTAGCGATCCGGAGATGACCTGCATGAGGTCATGGACCTCCTCCACGGTGACTGCATCACCCGCGATATCCACAAGCACCGAGCTGGCCCCACTGATCATGACGTCACCCAATAACGGGCACTGGAGCACTGCATGAGCGGCTTCGACAGCGCGATTTTGGCCGTGGCCCGTAGCCATCCCCATGGCAGCCGCCCCCCCACCTGCCAGGACGGTGCGTAGGTCGGAAAAAGTGACGTTGATCACTCCGGGAACCACAATCATGTTGATGATGGCGCGCGTGACATCTCTGATCGCGTCATCGAGCCGCCCGTAGACCTGACGCAATGTCGCTTCTGGCGCCAAAACATTCAGCATGCGGTTCATGGGCACGACAACTGTCGTGTCGGCGTTCCCCACCATTTCCGAGATGCCCACAACAGCCTGCTGACTGCGACGGCGGCCTTCAAAAGCAAACGGTTGAGTCACCACACCCACTGTTAGCGCACCCACCTCGCCAGCAAGCTGGGCGATCACCGGAGCGGCCCCGGTGGCGGTACCCCCGCCCATGCCACCGAGCACCAACACCAGATCAGCCCCCTCCAGAATCTCTCGAACTTCGTCCCGACTTTCTTGGATGGCTCGTCGCCCATACTCTGGCCTGGCGCCACAACCGAGTCCGTGCGCAGCCCGATGCCCGATCAGAATTTTGAGGTCTGCATCGTGGAACTTCAGCGCCTGTTCATTCGTGTGCACGGAGGTGTGGATCACGCCAGGCTGACGGTGCTTCATCAGAGCGCTGACGACGGATCCACCAGCACCGCCGACTCCTATCACGAAGATGCGGGGAGGGAGGCGCCACCCCAGGTCTAAAGCATCACACCTGGACGGCGGCGGCCTAGTACCAGCGTGAACGGGAAGGCCGGCCACGCTTAGAAGTCCGGCACTGCTTACCTTCAGGAAGTGGCGCCGTGTTAAGGGCATTGTCGCCAAGTCTACCCCACTTGCAGTGGCTGAAAGAATCCTTCTTGAATCCGGGGGAGGAACTGTCCCCTTTTCCATCCCGTCCCTAATTGTGCCGAAATCTTGCCCGGTGATCCAACTCTAAACAACTCCAACCAAACTACGAAGTAATTCTGGATTGTTCTTGACCTCTCTCAAGATTCCGGTCGTCCGATTATTCGGGGAGGTGAAGCGGAACCGGTTTGGACTCTCTAATGAGACTGCTCCCAGCAAATTAATGTGCCGGTTGCTGCGATTTTTCATCTCTGAAGAGGAATAAAGAAGCCGAAAGGCTGGTCACGCGGCGGAGGCCGGGGAAGACCAACAGCGGACAGAACGAAGCAGAAACAGAAAGGAGCAAGGTCATGACCCAGAAGTCTTTATTAAGGTCGATCTCATCGCCACTGAGTGATAGGCGTTTGATTGATACATTCAGCGCTGCAAGGATTCTGTTTCCACAAGCGGAGAAGATCACAAAAGCCAAGCTCCGACTTGTGCAGCGGCTTTGCCAACGCAACGAACTCGATTGCTGGCAGATTGGGAGAAGATACTTCATAGATCTGGATGGATTTCTCCGTTTCATTGAAACGAATCAGCACCGATCAGCCCGCGGAGCTCTAGATTGAGCATCGCTGGCGACGCAAGCGACAGCCCAGCCAGATTTTCATTGGGCATGCTCTAGGGCAATTTCAGGAGGGCGAGCAGCTCGTGATAGTGCTTCGAAGAAAGGCGATCATGAAAAGAAATAATACCAACTGTGTCTTTCTTTTTCTTCTTACCGTTCTCATGACGCAACTCATGCAGCTTGCGTCCGGCCAGGATGGCGAAGAAACGGTTTTGGTGGCCAACTTTGTGAACGGCAATGACGCGGTCTTCGACTCGCGAGTGTACCTGTTTAATTCCTCCCAAAGCGCGGGGGAGGTGACCGTTCGGGCGTTCACTCTGCCCCTGATCGGCGACACGGCCCAGGAGCTGACAGCCACGCCGCTCAGTCTCGGAACCCTGGAAAGCAAGTCCGCACTCAACATCGAGGTGGCCGAAGATATCTTGGTACTTTTGGGGATCCCAACACCTTACACAGGGGACGGGGGCAACCTTACACTGGAGTTTACAGTTGGGGCGGCCAATGTGCGAGGTGCCGCCCAGGTCTTCTCTTCCGGGATTGCCTTTGGTACCTATCCGCTGCAGGAGATCCCGTCCGCCTCAAGCTCAAGTCCCACAGTCTTGGTGGCCAACTTTATGAACGGCAACGATGCGGCATTCAACTCGCGTGTGTATCTATTTAACCCCTCGCAGAGCGCTGGAGAGGTGAAGGTTCGAGTTTTCACCGTGCCTCTGATCGGTGACATGCCCCAGGAGCTAACTGGTACTCCGATGAATCTTGGAACCCTGGGGGCCAGATCGGCACTGAACATCAAGTTGGCCGAGGACATCCTGGATCCTCTGGGAATCACGACCCCCTACACGGACGACGGGGGCAACCTAGCCCTGGAGTTCACGATTGAGGCGGCGAACGTGCGAGGTGCCGCCCAGGTCTTTTCTTCCGGCATTGCTTTTGGTACTTACCCGCTTCAGGAGACGGTTGTCACCGAATCATCAGCCGGCCCGGGTCCCAGTGTTGTCACAGTTGAGGGGCGACAACTCATTGTGCGTAAGCGTAATCCCGACGGGACACTGGGGGCTATCTCATCCTATATTATCCGAGGTGTGTTGTGGTCACCGTCCGGCCGGGACACGGATACGGGCCCGGAGGACCCCAACAACCCGAACGTTCGACGTTCAGAGTTTGGAAAGTGGTATCAGACAGACATCCCGCTCATGGTGGGGATGAACGTCAACACTGTTCGGCTCGTTATTGACCCAGGCACGAACTCAGCGCTTGGACCGCTGGGCCGGACTATTCTCGACGAATTCTATGGGAACGGCATCATGGTGATCATGACGGTCGATGATGGTGTCAACGACATGAATCGGGTACGGAGTGCAGTGAACTTTTACAAAGATCACCCGGCCATTTTGATGTGGATGGTTGGCAGCGAATGGAATATTAATCGGTACTTTGGTGTGGCCTCCTCGATTGAGGACGCAGTTCGTCGCACCGAGCAAGCTGCTGCCCTCATTAAGCAGTTGGACACCAATCACCCGGTGGCCACGAGCTACGGGGAAATTGACATTCACGCGGACGGATTACGATTGAACGATACCGAGAGTTACGTGAATAGCCTGGCTCCAAGCGTCGATGTGTGGGGTCTCAACATCTTTCGGGATAAGACCTTCGGCACGTTGTTCGATCAGTGGGAGTCGATCACCACAAAACCGATGTTCCTCGGCGAGTTCGGAACGGACGCCTTCCGCTCCAGACCTCCATTAGTGCCTTGTCCCCAAGGCGCAGTGGACGAGGCGATGCAGGCGGATTGGGACCTGTCCCTGTGGAACGAGCTGCTTAGAAACCTTTCGGCTAGTGACCCTTCGAAGGTGGCATTTGGGGGAACTGTACTGGAGTGGAATGATGAGTGGTGGAAGATACCTCCCGCTGGCACTCAAGAGACGTGTGGCTTTGTACCTTCTGGACATCCCGATGGTGTGTCCAATGAGGAATTCCTGGGAATCGTCGATATCGATCGTCATCCACGTGAGGTCTATAATGCTCTTCGGACTGGGTTCGATCCTGCCTACCAGCCTCCTTTGTAGGCGGAAACCTTCAAGGCCTTTTCTCAAGAGGCGCAGCCTGCGGTCTCAGGCCTTGAGAAGTTCAGCGGCGGTTTTGGAGTCGGTGACGATGTGATTGCAGACTCGCAGGCTGGGCTCCCTCAAGAGAGGAAGAAGAGCATCGGTCCTTACCCTTGCGCACTCGCTGCAGGGTCCGGCAATGAGAATAACGTGTTTGTCATCCTGCTGGGCCAGATCGACGAGATCGCTCAGCTCAAAGATGGTTACCGCGCGGCCACGGGTTCCCGTGATAATGGGTGCAGTGTCGGAGTAGGTTCTCCACATGATGTCGCCCAGCCAACCTACACTGCGCAGGTATTGGAGGTCCTTGGGCTCGGAATCTTTTATGAATTTGCGAAATAGATTGTCCCTGTCCTTGGCTGAGGCCAGGGAGGTCATCACGATGTCGATCGCTCCCCCTTGCTGAAAAGCTTCTCTCATCCAGGCCTTGTTCTTGAATTCCTCATAGCTTTCCAGATCCACATAGGCCTCCGCAAAAAGTCCGATCAGCTTTAAACGGGGCATCGTCTCTGTGAAAAAGGAAAAGAAACTGACCGGTGCACCCGAAGGGTGTTTGACATCCACTCCAGTACTGAGGGCATGCAAAACCAGTTCTTCCGGCAGCTGGGCCTCGTTCTTGAGTCGCGATCCCAAATGCCAGGCGCTCTTCTGGACGGTCTCTCCATGACCGAAACCCAGATGTACGCTCTTCTTGCCGGTTCTGGTGTGTACCTCATGGATGAGTCTGACGGCCAGGTCTGCTGCGGCAGCTCCCAGCTGTTCCACAACGATCGGGGCCCCGATGGTGTCTGGGCCCACGTTCAGAACGGTGAAGTCGATGTGGTACTTTTGCATGAGAGACCGGGCCAGCTCGATCTCAGGAGGAGGGGACAATCGGAGAAACCCCTTCTCGATTCCCCTGGAAAAGATGCTGTAGATCTGCTCCCGTGAGCAGGGGAATCCTCTGCCTGTCACCCAGCTGGCAATCTCCGTGGGGCGTTCCCCGTTTTTAATCAGTTTTTCGCACACTCCAAAAATGATCTCGTCGGGAAGGCGTTGATTTCGTTTCATTCAGATCTCCTGGCTTTAGTGCCGAGGCTACATTTTACAGGATTGTGGGCACAATTGTTTGAAGTGTGTTTTTTTGCTTGACTCTCGATTCAGTATTTTGTAAAAACAATTAAGATTAGTGAAATTACAGTTTATATTATTGTAACTAAAGAATCGGAGTTAAGCTCTTGGCTCAAAAGCTTCCCCCCGGGATCTTTTCATCGCAACTGGAAAATAGGATTCTGATCAACACCTTCACCGCCGCACGGATTCTTTTCCCGAACCAGCCGATAACCAAAGCCAAACTCAGAGTCGTACAGAGACTCTGCCAGGGAAACAAGCTGGATTGCTGGAAGATCGGGCGAAACTATTCCATTGATCGGGAGAGTCTCGACCGCTTCATTGAGGAGGCACGTTACCGATCAAGCTGGGGAGCACTGGATTGAGCGCCGCTGGCGACTCATGAACGGATGCTTATAACGGATGCTTATGAAGATAATTCGTTTTGATTATGGAAACACAATTCTTGTTTGAAATTTATCCAGTCTTTCTCGGCAACGGCGGGAATTCAGAGCCTGCCCATCTCCCCTGGCACGATACTGGGGAGAGTGCTGAGTCCTCCCCAGCTCCCCTGGTTGTGGGCAAGGACGACGGTTGGGTCTGGGCTAAGGTGGACGAAGCCACGCGTCACATCGTGAAGGTCAGTGGTCCTGAAAAGGCCGATGTCGGCCTACAGTCTCTGGTGGTCGGCAAGAAGAGAGTTCTGGGCTTTCTTCCGCTTTGCCCGGGAACCTTGGTGAATGCTGTGCCGGCGCTGCCCTTCAGTGCCCTGACCACCCGCGACAATTTTCTCTTGCCCGGGTGTATCGCCTATGTGACCACGCGAATTCAACTCTTCGTGGGAAGGCCTTCGCAGGAGTTGCTGGGTAGGGAGTGTATCTTCTGTCAGATCCCCGTGGAGAAAGGGACTCGTGTTGTGGTCTGCCATTGCGGGCAGGCCGTCCATTGCGAAACAGCAGATAGCCACCCTGATGTGGCCGAAGAGGACCGCCTGTGCTGTTTTGAACAGGTCAAGAACTGTCTCGCCTGCAGCCGGGCTCTGACTCTTGAACCCTATTTACTGTGGGACCCCAGGGAGAATCGATGACCCAAGGAAGTTCACAGCAGTTGGGTTGGTATCGGTGGGCTCCTCAAACCCATCCCCGAACCGGCATCCATTTCGAGGACAGCACTTCCCAACTGACGAAGACCGCCAAGTCACTTGATTTGAACTTCGACCTCTCCGGGGCACCGATTTCCTTATCCGAACGCTCTGTAGCGGTGTTTGGCCTGGGAGCCGTGGGCGGGGAAATCTTCACTTCTCTGGCCCGACTGGGGGTAGGCCGACTCATCGGAATCGACCCTGGTCGGTACAGAGAGGATTCCTGGCGTACTCAGCCAGTTTTTCCAGAGCATGCGGGGCAAGCGAAGGCCTGGGTCCAGGGTTTGCGGGCTCGGCGCCACAATCCGGCTGGCGAGGTGTGGGCGGCCATCGGCCGCGCGCAGGACTTACCCCTGAGCGTCCTCCGTAAGGTGGATGTGTTTGTCACTGCAGGCGACAATCTGGAACTCCCGGTGTGGGCGGGAAACATGGCCGCTGGCCTGGGGAAGAAGGCCCTTGTTCAGGGTGCCGTTCACGGCCCAACCTGGACGGCTATCTGCCGTACCTACAACCTGGCATCGGCAGGCTCACCGTGTCCCGGTTGTATGCTCAGGGCAAGGGAGTGGGGACTTCTTTCCGTTCGCTATGGTTGCGACCCTGCCGCCGCGACAGAGAGCGACTTTGCAACAGACCACGACCTGGGGCCCACTGCAACCTTGCCGCCAGTGTGCACCACAGCCGCCCAGATGGCCACGATAGAATGCCTCAAGCGGCTTCTGAACATCAAGGCTCAGGAGGTGCAATCGGAGGAAATCAGTTACTGCCTCTTGACCCATCAGCTGCTGCGCACCACGCTGCCCCGAAATCCGAGTTGTCGCTGTGCTCACGAGCGGTGGAAGATTCTTGATCTTACCCAGCCGCCGTCTCAAATGACCCTTTCCAAACTGGCCTCCTCGATCAACTGCGAAAAAGGCGATCTCCAGATTCGAGGAGAATCCCATTGGGTGAGCGACACCCTATGCGGTCACTGTGGCCTCAAGACTCCCGTTCGGAGATTTGTTCGCGGTTTTGGGGTAAAGGTTGGGGCCTGTGATTGCGGTGCCGCTCTGATCGCCTCGCCCATAGGATCCTTTTCCATCATGCCTCCTCAAGATCTGGAGGTGTGCTTTAAGAGACCTCTTTCCACTCTGGGCTTGGAGCCCGGGGGCAGTGTTGGCCTTTCCTCAAAAGGTCCGAATTGGTCCTACTTCTTTTTTCCAGGAAAGCCTCGATTCCGCAGCGAAGAAAGTGAGAGGAAAAATGACGAACTTGCCCAAGAATAGTCGCGAGAGTCACATTCAAGCTGCCCAGGCCAAAGAGGAGGCAGCAGCCCAGGCCCGAGTGCACCGGATCATGCTGAACCAGGCACTTCAGGGAAACGGAGGTTCAAAAGCCTGGCGCGGCTGGAAGGCCTCCCAGGCTGAAGAGGTGGTGGAGGACCTGGTCAACCGAAGCCCTCGAATGGAGATGGTGAGCATCCAACTGGAAGGTGATTTGAGTCTCATCTACAGAATACAGATGCCGGTTCCTCTGGTTCCTCAAGGCCACCTCCTCGATTTTTCAGGGGTTGCTGTTTTTCATCTCAGCTACCGCGAAAACTGGAGATGGGAGAACCCGCCCGGCTGGGGACCGTTGGGCATCTTCAGCCGGAGGCCGGTCTGGCACCCCAATGTTTCTCTGGAACACAGAGGTGTTATCTGCCTTGGAGCGCTGCCTCCCAGCACACGGCTCAAGGAAATTGTACTCCTGGGCTACTACGCCTTGACGCTCCAGGAAACCGTTTTGGACGAACTGGATCCCGGCGGGGTTCTTAATCCCGAGGCATGTGACTATTACCGAAGCCATCCCGAGTACATCCCTCTTTGCCGGGAGGGTCTGTTGGAACCCTGGAAGGGACTCCAGGAAGTCAAGCGGAGGTTCGGTCGATGACGGTATGGAATAAAGATCGGCTAGCTCGGGCTGCTCAGATTGCTGGAATGAAGCAAAACCGTGACGGACACTGGGCGGGTGCAGGGCATAGCTGGGAGCTGCGCCGCCACCCGGCAGGCTTCGTCTGCTTTTGTCGCCCCTTTTCAGTGGCTGACGGAGAGGAGCCGCTGACTCTCCACGATTCCTGGGCGGGTCCCTTCAAGCTGGCTCACCGGCAGGGCAAATTAGAACAGCGTTGCGAGTTTTTTGTCTCCCCTTTTTTCGAGGACTTGGATGAAGAGGTTGCTGCTCAGCTGGAGCTGCTGCTGGGCCAGGTCATGAAACGGCTCGACTCGATCAACCAGAACTCGCTGGACCCCGATTGGCAGGCCCCGGACTCGCAGAAACTTCTGGCCTGGCTCTCCCAGGGGGGGAACCAGGTCACGCTGGATGAGCAACAGAACCTGCGCATGACTTTGAAGCGCAGTGGTGCCACGGCGCGGATTCGGTTGATTCGCCAGGGTGGCTTGCGCTTCGTGCTTCCCCTGGGAGAGTGGGAGGGAATCGATCCTTCTGTTCAGAGGGCCATCCTCCTGTTGGCTCGCAGGGCCAATGCTGCGAATCGGCTGGCCAGGATCGTCTGGAGGAGCGAAGAAAATCGTCATTGCGTGGAAGCTCAGGTTGACCTGAGCGGCCTCGCGACTGAAAACATCGATGAGAAGTTCTGGAAAGAATTGATTCAAATGTCGGTGGGCGCGCTGGAGCTGGCCTTCAGGCAGTTGGCCTTGGAGTTTCTGGTTCTGGCAGATCCCGTCAACCGAAGTTTTGTGGATCAGTGGTTGGCACACCAGCAGGGTGGGGCAGATTTGATTGCCCCAGTTCTGGTCTCAATTGTCACCGCGAACTCCTGGTCGCACGTCCCGGACCCGTCATTCAGAATTGTGCCGAATGGGCCTCGCCTGGAAATCACCGAGATCGGAGGGGTGATCATCGCGGCGGACTAAGATATCCGCTACTCGAGAGCCCTGATCTACGGCGCCAACTTCGATAGCGCCGGCCAGGTTGCTACGACAATCATCCCGTCCATTGTCGGCAGCGCCGAGACTCTGACGGTATCAGGACTGGCGCGCGGCACGAC
>JADFOI010000098.1 GCA_022562935.1 Acidobacteriota bacterium
TTTGGTGGCCTCAGCTTGCTGTTCAGCCTAACTTGGTTTTCCCTTTACCCCAGGGAAGGGGCCGAGGACCCCGTCGCGCCCAGCCCGGCTGAGCAGGAGAGCGATGAAGTCAAGATCCCCTGGTCCGCGCTTTTGAGGTATCGGACGACCTGGGGAATCGCGCTGGGGCAAATGGGATATCTTTATGCCTACTACTTTTTCATGAGCTGGTTTCCGGGTTATCTGACTATAGAGCTGGATATGACCCTGCAGGAAGCCGCAACCTTCACCGGCTTGCTCTTCGGGACGGGGATGATCGGGGTGGTTGTTGGAGGATGGCTGGGAGATCATCTGATTCGGCGCGGTGTGAGCCGGACGGCTTCGCGTAAGGGCATGATTGCCGCGGGATTGACCATGGCCACTATCCTGGTGGTGAGTGCAGCCTTTATCACCCAGACCTGGCTGGCGGTGACTCTTCTAACGCTGTGTATGGGATTTCTGAGAATGACGACGGCATCGGCCAATTCCGTTCCCATTGATCTGGCCCCCCCCGGAGCCGTTGCTTCTCTGGCTTCCATTCAGAATTTTGCAGGCAACATCAGTGGTCTCCTGGCGCCTATAGCCACCGGGTTTATCGTGGGAACCACGGGTTCTTTCTTTTTTGCCCTTCTGGTTGCCGGCGGAATGGCCCTGCTGGGAGCTTGCTCCTACCTGTTTATCGTCGGGCCTCTGGAGACCCTTCCCACTGGGAAATTGTGAATGGTTCGTGGGTTCGTGTGCTCGTGCTGTCGTCACTTCGTGACGTCGTGCGGTTGTGCGGTCGTGCTGTCGGATTGCTCCCAATTGTGTGCCTTCGGCCGTGCGCTCCTACAGGCCTTATTCAAAATCAAGTGGGGTTTTGAGACAGTCTGAGACGTGCGCCCTCTAGTGGGACTTCGACAGCACGAACCCACGACAGCACGAAAGGAAGAAATCAATCGAGCGCAAGACCGGAAGGGTAGATCGTTGGTTGCTCAGGCTAAACGATATGGAAGGGGGGCATCAGGTTGGGCAGCATGACCTCCAGAACCACGGGTGCGTCGGCGGCCAAGGCCTCCTGAAGGGCTGCGTCGAACCCTTGGGGTTCGGTCCTCATCCCCACCGCACCAAAGGACTCGGCCAGTTGGACGAAGTCCGGGTTGTGCAGGTCGGTGCCAATGTAACGACCATTGTAATCGTGAGTCTGGTGCCACTCCGAGGCCCCATAGGAATTGTTGTTAAAGACCACAGCCAGAACATGGATGCCGTGCTGAACCGCCGTTGAAAGTTCCTGGACGTTGTACATGAAGCCGCCGTCTCCACACAGGGCCACCACCTGTTGCTGGGGCCGGGCCACCTTGGCCCCCAGGGCCGTGGGAAAGGCGTAACCCAGGGTTCCGAAATAAGAAGAGGTAATGTAGGTCCTGGGCTGGCTCACCGGGTAAGCCAGGTGACTCCAGTTGCCGATATTGGTGATGCCAGCTACTACGATGGCGTCCTGGTCCAGCCTTTTACGCAGGGTTCCGATGATGTCTACCTGCTGAGGTGCCAACTCCCTCACCTCCTTCACCAATGCTCTTCGATAGCCGGCGATCTCCTCCCGGCGGGAGGGCTTGGGCGAGCTGACCGCCTGAAGTTTCTGCAGCAACTGAGACAGGGCCTCTCGGGCGTCGGCCTCGATACCGATCGAGGTCTTATGGTTCTTGCCCAGTACGCTGGCATCGACATCGATATGGATCAGCTTCTGAGAGTCTTTGATCTGCAAGTTTCGGATGAGCAGCCGGGTGCCCACGGCCAGAATCACGTCGCTTTCAGGGACGACCCGGTGTGCAGGTCCCACCAAAGCGTAGTGGGCGCCGACGGCCAGGGGGTGGTCTTCTGGGAGAATTCCCTTGGCCTGTGGGGTGGTTATCACCGGGGCCTGAATAAACTCTGCCAGTTCCAGGAGCTCCTGTGAGGCATTAGCCAGCAGCGTCCCTCCCCCGGCGATGATGAGCGGTTTCTGGGCCTCGGCCAGCAGCTGAGCCGCTTCCTGGATATCGGAGGGTTGGGCAGGGGACGGGGGGTACTCCTGGGGCGGTATGATCTCCATGTTGCCTGTTGCGGTCAGGGTGTCGGGCGGGATCTCCAACTCCACGGGGCGGGGCCGGCCCGTCTTGAGTTGACGCATGGCCTCGTGGACGGTTTCAGGAATCTCCTCGGCCCGGGTGACCCGAGAGTTCCATTTTGTAATCGGCCTGAAGACGTCGAGTTGATCTTCCACCTCGTGCAGTTGGCCCTGACCCTTACCCAGGGCAGCACTGCTGATCTGGCCGGAGATCAGTAAAACCGGGGAAGAGCAGGCGTAGGCGGTCCCCAGTCCGGCAGCGGCGTTGAGCGCGCCCGGGCCCGGGACAACCATGGCAACGCCCACCCTGCCGGTAACCCTGGAGTAGCCGTGGGCCATATAGGTGGTGGCCTGTTCGTGACGGGTGTGGACCAGGCGGATATCGTCCCGGACTTCATAGAGGGCGTCGAAGGCGGCCATCATCTGAACACCCGGCAGTGCGAAGACCGTCGTCACTCCTTCAGAACCAAGCTGTCTGACAAGGCCCTGTGCTCCACTCATCTTTGGCATGGGCTGCTTCTCCTGACTTTCGATGAAGGGCTAACCGGAAGGCCGGACTCATTGTATCCAGCCAGGAAAAATGGAGTCAAGAAGTGAAGCGATGGATATCTAGGAGGTCTGTCAGATACAATGGTCGGAAAAGAATGCATAGGAATCTCACAGCTCGTCAATTGCTGCAAAGAGGTACGGGACTTTGCCTGTTGGCCCTGGGTCTTCTTTCCTGTAGTTCCGGGGAGTCGGGCAACAGTATTCCCTGGAAACCGTACGATCCAGCTGTTCTTTATCGAGCCAGGCAGGAAGGAAAACCCGTCCTTCTCGAGTTCTATGCCGACTGGTGTATCCCCTGCCTGGAACTTGAGGAGCACACATTCAGCGATGGAAGGGTGATCAATTCCACCTGGTCCTTTGTGAGAGTCCGGGTGGATATGTCGGACTATGAGTCACCCGAGTCTGAACGCCTTCGTGAACAGTTCGGGGTGACCGGTGTCCCGGAAATGCTTTTTCTTGACGCTCGAGGGATCGAAATTAAGGATTCACGCATCATCGGGTTCCTTGGCCCCGAGGACTTTCTCCAGCGTGTCGAGCGCGCCCTGAAACCGAGACCTCGAAAAAGCCCACCCGTTTAAATGGTGAGTTTGGGGACTGTCCCCAAACTCACCATTCACAATTTCTAGTCCAGGTGTTTTCTCAGGAACTCGACCGTGCGAAGCCAGGCTTTACGGCTTGCGGCTAAATTGGCCCCATCGAGTCGGTCCTGGCCGCTGAGAAACCCGTGTCCGGCTCCTTCGTACAATTCGTACTCGTACACTTTCCCCAGACGAGTCATCTCTTTGGCCGCTGGCTCGACGGTCACGTTTACCCGATTGTCATTACCGCCGTACAGGCCCAGGATGGGAGCTTGAATGCGGGCCAGAACTTCGGCGGGTGGAGAAGATCCGTAGTATACCAAGCCTGCACTGAGGTCAGCCCGCTGGGCGGCATAGGCAAAGGTCGTTGTTCCTCCCCAACAGAATCCCACTACGGCAAACTGTTCGCGAGCCGTTGGAAGGGCCATGGCGTAATCGGCGGCAGCGTTCACTCGATCCACAACTTCCTCCCAGGTGAGACTGTAAACAACTTGAGCCGCACCGTCCCGGTCTACCGAATCGGTGCCCCCTCCCCCGGGCCCCTTACCACTGATCATGTCCGGTGCAATCGCAATATACCCTTCAGCGGCTAGTTGATCGGCCACGGCCCTAACCCAGTCCGTCCACCCGCCTCTTCCGTGAATCGCAACCACCACCGGTGCAGGGCCACTTCCTTCCGGGTAAGCGAGGTGAGCCTGGATCGTATCTCCTAGCTTGCTTTTGAATGATACCAACTGGTTGCGGCGTGGCGAATCCTGCAGCCTCTGGTGGGCTTCACTCTGACCGGCTGGAATCGCATCCCCTGGCAAGGCAAGGACCGAAACTGGAAAAGCCATAAAACAAAGGACAAGTACTCTCATCACAACCCTCCTAGCTGTACGGTCCCGGACCCGAGACACTAAGTTTTTGTCGGGGAGAATTCCCCGATGAGTTCAGTCGGATCGTATTCGAGAGAAAGGGGAGTGTCAATCAGAAGAACTTGAAAGATGGGCGATTGTCCGTTGTGTTTTTCCAAATAAAGGTTTATTATTCCTGTAATTAAGGATAAACACCTGGGCTGGATTACTCACAGGATTCTGTCACGAGCGGCCGAAAGGGCCAGCCTAACCAGGCGCGCTACTGCTTTCTAAGGCACGTTGAGGAAGCGGATCAAGAGCGACTCGTGGAGAACCAGACGGGCCATTCGTGGAGAACCACTAGTGGTAGGCTTCATCACACAGCGGTGGGGTTCTTCGCCGCAGTAGAAATGGATGAATGATCCGGACTCAGGAGCCTAGAGGGAGGCTTCAAACTCGAATGGGGTTCAGGACTGTTTTCATTTTGTCGCTTTGTCTTTCGCTGTCGGCGGTCCACGCTTTGGGAGAACAGCAATACGAATTGCGCGGCAAGGTGGTTCAGACCAACGGCAAGCGTTTTAAGGAAGTGCTCCCGGTGGTCTTTCTTCAGGGAACCTCGGAACCATACACCACACAGACTCGTGCTGACAGCGGTGGAAAGTTTAAGTTCAAAGAGCTTCTTCCTGGACTCTACACTCTGATCATTGCGGTTCCGATGTGGGGGGACTTGCAGCGCACCATTGAAATAGGTCCCAGCGAGAGCGATTCCGCAGGAAGAATAAAAAGGACTTTCCGTGTGGATCGCAAATACTCGAGACCCAATGTGAATACGGTGTCTATCCAACAGCTGTCCGTTTCCAGAAAGGCCCAGCGGGAATACACCACAGCCCGAAAGCGGTTAGAGAAGCGGGACGTGCCCGGTGCCATTGAGCATCTCAAAAGGGCGGTCGAACTCTCTCCCCAGTTCACAGCCGCCTGGAACCAACTGGGCACCATCGCCTACCTCTCCAAGGAGCCCAAAAAGGCGGAAGAATATTTTCGTGAGGCCCTCAGACAGGAAGCCGACTCCTATCCTCCTCTGGTCAATCTGGGTGGCGCCCTTCTGGCTCAGGATAAGGTTGAGGAGTCTCACTCGATGAATCTACGAGCTGTGGAAATGAGACCGGACGATGCCCTGGCCCATTCTCAATTGGGACGAAGTTATTTTGCCCTGAGTGAACTCGACCATGCCCAGAGGCACCTGAAGCAAGCCAAGGCCCTGGATCCCAAACACTTCTCTTTCCCTCAGCTGGTGCTGGCCCAGATCTACGAGCTCAAAAGCGACTCCGTCTCCCTGATGCGGGAACTGGAGGAATTCCTGAAATTTCATCCCGATTCCAAAAGAGTTCCCGAACTCACGGAGTGGTTGGAGCGGACTCGCAGCAGCACTGAGGGTGCCCTCCTCGAAGCGGCAAGAAGATGAGGATGTTCTTGAGGCGGTCGATGGTGGCTGCAACGACGTCGCTCCTCTTTATTGCCTTATTGACGGTAGGTTTGGCCGCCTGGACTCCCAGCCCCCAAATTCAAGACCCTGATGCGGACGTCGTGGTGGTGGGAGCGGGAATCTCGGGACTTGCTGCCGCTCTGGAGGCGGGGCGACAAGGGGCGAGGGTTCAGGTTATCGACATGTGGTCGACCTTCGGTGGACATGCCGTGCTGGCCGGCGGTGTGCTCAATATCGTAGGCACGCCGGTGCAGGAAGCTCTGGGAATTGAGGACTCGCCCGAACTGGCCTATTCCGATTTCATGAGTTGGGGGGAGGACCCCGATCCGGAGTGGGTACGATTTTACGTCAACCATTCCCGAGAACTCATCTACGATTGGCTCATCGATATGGGAGTGGAATTCGGCGCTGTGGGTCGAAATCCGGGAAACAGTGTGCCGCGAGTTCATCGAACCCAGGGAGGAAGGGACTTGGTGACGACCCTCTACCGGGAATGTCTCCAGTACCCGAATATCACCTTTACCTGGAATCACAAGGTGACCAGCCTGGTGAAGGAAAACAATCAGGTGGTTGGCGTGTGGACGGAGAATTTACGCTCCGGCCAACGTCTGCGTTTTCCGGCTTCGGCCGTTGTTCTGGCTACAGGCGGCTTCCAAAGCAATCTGCAAATGGTGCAGGAGTTCTGGCCCGACAATCTGCGCTTCCCCGATCGCCTTTTGATGAGTGCGGGAATCAATGCTTTGGGTTCGGGACATGCGCTGGCCCAGGAAGTGGGTGGAGTGCTGGGTTACATGGATCATCAATGGAACTATTCCACGGCAGTACCCGACCCACGCTACCCAGGTAGCGATCGAGGCCTGTTTGCCCGTTCCCCGCTTGCCCTTTGGGTCAATGTAGAGGGCAAACGATTCGTCAACGAATCCGAGAGCTACAAGGTCACTTTTCCAGCCGTGGTGAATCAAGAATCTTCCAGTTATTGGGCGATTTTCGACGAAGAGGGAAGAGAACAGTTCCAAATGAGAGGAACGACGGGCTGGGAGGATCCCTCCCAGGTGATTTTCGAGCAGTATCCTGAGCTGGTGAAGACGGCGCCCTCCATTGAGGAGCTTGCCGTCACCATTGGAGTTCCACCCAGCGTGCTCAAAACAACGGTGAATCGCTACAACTCCATGGTGGAAAAAGGCAAGGATCAGGACTTCGGACGATTCGATTCCGCTCGTTTACCTTCTGAAGAGATCCTGCTCAATCCCCATGATCCTCAGAAGATTGAGCGGCCTCCCTTTTATGGTCTTCGGACCTTTCCGGTGACGCGAAAGAGTATGGGAGGAGTGTTGATCGATGTCTCCGGACGGGTCCTGGACAGAAACGGAAATCCCATCAAGAGTTTGTACGCGGTGGGTGAATTAACCGGCTTCGGACGCGTCAATGGCAAGGCCGGTCTGGAGGGCACCTTTCTTGGGCCCTCCATCGTGACCGGGCGCGTCGGGGCTCGGACCGCAGTGGCTGAACTGGAGCAAAAGCCGGCTAAAATATCCAGGAAGACTGCCCATTCCGGCCGGTCCTTTCCTGAAGCGGGCCCATCCGTCGACAACCAGGTCTGTTTGAGCTGCCACGACCTCCCTCAACTGGTGGCCACAAAACGTCCCGGCTACGATCATTTTGAACGTGCCCACGGTCTGGTCATGGAACGGCAGGACCGCTGCGTAACCTGCCATGCCGAGTTCGTCCCTGTGGATATGGAATCCCACCGCTTTGACCGAGCCGCACAGGTGGACAACTGCCAACTGTGTCACTGAGTACAGCACTCGTGCCTCCGTGCAGTCGTTCAGAGCTCGTTTCGGGAGCGTTTGGAATTTGTTTTCAGGCTTCATTTCAATTGCTTTTTGACAGTCTGACGGGTTAGCATGAGGAAAAGATTACACCACTAAAAAGGGGGTCCGAGGACGATGAAGAAAGCCATCTATCAGACACTCGACAATTACCTATCCAAGAAGACTTCCAGGAGAGATTTCATCCAGGCGGTGACTGCCATGGGCTTTACCAGCCTGGCCGCCGAGTCTCTGCTGGCTTCCGCCCAGCTGGATTTGGGATCTGCCGATGAACCTGGCAAGTCTCAGCCGCGCATGGTTGAGGGTTCGGCCGGCTCCTTGATCGTGGAGCAGTTGAAGGCGGCCGGCGTGAAGTACATCTTCCACACCAACACCAGCGGTTTGGAGAGCATGACGGATGCCGTGGATACGAACGAAATGCAGGTGATCATGATCACTCATGAAGGACAGGCGGTAGCCGCAGTGGAAGGTTACGCTCTGGCCAGTGGCCAGCTGGGATTCTTTATGGGGAGTAAGGTGGGAGTCGGGAATTCGATCAGCAATCTGTACAACGCCTGGAAGGATCGGACACCTATGATCGTGAGCTATGGGCGGTCGCCTTTAAGAGGTCAGGGGGGACAGGACGGCTTCGAGGAATGGGATGATCATCTCAAGCCCACCGAACCCTTTGCTGCCTGGAGTTGGAGTTGTGTGGATGCCGAGACCATGCCCGAGACGCTTCGCCGGGCCATGAAGTTTGCCTACACCCCTCCCGGTGCACCTGTAACCTTGGATTTCCCGCCCGATCTTTTGAGAAAAAAGGTGCGCGCACCCATTTACCAAATCGACCCAACCCGTATCCGCCCTGTCTTTCGTGCCGGCAAGGATCGAATAGAAAAGGCTGCCGAGCTGCTGGCCAAAGCAAAGAGCCCCGTCTTTATTGTGGGTCCGGAAATCACTCGGGGAGAAGCCAATGGGGCGATGGTGGCACTGGCTGAAAAGTTGGGGGTACCGGTCTGTCAGGGAGAGGGTCTCTTCTCTGACTTCCCGACCCATCATCCGCTCTTCATGGAGCGCTATTCCCCGCGCATGAGGTTTCCTAAGAACGTAGATTTGGTCATCAACCTGGGGGCCAAGGATGTGGCAGGACCCCCCCAGGGAGGTCGTCTGATACACGCCAGTAATGATGCCGATATCATCGGCAGGCGAAATCCTAGTGGCTTCCCCATTCATGCTCATGTCTCGACGGTCATAGCGGATCTTACCGATGCTCTTGACGGTATCCTGACCCGCGACCGCATGAAAAGAATTGGATCGGAACGGTTGGCCAGTGCACAAGCCTATAATGAGAAGTTGAGAGAATCGCGAGAGATCACGCTTCGAGCTCGGTTTGATGATTCTCCGCTGGCCTGGGAAAGGGTCGGTTATGAACTGGAAAAGGCCCTGGACAAGAATGCTGTTATCGTTCCTGAAATTGGCAGCCAAAGCCCTAAAGTGTTGAGTGCTTTGCGCCAGGGTAAAGAAGAGAAATGGCGCATTGGGCGCACCGTGGGTTCAGCCCTGGGTTGGGGCGTGGGAGCCGCGCTGGGTGTGCAGTTGGCCCTACCCAATCGTCAGGTCATCGCCTTGCAAGGGGACGGAGGCTTCATGTTCGGTCAGGGTGAGACGCTGTGGAGCATTGCCCGCTATGAGGCGCCCATACTGATCGTGGTCATGAATAATCACAGTTACAACGAAACCCGCAACCGCAATATGAGTAGGAATGGAAGACAATTCCAAACCGGAAAAGAATTGACCAGCTATCTGGGTGATCCTGATATCGACTTCACCAAGATTGCAGAAGCATTCGGCATTGCCGGTCAGAAAGTTTTCGATCCCGCCGATTTGGGTCCGGCAATCCAGCGGGCTTTGAAGACCATGCGGGATGGAAAGCCATTCATGCTGGACCTTGAGGTGGCACGGGACGGGATGCTCAGCGAGAGCAATTGGCATTCGCCCTTCTCCATTGCCCAGCTGGGTGGCAGGAAGAGAGGCTAAAGGAGGTTTTTGTTGATTATGCGGACGATGCGTGCTCTCAGACAATGGGCTTCATTCAGCTGTATAGCGCTGGCCCTCCTTTTAGCAGCCACTCAATATGTCGGCACAGGGCGAGGTTCTCCCCCTGCGGAGCCGCTGCAGGTGGAGGAAGGCAGAGAGGCCTTTGGCCAGGCCTGCGTTCAGTGCCACGGTCTGAGCCGTACCCAGATACAGAGAAAGACCGCTGACAGGTGGAGAGATACCGTTTACTCCATGATCTCCAGGGGAGCCCCTGTCATGCCCGAAGAAATCGAACCGTTGATCGACTATTTGGCGGCCACTTATGGTCCGGATGCAACCCCTCCCGCTGTCGGCGGCGAGGGCTCTCAAGCGGGGAGTGCACTCCCGGATGGGCCAGGCAGAGCGATTTTTGTGGGCAACTGCGCCGCCTGCCATTCCATTGAGCTGCCGCTGAACATGCGTCAGTCTGAAGCGGAATGGAACGTAACGATTAACACAATGGTGGCCTACGGTGCTCAGATAACGCCCCAGGAGCAGGAGATATTGGTGAAGTACGCGGCCAATCATTTTGGTCGTCGCTGACGGGAACTCACTTCCATTTCTTTCAACAGCCTCAATAACCCTGGAACATTTTTTCGTTTTTAGCGTACTATTTAAGGGTGTTACTGGCTTTTCCGGGTGACTCTATGAGGTGCCTCGTTTGAAGAAGTTTTTATTGATCATCGTGGTGGGGGTCTTCCTGTCGGCGCTGGGCTTCCGACTCTACCAGGAACTTGGGGGGGGAGAGGTTGCGGCAGGTGGCCGACCGCCTGGCAGTGGCCGACCCTCGGGTGGTGGCCGACCGCCTGGAGGCGGCAAACTTCCCATGCTGGTGGATACCGCCCAGGTTGAAACCCATCAATTTGAGACCACACTGGAAGTTCTGGGGGAATTGAAACCCCAGGCTGAGGTGGACGTGATGTCTCGGATCAGTGGCCGCTTGCAGCAGGTTTTAGTGAACCGTGGAGACCCGGTGCAAGAAGGACAGCTGCTGGCTGTGGTGGACGATGTCGACTTGCGACAGCAGATTATCCGTTCCGAAGCGGCCACCGCAGTCGCTCGTGCTGGAGTCAACCGGGAAGAGGCCACCTATAGAAATTTACTCCTCCAGGTGAAGCGGTTTCAAGACCTTCACGAAGAGGCCCTGATTTCAACCCAGGAGTTGGAGGATCTGGAAAGCCGGCTGTTCGTGGCCGAGGCCCAGCGGGAGTTGGCAAAGGCTCAGGTCCTGCAGGCCGAGGCCTCCTTACGCGAACTGGGCATTCAACAGGAACAAACCCGGATCTACTCGCCTCTGAACGGATTTGTGGGCACTCGCTACCTGGACCCCGGAGCTCTGGTAAGTCCCAGTCTGTCGATCCTTTCGGTATTGGATGTCGATCGGGTGAAAACCATCGTGCCTGTGGTTGAGAGCGCCATCCAGAGGATTCGGATCGGTTTGCCGGCTGAAATTGTTGTGGACGCCTATCCGGACCAAATCTATGAGGGCACGGTTACCCGCATTACTCCTTTCCTCAACCCGGAAACCCGCAGCGCTGACGTGGAAATTGAAATTGCCAATCCCGACAATATGCTCAAGCCGGGTATGTTTGCCCGTGTGAAGATTGATGCCAAAATTTCCAGGAACGCTCTCAGCATTCCCCGCTCTGCTCTATTGACTCGTGGAAGTCAGAAAGGGGTGTATTTGCTGACCGAGGACATGACCACTGTCTTTCAAGTCATCCAGATTGGTCAAATCAAGAGCAACGTGGTGGAGGTTATTGAGGGGTTGGAAGAAGGTGTGGAAGTTGTGAATACGGGCAGTTCGAACTTGAATGAAGGAGACCGGGTGAGAACGCAATGAACCTGACCAATTTAGCTATTCGTCGTCCCGTTCTCATCACCGTGGTTTTCCTCATCATTACGCTGTTGGGTGGGGTCTCATTCCTGCGCCTCCCCGTCGACTTGATGCCGGATGTCACCTTCCCCACCCTGACGGTTCAGACCAATTATGGGGGCGTTGGCCCTGAGGAAATGGAGGAGTTGGTCAGTATTCCACTGGAAAGGGCACTTTCCGCCACGCCGGGCATCGAGGAGATGACTTCCACATCCTCGGAGGGAAACAGTCGGATACGTCTGGCCTTTGCCTGGGGCACGGATCTGGACTCGGCGACTGACGAAGTCCGGTCAAGGCTCGATCGGGCCCGAGGCCAGCTGCCTGAGGATGCCGACACCCCCACCGTCGTCAAGTTTGATGTGAGTGACTTTCCCATCATTTTCATGGGTGTTTCCGGGGATATGGATCCACGAGAATTGAGAGAGTTCACCGACAAGCAGCTGAAGTATCGGTTTGAACGCATTGCCGGAGTGGCGCAGGCCAGTGTGTGGGGCGGCCTATCTCGTGAGATCCACGTCAACCTGGACCGTTCCCAGATGCATTCGCTTCGAATTAATCCCAATCAGGTGATAGCGGCACTGCGCCGCGAAAACGTGAATGAGCCGGTGGGACAGGTCGTGGAGGGCGACTTTGAAGTGCTGATGCGCACTCAGGGAGAATATGCGACTCTTGACGAGATCCGGCGGACCATGGTGACACGGCGTGGAGGAAAGCCGGTATACATCTCCGATATCGCCGAGGTGGAAGACAGTTATCAGGAAATTCGGAACCTGGTACGAGTCAATGGCAGGCCTGGACTGCGAATGGGCATCTCGAAGCAGTCGGGAGCCAATACAGTGGATGTGGCCAGGGAAGTCCAGAAAGAAATCGAAAGAGCCAACCAGGATTTTCCACACATCCATATCGCATCGATTATGGACAGCTCGAAGTTCATTGAAAGTGCAGTGGCCAACGTGCGAAACGCTGCTGTGTACGGATCCATTCTAGCGGTCTTTATCCTCCTGCTCTTCCTCCGTAATCTTCGGAGTACACTGGTGGTGGCTATCTCCATTCCCATTTCGGTCATTGCCACCTTTGGTTTGATGTATTTCTACGGATTTACTCTCAACATCGTCACTTTCGGGGGGCTGGCCTTAGGTGTCGGAGTTCTCGTCGATAACGCCATTGTGGTGTTGGAAAACATCTTTCGACATCGACAGGAGGGAGTGGAGAGGAAAGAAGCGGCCCGCAGAGGCACCAAGGAGGTGGCGATGGCCATCACCGCCTCCACTTTGACGACCATCGTGGTGTTTTTGCCCGTGGTCTTCATGAGTGGCGTCACGGGTGTCATTTTTCAACAACTGGCCTGGGTGGTGTCTTTTGCGCTGTTCAGTTCACTGTTGGTTTCGCTGACCCTCGTTCCCCTGCTTGCCAGTCGGTTTATTCGCGTCCGGGAACCCAATCCCAGCCATTTATTGTATGGGCTGGTTCACAGAATGGCTCTGGGGCTGGAGGCTCTTGATAAAAGTTACGCCCAGGCCATTCGGTGGTCATTGAGACATCCGGGCCTGATTATTTTCGCCACCCTGGTTGTGCTGCTCGCGAGTTCCTTGCTCCTGCCATTCATTGGATTGGAGTTGGAACCGGAGACGGATGAAGGCGAGGTGATGATTAGTCTGGAGCTGGCGGAAGGAACCCGACTTGAGGTGACCGAGCAGTTTGCTCTGCGTGCGGAAGAGATGGTTAAGGAGCAGGTCCCGGAAGCCCGAAACATCATGACCGAGGTGGGCTCACAAGGGGGATGGAGAAGCGCCACCACTCACACTGTCAATATGCGTGTGAGCCTGATTCCCAAGTCGCAGCGAACGAGGAGCAGTCAGGAAATTGCGCGGGCACTACAGCCCTCCTTTGGCAGGCTGCCGGGGGTGGTGACGCGCATCCGGGCTTCCGGCGGAGGCTACATGAGGCGGATGGGTCAGGGTGGCGGAGACCGCCTTTCCCTGGACATTCGAGGTTACGACCTTGACCAGAGTTTCAACCTGGCGGTCCAGATCAAGAGGATGGCGGAGTCCATTGATGGGGTTTCCGACGCCCGCATCAGTCGAAGTGCGGGACGGCCCGAAAGCCTGATCATGATCGATCGGGACAAGGCTGCCACCATGGGGCTTTCCGTTTCCGATATCGCCACCACCATCCGGACCAGCGTGGGGGGCACGACCGCCACTTACTTCAGGGAGCGGGGGGAGGAGTACGAAATTCTGGTCCGTTACAAGAAGGAAGACCGGCTGAGCAGTGAAGATGTGTGGGCCATCCCCATCCAGACCCCCGGTGGACAGGTCGTCCCGCTTCAATCTCTGGTCCGATTTGAACGGAGGGAAGGCCCTTTAGCGATCCAGCGAAAGGATCAGCAGAGGGTGGTCACTGTTTTGGCCAAC
>JADFOI010000099.1 GCA_022562935.1 Acidobacteriota bacterium
GTGTTTAGCTTGGTTGCGGGGGAGGGATTTGAACCCTCGACCTTTGGGTTATGAGCCCAACGAGCTACCAGACTGCTCCACCCCGCGAAGTCATGCTATGGGGATACTACGAACCTGTCAAGTTGGGGTTCGTTAAGGATTTACGCTCCCAGCTAATCCACCTGGCTTATGCCTACTGTTCCTCTTGAGGACTTGCTTGGTCCACGTCCTGCACACAACGGAAGCCCAAACCGTACTGGGAGTCGGGTAGATAGCCGCTTCGACTGAAGAGGCCCATGGTTCTCCCCTTCACCGCATAGGAACCTCCGCGGACCGCGATATAATTACCTCGAAAGGCATCGTCCCGGCGAGCTGGACTGTCGGGATACGGGACCAGCTTCTCGCTAGTCCACTCCTGGGTGTTGCCCATCATGTCGTAAAGACCATAGGGACTCTCATCTGCTTCCGTCTCTCCAACCTCCATTGTATTGCGCATGCCCATCTCCGAGGAATTAGATTTTCTGGCATCCCAAACATCGCCCCAGGGATATCTGTAGCCCTCCGGACCACGAGCAGCCTTTTCCCACTCTGGTTCCGTCGGCAGTCGTTTGCCAGCCCACTCACAATAGGCCTTGGCGTCTGCCCAGGTCACATTGGTCACGGGATGGTCTTCTTTACCAATACTGTAGAATTGGCGCCAATTGCCTTCCGGTCGAAAGTCCGCCTCAGTGATGAACTTGATCCATTCGCCGAGGGTCACCTCATAGACATCGATAGAGTAGGCCTGCAGGTCGATGGTACGTTGGGGCACCGCCAGTTGAGGCGGAGCCTGTTGTTCCGTCCCCATGATGAATTCACCCGCTGGAATGAGCACGCTCTCACCCGGCTTGGGCTTTGCTATCTCCGGCTCGACAGCCATCGCCTCATCGGCGGGGACCTCCGCTTCACCACAGCCCAGCCACGTGGAGTAGCTGAGCAGGACCAAAGATGCCAGGAAGAAGGTTTTATTTGTCATGCTTTTTTTTATAGCACTCTGTGATCCCAGGCACCAGCAAAATCGACACGAAAAGTGGGATTCTGAAATTGTCTACAGATAGTGTTTTTTCACCCAATCCAGGATTGCCTCTTTGGAGGACAGCTTACCCTCCAATTGGAAGTCTTCGATAGCACTCAAAATCTCGGAAAAGAGGGGTCCCGGTTCCAGGCCCAGACGGATCAGATCATGGCCATTGATGAGGGGCTTGGGCCGCATCGCCTCTTGGCTCAGTTCCTCCAGTTTCTCCTGGCAAAAGTGGTAGCTGGAGAGTTTCCCATGACTGGCCAGTGAGTCCAGGCGGTGAAGTTCGAGGTGGTCACTAAAATTGGGTTTACGGAGGAAACGTTTCAGGGTGCTTTCCCGCATTTCCTGAACGTGGATGAAGCGCAGATGATCCTTGACCACATCAACCACCTCTTCGATCTGCTGGTTGGATATCCGCAACCTTCGACAGATCTCTTCGGCCATCTTGGCTCCCAGATCGGCATGGCCATCAAAGCGAATTCGCTCTTTGATGGTGAAGGTGGGAGGCTTGCCCACGTCGTGAAGCAAAATCTCCAGAGCGAGGGTCTCACTGCGTTTCTGGGAGAGCTCGAACATCAGACAGGTGTGCACGAAGACATCGCCTTCCGGATGAAACTCTGGGGGTTGCTGGACTCCGTGCATGGCCGCAATTTCAGGTAGGATGACTTCCAGAATTCCCGAATCAAACATCAACTTCAGTCCGCGAGAGGGATCGGGTCCGGTGAGAATCTTTAACACCTCGTCCCGAATTCGCTCCCAACTCACTTGAGTAAGTTGGGAGGCATGTTCTTTCACTTGTTGGTAGGTCTGCCTCTCGATCTCAAAATCAAGCTGGCAGGCGAAGCGCAGGGCCCGCAGGAGGCGCAGCTTATCCTCCTGGAATCGAGATTTGGGAGGACCTACAGTGCGAATCAACTTGCGCTCGAGATCTTCTCTCCCCTTGAGGTAGTCGATGACTTCTTCAGTGAAGGGATTGAAGAAAAGTGCGTTAATCGTGAAGTCGCGACGCTCGACATCATGTTGGGCATCGGTGAAACTCACCTGGGTGGGATGACGACCATCCACGTAGTCCGCTTCTTTCCGGAAAGTCGTGACCTCATAATTATTTGTGTCCTGTACCACCACGATCACCCCGAATTGTTTGCCCACGGAGAGGGTTTTGGGAAACAACTGTTCAATTTCCTGTGGGGAAGCGGAGGTGGCAATATCGATCTCAGAGATGCTTTTCTCAAGGAGCAGGTCCCGAACGGCACCTCCGGCAAAATAGGACTCATGCCCCTGCTTTTGAAGGGTCTTGAGGATGGCTAAAGCGCCCTTTAACAGGTGGGGATCAACCCGTTCTTGCAAGGACATCCGGTGACCGCAGAGCTTTCTATAATTCCAACTTGTTCAGTTGTTGGGTCCAACTCAGGTCGGGGAAGGCACGATTGCACCAATCACGATAGAAGTGGAACTTGTCTTCCTGTCCCAGGTGATAGTAACTCAGCGTCAAATTGGGGAGCATGATTTCTATGTTATGAAACTGATCGGAAAGTTTGAGTGTTTTTTCACCCGCTTCGACAGCTTCTTGATACCGACCCAAGGCGTGATAATTATTGGTCAGATAGCTTTGAATTTCAGCTTGTTCTTCTCTGTCCTCTATGGGTTCCTGTAGAGCCTTTTCAACAAACTCAATCGATTTTTCGTGTTCTTTCAGATGGTAATAGCAGTAAACCGTTTGGATAAAAAGCCAAGACAGAGGCTCTTCTTCGGGCTCCAGCTCCTTGAGTTCCAGCAACTTAAGATAGGAATCCAGGGCCATCCGGTAATCGAGTAACCGCTGGTGACACAGTCCAATACTGAAGTAGACGTCGTCTTTCCGTTCAAAACCGGGATCCACCTCTAAAACCCGGCCGAAGTATTCCTGGGCCTCCTTATACTCACCCAGCTCGTAAAGGGTGGAACCGAGCTTGTCAAAAATGTAGGCGATTTCAGGATCATCGTTGCTGATGAGGGAGATCGCTTGTGTGTTGAATTTCACGGAGTTGCGCAAATCGCCCTTCTGTTCGTAATTCCGGCTCATCCCAGCCAGCAGCATCCATTGAGGTTCTCGATGAAGGTGGCTCAGATACTTGAAGGCCTCAAGGCGGCATTCCAGGGAGCGATCGTTTTCATCATTGTACTCATAGAGAGATCCTAAAAAGTAATGGATCAGTCCGCTGATTTCCGGGTCGCAGTCTTCCTCATCGGGACGAAGCATATTTTTTGCACCCAGAAGCGCCTTGTGAGCTTCCTGATCTTTTTTCAAGAAAAAATGACAAATGCCTTCCATGCCTTGAAAGTAGGCTCGAGGATTGCCCTCAGGAGCCAGTTTTTCAGCTTCCCCATAGTAGACGACCGCTTCCTGGTATTCGTCCTGGTCGTAATAGCAGGCCGCGATCTCGTCCAGAACCTCCAATTTCTCCGGGGCTCCCTGGGCAGCTATCAATTTTTCTTTGAGTTGTTTAACATCCATGCTGAAGGGCCGGGCTAGAATAACATACTTCAAAAGGGATGGTCTAATGCGCTTGAGCATGGTTTTCGTGCTGTTGCTGTGCCAGTTGAGCCTGGGTCTGATCTGGCTTCTCCAGCCTGAACAGAGAAGCGCTTATGAGCGATTTGTTCCCCAGGATGTTCTCGGTTTGATGGTCCTGACCCAGCCTCCCACCCGTCTTGAATTTCTGGAGCAGTCGAGCTTGGGGCGCTGGTTTGACCTGGTCTCACAAGATCTTGAAGAAAGAATCCCCGATGAAGTGAGGGAACAGGTGGTCTCTTTGTTCAAGGATGAACTTGAAGATGTGTGGCTCTTGATCCACCATCTTGAAGGCCGGCCCGAGGGTTCCTGGCGAATTCACTTTACCGGCCTGCTCAAGCCTCGACCCTTGCAGCGGCGGGCACTTGAATTTCGCATCGAGCGGGTCGTCAAGGACATTTTCGGAGCTGCTCGAACCCAGACCTCAGAACATCAGAATGTCCGTATCTACAGGGGAAGCGAACCCGGCCAGATTCTTTACCAAGTTCAAATGCCTGATTTTCTCCTCATTTCCAATAGTGAGGAAGGCTGGCAGAAGACGTTGCGCACCATTGCTGGAGAAGAGGCAAGTTTGGCCGAGATGACCTCCTTCAGGAGAATCCAAAGTCACCTTCGCATGGATGAGGGCCTGTTCCTCTATTTTAATGCCAACCGGCTCTTTCCCTTGTTTCCGGAGTTTGGCTACCTCATCCGATGGCACCAGGAAGAGATCTCTGAGGATTATTACGAGATAAGATGAGAGACTGACTCCTGTCTCCTATCTCCTGTCTGTGGTCTGCGGTTTTATTTTCCATCTCCTGTCTCCATCATCACCTTGCCGGGTTGGAAGGTGAACGACTGAATGCCGTAGGGCATCTCGAAGGGCTGGGTCGGATCAAATGGAGGATGGTTCTTTTTGCCCAGTGAGCTCAAGAGGCTATTGACCAATCGTGCGGGAATCGGAATGCCGCTGAGTCGAGCCTCTTGGACCCGATAGGTTGCCAGGCCGTTTTCAGCCTCAAGTGTTCCCTCAATCTCCAGGGTCTGTATTCCCTTGAGTAAAAGCCTTAGAAAAGCGGTCGTCACGTCATTTCCTGGAAATTGCAACTCATCCACATTGACCTCTACCCGTGTCAGAAACGTTCCCTCCTTGAGAAGCAGGACGATGCTCTCCACTGCCTTTTGATGCTGTTGGTAAAGCTGGGCGGACAGGTAGGCGTTTAACTCCTTTTCAGTGAGTTCATAAGTCCTGTTGGGAACCGTGCCCTGCTCATCATTTTCTCTCAACTCCTCCAGGATGCGCGTGACTTTGGCGACCCCAGGATCATTGGCCTGTCCTGGTTGCGGCCTGGATTCGGCGGTGAAGCCAGGCCAGCCGACGATCAACAAAAGGCCCAGGATGGCCGCTCGGTGAAAATTCATATCCATATACTTATAGATGTTCTGCAGGGATATTTGTTCAATCTTTCTTTCTCGTTTGGCTGCCAATGGATTCGAAGACTTCACCGGGAACCTCATGCACACGGGGAAAAACGTAGCGCAGCAGGATAGGGGTGATCATGGTGGTCACCAGAACCATGATCACCATGACGGAAAACATATTCGGACCAATGATGCCGCGACTCAGACCGACACCTGCAATGATCAGTCCCACTTCTCCACGACTGATCATGCCAATCCCCACCCGCAACGACTGGATATTGGCAAATCCGGTCACTCGTGCACCCAGGAAACAACCCAGAATCTTGGTCAGGATGGCCACAGAAACGATGGCCAGGAGGAAGCTGATTGCGCTGCCCAACTCCCGGGCATTGGCTTGGAGTCCGATACTCACGAAGAAAATGGGAACAAAAAGCGAGTAAGTCACCGGCTGTATTTTTTCGTCGATTTCCTCTTTGAAGCGGGTTTGGGCAAACAGGACTCCCGCCATGTAAGCGCCGGTGATGGCCGCCAGATGGGCAATGACTTCGGCTGCCCATGCATAGAAGAAAGCAAACACCAGTACAAAAGCCAGCAGAACCTGGCTGGCCGGAATCTTCCTGACCCGCTCGCACCATCTTTCCAGGTATCTGCTTCCGATAAACCAGAAAGCCGCAAAGTAGAGGACCATCCAAAACACAATGCCCAGGACTACTCCGATTCCAGTCGACTCGGCCGCCCCAGCGGCTCCAACGGCGGACAAAGCCGTCACTACACCGAGAATAATGATTCCCAGGACATCGTCGATCACCGCTGCCCCCAGTATGGTGGTCCCTTCTCGAGAACGTAAGACTTTCAGTTCGATGAGAGTCTGGGCGGAGATGGAAACAGAAGTTGCGGTGAGAATCGTTCCCACAAAAATGGCCTCCCAGTAAAGAGGATATCCGAAGTAATAGCTGACCAAGATTCCCCCCAGCAAAGGCAGGAGGATTCCTCCCATGGCGGCCCAAAAGGCAGTTTTCCCCACCTTTTTCATTGCCTCCAGATCGGTCTCCATACCCGCTACAAACATGAGCAGGATCACCCCGATATCTGCCAGGTCCTTGATCAGAGCTTCGAGATAAAGTGAGTTTGCTGTTTTCCCCAGTGCGACCAGTGACTCGGATTCCAGGGCGGCATCGATTAAAGCGTCAACGGCCCCCGTAGCATGAGGGCTGGCTTGTGAAAACACCCCCAGATCCAGCACATTCAAGACGGTGGGACCCAGAATCAGCCCTACGGCGATTTCTCCGAAAACCGCCGGCTGACCATAGCGCACGCTGATTGCACCGGCCACTTTGGCGGCCACGACGATCCCTCCTATAAGGAGTAGAACCTGAGGTAGATGATCCATCCGGGTTACCTGCTTATCGCTTCTTGTTCCATTTGGCCCTGAAACTCGATTGTTTCCGTCTGCATCTGCTTGAGGGCTTCCTGGACCATGGAGTTGATCTCCAATCGACTTTCTATTCGCTGAATCCCATCCAGCTTGGCTCGTGTTTCAGGATGCCGGGGAACGAACAGGGAACAACAGTCTTCATGAGGTAAAATGGAGATGGGAAAGGTTCCGATGCGCCGGGCCACGGCGATGATCTCTTCCTTGTCCTCTCCAATCAAGGGTCGCAAGATGGGTAGTTGGGTGGCGTCGGAAATCACACGCAGGTTTTCCAAAGTTTGGGAAGCAACCTGCCCGATGCTGTCTCCCGTGACCAGCGCATGAGCACCTTCCCGACGAGCAATTTCTTCAGCCAATCGCATCATGAGGCGACGATAAAGGATCACCCGGGTCTCAGCCGGGGTGAAAGCCACAACCTGTCTTTGCAACTCGGCAAACGGAATCATATAGATCTTGGAACGATATTGATATTCAGTCAGGATAGAAACCAACCGGCGCACCTTATCCAGGGATTCAGGAGTGGTGTGAGGAAGGCTGTGAAAATGAACGAAGATAGCACGACAACCCCGCTTCAGCACCTTGAAAGCGGCAACCGGTGAGTCGATTCCCCCCGACATCAGGACCACGACCTTGCCAGAGGAGGACACAGGCAGACCGTTGACGCCTTTCAACTTGCGAAAGTACAAAAAAGCATAGTCTTCGACAATGTCCACATAGCAGGTGAGCTCGGGACCCTCGAGACGGACGGTTTGTCCGGACCGGGTGCGAATGACGTCTCCTAGAAGTTCGTTCATCTGCTGGGAGGAAAGAGGATACTTCTTGTTGGCTCGGCGAGAGTCAATTTTAAAGGTCTCAAACTTCCTTGGGGAGACCAGCTTCCACAGGTCTTCCTGCAGTACTTCCATGTCTTGAACCGACAACCAGGCGGGACAACAATAGACCAGTCCAAAGACCTTTTGTAAACGGGCACCGATTTGCTCTACGGGTGAGTCCGAAGTGAGTTTTACCAGGACTCGTCCCGAGATGCGACGGATGGAACTATAGGGAAGACCTTTTAAGGCCCTCTGCACGTTTTGAGTGAGGCGCTTTTCAAAAAAAGGCCGGTTTTTCCCCTTGAGAATGATCTCATGATAGTAGCAGACAAAGTATCGTTTCATCGGCTCAAAGCTTTCGATTCCAAGATCATGAATACACAGATTTTCAGCCAGGGTCAGCCCGGATTATGAATAAATTTTATACTGTGGCGCCGAAACCATCCGGCGTGCTGCACCGACTGCGTTTCGCCCGCTCGCGCTCCTTGACGTACCGTACAGTACGCCTGCGGTGCTCTCGGTCGCCCGCCTTGTCCGGGCGGCCTTTTCGACGCCTCGCTACTAAAACCTATTCATATTCCGGGCTAGCCGATCTTCTCGACCACCATAGTCACCTCTTTCACGTCGCCTTTCACTTTGTAGTAGACGTGAACATAGGCCCCCGTCTCAAAATCACTTCCCTTGATGGAACTCGGGATGATGCGGAAGGTGATCTCCTCCTTTTTACCCTGGATGACCAGTTCGCTCAGGGAAATGGATTGAACCGTGCCGTAGACGTTGAAGATCTTTTCCTCAATCGGCGTATCGTTTTTCCAGAAACAACCCCACTGCAAGACCAACAGCAGCAGGCACGAGAGGCGCAATGACCGTACCATGGGAAGAGATTGTACTGGAAAAGGGGTCTAAATTCTAAACCCGCATTTCTCACACCTGATCGTATAGCGAGGCTGTGGAGATGGCTGTGGACACAAGGCGCGCGACGGAGGCCCCCGCAAACGTACTCTCTGCAGTACGTTGAGGAGGCCGACTGAGTGAAACGCCGTGGCCGTGGCCGTATCCGCAGCCGCAGTAGATTGGGTCTGAGAGATACGGGTTAGGGATGTTCCCCTTCGATTCTTTCCAGGAGGTCCTTGACCCGGTGCTCGATCTGATAGCGAATAACCCGAAAGCCCTTGATCACGTCATCCAGACTTCCAGAAATTCCGGCGGGATCCGGAAGCGGCCAGTGTTCGGTCTTGATGTGGGCAGGTAAAACCGGGCAAGACTCCCTGGCATCTCCACACAGGGTCACCACGTAGTCGAAGTCCTCAAGTTTTTTACTGTCCAGAGAGTCAGAGGTCTGATGGGAGATGTCCAGACCTACCTCGTGCATTGCCCAAACCGCGTTGGGATTTAATCCGGCGGGATCGATTCCAGCGCTCTCCAACTCAATGGAGTTTCCCCCGTAAAAGCGAGCAAGTCCTTCGGCCATCTGGCTGCGGGCTGAATTTCCTGTGCAGACAAAGAGGATCCTAGGTTTTTTAGCCATGACTAAATATGAAACTTGACTACACTAAATAATATGCGATAATAGGGTTAAACAATGTTACCTAACTCCACAGGCTTCTGGGCCCTTCTGATCAGCGTTTCCATGTTAGCGCTTTTTTCAAGTGCTTGTCTGGAATCACATGCGGACGCCAGGCTCTCGAAGTCAGATGAAGAAATGGCCAAGCGCGTGATCCTCAATAACGACTGTGGTTTGTGCCATACCCTGCAGGCGCGTGGTCTGAACCTGACGGGGAAAATCGGCCCAGATCTCACCGAGCAGGCCCACAGAAATCGCTCCCCTCAGTGGCTTCAAGGGCAACTCACCAACCCGGTTTCCATCCCCGATCATGAGGTTGTCCCCGGATTTGAGGGCAAGCAGAAGCTTATGCCCAAATTCAACCGGACCTCGCAGCGGGAATTGAACGCGGTGATCGAATTTCTGCGCAGCCTCAATTAAGCCGCGGATGCCGCGGATCTCACCCACATCAGCACGGATAGACCCGGATCAAACCAAAATTTCGTTTGCCCATTAGGGCTCTTTTGTTGTTACATATGGGGCCAAAAGTTCAGGAAAGTGAGGATATGAGCAAATGATAGCGAATCCAAGCTTATCAGCGATAGGTCTTGAGAATGTGGCGGAGGTGTATCGCAATCTTTCCCCTGTTCATTTGATCGAACACACCTTGAGAAACGGTGAGGGCGTTTTAGCGGAGTCCGGCGCTCTGCGTGTGACCACGGGCAGCAACACGGGAAGATCGCCTAACGACAAGTTTGTGGTGGATGACCCCGAAGTTTCCGATCAAATCTGGTGGGGTGACGTGAATCGCCCCATCAAGCCGGATGCTTTCGAACGCCTGTATCAAAAGGTGGTAGCTCACCTGCAAAGTCGGCCCCTCTATGTGTTTGACGGGTTTGCTGGAGCAGACCCCGAATACCGGCTTCCCATTCGTGTGGTGAACGAGATAGCCTGGCACAATCACTTCGCACACCAGCTGTTTGTTCGCCCCAGTGAGGAGGAATTGGCGAATCATCACCCCGAGTTCACGGTTCTTTCCGCCCCCAATCTGAAAGCTGACCCGGAACAGGATGGGACCAACTCCGATGTCTTCATTCTCCTGAGTCTAGCCCGAAAGCTGATCCTGATCGGGGGAAGCCACTACGCGGGGGAGATCAAGAAGTCGATCTTCACGGTGATGAATTACCTGATGCCGCAACGGGACGTGCTTCCCATGCACTGCTCAGCCAATATTGGGAAGCAGGGAGATGTAGCGTTGTTCTTCGGTCTATCGGGTACCGGCAAGACTACCCTTTCGGCTGATCCCAAGCGTGGCCTGATTGGAGATGACGAGCACGGCTGGTCAGATTCCGGAGTCTTTAATTTCGAAGGCGGCTGCTACGCCAAATGCATCAAGCTTTCTCCCGAAAAGGAACCCCAGATCTGGGAGGCCATTCGCTTTGGTTCGGTGATTGAAAATGTCACTTTCTACGGCCAAACTCGAAAGGTGGACTTCGATAGCTCTGAAATCACAGAGAATACGCGAGTTGCCTACCCGGTTGAGTTTATTCCGGGTGCGGTCATTCCTGGAGTTGGGGGACATCCCGAGACGGTGATTTTTCTCACCGCTGATGCCTTTGGTGTCCTGCCTCCGATTGCCCGGCTGAACCGAACCCAGGCCATGTACCACTTTATTTCCGGATACACCTCTAAAGTGGCGGGTACAGAAAAGGGGATTACAGAGCCTCAGACTACTTTTTCACCTTGTTTCGGAGCTCCTTTTCTTCCCTTGCATCCGAGCCGCTATGCACAAATGCTGGGCGAACGGATTGAAAAGCATGGGGCAAACGTTTATCTGGTGAATACCGGCTGGACGGCTGGACCATACGGAGAAGGCCACCGCATGGAGCTCCCCTACACCCGTGCCATGATTACTGCGGCCTTGAGTGGTGAACTGGAAAAGGCTGATTTCCAACCCCATCCTGTTTTTCAGGTCGAGGTTCCCAAGAGCTGCCCCGAGGTTCCTTCAGAACTTCTGGATCCCAAGAACACCTGGAAAGACAAGGACGCTTACGATAGAAGCGCCAACGAATTAGCCAAGCGCTTTGCGGAGAACTCTGAGGGATTCTCAGAAGTTGTCCAAGAGATTCTCACTGCCGGACCGCGACAGTGAGGTAAAGGAAGAGAAAGGATCGGGGTCTGAACCTGACACTGTAATCCTACCTTTTCAAGGTCAGACCTCCTTTTTATGACCATGCGAGAAGCGGTGATCGTGGCGGCGGGTCGGAGTCCCGTCGGCAAGGCTTCCAAGGGAGCACTCCGGCATACTCGCCCTGACGACGTGGCTGCACAGGTGATTCTAGGCCTGCTGGAAAGAGCGAAGCCGCTGGCCCCGGAAGATGTAGAGGACGTGATTCTGGGGTGCGCCATGCCGGAAGCGGAACAGGGGATGAACGTCGCTCGGATCGCTTCGCTGCGAGCTGGACTTCCCGATCAGGTCAGCGCCATGACCATTAATCGCTTCTGTGCCTCAGGTCTTCAAGCGATTGCCCTGGCCACCCATAGCATCAATTCCGGGATGAACCGGGTGGTGATCGCCGGAGGGACGGAAAGCATGAGTTTGATTCCCATGGAGGGGCATAAGTTCTCTCCCAATCCTACCTTGGTGGAGGAAGACCCCGAGGTTTATCTCTCCATGGGTCTAACCGCTGAGAATCTGGTGGATCGATACGGAATTTCTCGTGAAAAGCAAGACGCTTTCTCACTCAGGAGCCATCAAAATGCCCTGGATGCTCAGGCGTCTGGACGCTTCGAGGAGGAATTGATTTCCCTCCAGGTGACTGAGGAAGAACTGGATCAGGGACGCAAAAAGTCGCAGGTGGTGGAGTTTGGAGTGGATGAGGGACCCCGGGCGGATACTTCGATGGAGGCCTTGGCTCAACTCAAGCCTGCTTTCAAAGTGGGAGGGACCGTTACTGCGGGAAACAGCAGTCAGCGGAGCGACGGAGCTGCCGGAGTGGTGGTGATGTCGCGGCAAAAGGCGAAGGAGCTCGCTCTGGAACCTTTAGGGATGCTGTTGTCTTATGCCATGGTGGGGGTAGCCCCGGAAATCATGGGCATCGGTCCGGTACATGCCATTCCCAAAGCTCTCGAACTGGCTGAACTCAAGCTGAAAGACATAGGTCTTATCGAACTCAACGAAGCCTTTGCGGTTCAGGTCCTTAGTGTGATTCAGGAGATCGGGCTTGACCCGGACATTGTGAATGTCAACGGGGGCGCTATTGCGCTGGGTCATCCCCTGGGCTGCACCGGGGCCAAGCTGACAGCAACTCTCCTTTCCGAGATGAAACGCCGTGAAGTGCGCTATGGACTGGTCACCATGTGTGTCGGAGGGGGCATGGGCGCTGCAGGCGTCATCGAGTGTTATGCCTAAGATTTTGATCACAGGAGCCTCTTCAGGTATCGGAGAGGCTACGGCATACGCTTATTCCAACCCCGAATGTGAACTGTTTTTAGTGGCCCGCCGGGAACAACGGTTGACCGAGGTGGCTGAAGCTTGCCTCAAAAAGGGTGTTTCCAGGGTGGTCTTTAAAGCTCGAGATCTCAGTGTCCCGGGCCAGGGAGCGAGCATCGTCGAGGAGTGTTTAGAAGAACTGGGGGGTCTGAATCTGCTCATTTGTAACGCAGGTTACGGAATCTACGGTCCCCTTCAGGAGGTCTCTCCACAGGACATGGCTCGCATCTGGCAGGTCAACTTTCAGTCCGGTTACGAATCGATTTATGCCGCCGTACCTCATCTCATGAAACAAAACGAGGGACATATTGTTCTGGTGAGCAGCGTGATCGGGAAGAAGGCGTTTCCCTATGCAGCCAGCTATTGCGCCACCAAGTTCGCGCAGGTGGCGATCGGAGAGGCGCTTTGGGGAGAACTGAGGGGGACCGGTGTGGGAGTGAGCGTGATTTGTCCAGGCTACACGGCGACCGAGTTTCAGCAATCCGCTCAAAATACCGCCAGTCAAGGATCCTGGAACCGCCCAGGAAGTGGTCAAGACTCTGCAGCCGTGGCCCGAGCCATTGTGAGTGCGGTGCGCCACAAGAAGCGCGAGGTCCATCTCACTCTCCCCGGGAGGATCCTCTGTGGGTTGAACCGAATCTCCCCTTTTTTGGTGAACCATGTGGCGGCTTGGGTGCTGCAGCGCGCTTCCAAGAAGGAAGACAGGAGACAGGAGGTAGGAGACATCAGATAGAAGTAGCTCTCTGTCAGGTTTTGCATCATGTGGATCAGTATATTGGCGGCTTTGAGTTTTCTGATCTCAAGTTACTTCACAGCCGTTGCCTATCGTTGGATTAAGCCGGATGCGAACTGGATACCCTCTTTTTGCCGAATGGGTGAACAGACCTGTGCCAGTATCGTGTTTACACCGCGTGCTCGGGTTTTGGGGCTCCCCAACTCGCTCCTGGGTCAGGTCTTTTACGTTGCCTTGATTGCGGCGGTAGTGGGAAATTTTCTGTTTACGACACCCTTTGTTTATTTTTATCTACTGGTCAGTCTGGTCACCGTTTTGTTGGGAATTTATCTCAGTTACTCGCTGCTGTTTCTTACCCGTGTTCCCTGCAAGCTCTGCTTTACCTCTCACGCAATCAACCTGGTGATTTTCATCCTCCTGGTGATAGGGCTGTAGGACCGCTGACCGCTGACTGAGGTCAGCGGTCAGCGGAAATCCCAAATCCCAAATTCAAAATCCCAAACAAACTCCAAATTCTAAACTCCAAACCGCCGGCCGAAGGCCGGAAATCCCAAATTCAAAATCCCAAACAAATTCAAAACCTGGAAAGCGCGCGAAGCGCGCACGACAGCACGA
>JADFOI010000100.1 GCA_022562935.1 Acidobacteriota bacterium
GGTCCCATCGTGGGCGCGTCGTGGACGGGGATTTCTGCTCCTGCAGGGTGCGTATAGGGTGCAGAAAGCGCACTTTTATGCCGCTCTGTGCCGGATAATGCCGGGTATAAGTCGTTTAAAATCAATGATCACAGCATCTTACTCAGACTTGCCAAGGTTGAAGTCGGGGGTTCGAATCCCCTTTCCCGCTCCATTCTTCCTCTTGGTGTCCTTGAACTCCCCGTCTCAGAGAAGAGCGGCAATAGTCTGGCGGTGCAGGTCAAATCACCCACTTTCCGGGTGTTTTGACCTAGCTTTCATTCGCTCCATGCCACCCCCTCACGTCCGGATATCGGCAAGTCCCATTTTCACAGTCAGTTGCAAGAGACAAAGGAGAGCGGCATGGAATTTGCTTCCCTAGATGCCAAGTGGAGAGGGATGAACGCCTAAGTCTTCTCCCTCAGTGTGTGTGGACAGCGTGTTACCCATTCCTCTCCACCTATCTTCAGAGAGAGGGGGTGAATCCGTGACCACATCACTCGTGATTGGGATCGTCATCTCGGCTGTCATCCTTTACGGGCTCCTCAGGTCCAGAAACAGGGAGGCCCATCACCTGGACGGCCTGCATATTGTCGGGAGTGCTCACCGCAAGAAGAATCAAGGGGTAGTTTTGTTGGGTTAGAAGTTGTTCCGTTCGACTGGATCTTCCAGAAGCTCACCCGCCGATATAAGACATTTCGACCTTGGGGAGATCCGTGGTTTCGGAGGAGCGAATTTCAGAATAGCGGTCCGTTCGGGCCTTCCAGATCGAGGCTACAGCATCGGAAATCTTCCCATCGGAAGCTCCACCCCGCAACAACTTTTTCAAGTCATTTCCTTGAGTGGCAAAAAGACAGGTATAGAGAAAACCGTCCGCCGACAGCCGAGCCCGAGTGCAGTCACCGCAAAAGGGTTGGGTCACAGAGGCGATCATCCCAATTTCACCACTTCCGTCCCGGTACTGCCACCTTCTGGCCACTTCTCCTTGATAGTTCGATTCAAGGGGCTTGATCGGCATTTGGGCATCGATCCTCTTGATGATTTCGAAGGCTGGAACCACGTCATCAAGACACCAGCCGTTGCTGGTACCCACATCCATGTACTCGATAAAGCGCAAAATGATACCGGTGCCGCGGAAGTGACGGGCCATGGGTACAACACTTTGCTCGTTGACGCCGCGTCTGACCACCATGTTGACCTTGATGGGAGCCAGTCCGACAACCTTGGCCGCCTCAATTCCCTCCAGCACCTTTTCCACAGGAAAGTCCACCCCGTTCATGGAAGCGAAAATCTCGTCGTCCAGCGAGTCCAGACTGACGGTGACACGATTCAGTCCAGCCTCTTTCAAAGCTTGGGCCCTTTCCGCGAGAAGCCCTCCGTTGGTGGTCAGGGTCAACTCCAGTCCCGGCATCCCCGCCAGTTTTTCCACCAGCTTTTCCAGGTCACGGCGTAGTAGAGGTTCGCCTCCGGTAAGACGAATCTTTTTGACGCCATGCCCGGCGAAGATGCGGACCAGACGCTCGATCTCTTCAAAATTCAGGAGTTCGCTCCGATCCAGGAACTGATAGTCGCGGCCGAAGATCTCCTGGGGCATGCAATAACTACAGCGAAAGTTGCAGCGATCGGTGACTGAGATCCGCAGATCATGAAGCGGTCGCCCCAGTTTGTCGTTGATCTTCACACTCATGGCGAATCCAGTATACTTTCCTGGACTCCGGTTTGGCGAGTCTTCTACAAATGATGCTTGGCTTTAGAGAAATCCTCCTCATATTGGTGGTCCTCATCGTGGTGCTCTATACTCGATCCTTCCACCTGGTTGGGATCAGGAAATCACTCGGATTGGCACCCACCACGCCAGCCGATGAAATCAGAATCGGCGCCTCCTGGCTTTCCGACATGGCCAAAGAACAGAACATCCAACCGGAAGAGGAGACACGAGTCCAGACCATCCTGGACAACTTCAGGGCCACTGGAGGCCTGACCTTTAAGCGCTATAAGGTCTTCCGTCTGGACTCACCGGAAGTCAATGCCCTGGCATTGCCCGGAGGTCATATCCTGCTCACACGGGGTTTAATGACCTTACCGGACACTTCAGCCGATCAATTGGCAGGGATTTTGGCCCATGAAATTGCCCACGTTGAATTGGGGCATTGCAGAAAGGCTTTGATTCAAAAGAACCGGAGGGAGGCCCTGCAGCTTTTCTTATCTCTTGCCAACCGCCGTCCGGGAACCGCCGCTTCAATCGTTGAGCACCTGGCCAAACTGGGGATCAGCAGGGAATCAGAACTGGAAGCGGATGATTTTGCTTTCCAATTACTCTTGAAATCCCGCTATTCCCCGATCGGCCTCGTGCAGTTCCTGGAAAAAGCCAAAAAAATGGAGCGCATTCCCGAGTGGCTGACCTTTCTCAGTACTCATCCCGGGAATAACGAGAGAATCGGGAGACTGCGCCAGAAGGTCGGAAACCAGTAGCTGAAACTATTCTTAATCCGGTCTTACCCAACTAATCCTTGACAACCTGAACCCAGGAGTAGATATTGGAAACTTAAAATACTATAATAGTTTTATTGGTATACGATGGCCGGCGCACTTGAAGTCCAAAATCGAATTCTTGAGGTGGCAGGGTCTCAGTTCTTCAGTCTGGGGTTCACCAAGGTCACCATGGATGAAATCGCCCATGAGCTGGGGATGAGCAAGAGGACCCTGTATCAGTACTTTCCCGGGAAAAAAGCCCTGCTGCGCAAGGCCCTCCTCAGCAGGACCGAACGAATCTCAGAAGGTTTGGGAAAGATCAGCCAAAGCAATGAAACCCCTTTTGGTAAAAAGCTGGAGCAGGCCCTGACACTGGTAGCCACAGAAATACCCCACTTTAGCCGGATCTTTCTTCGTGATATTCAGCGGCATGCTCCTGAAGTGTGGCAGGAGTTGGATCAGCGCAGGCATGAACACATCCACACCCGCTTCGGCCAACTGATCCAGGAAGGCGTCAAGGAAGGCTTTCTCCGAAAAGACATCGATGCCGAGGTGCTGGTTCTCTTGTTCTCCACCTTGATCCGAAACATCGTGAATCCGGAAACCTTATCCCATCTTCCCCTGTCCGCTTCCCAAGCCTTTTCCGTGATCAGCGGGGTTTTATTTGAAGGCATTCTCACCGACAAAGGAAGAGCACAATACCGCAAAAAGGAGTCTTAAATGGGAGTCCCTCCCACCCCTCAACCTATGGCCTACTTTTTTAGAGCTAGAGAATCATGCCGCCGACACATGATCCTGGTCCTGCCACTGATCTGGATTTCGTTCACCCATCCGGCCACGGCTTCCGATCTCGACCTGAGCCTCAAGCAAGCCATTGAAATCGCCCTTTCCCAAGAAGGCAGTGCTGAGGTTCAAATGGCCCAAGAGTCCATTCGCGAGGTCCAGGCTCGTTCCCAGCAGTCACGGGCCGAGCTGCTGCCCCATCTGGGCGCTTCAGTTGGTTTTCAGAATCAGACGCGCAATCTAGAGGCTCTGGGCCTGCAGCCCTCTCCCCTATTTCGGCCGCCCACCCTGGTGGGCCCCTTTACCACTTTCGATGCACGGACCAATCTGACTCAAACGATTTTCCATCTCGGTTCGATTCGTCGCTTTCAGGCCTCCAGAATCGGCGTCCGAGTGGCCCAGACCGAGAAGGAGAACATTGAGGAGCGAACCGCTGCTCAGGTGGCCCGATTCTATCTGGAGGCCCTGCGCAACAGGGCTCGTCTGGATGCAGCCCGAGCCAACCTGGAGCTGGCCACTGCACTGGCTGATCTGGCAGAGAATCAAAAGGAGGCCGGGATCGGAACAGGCATTGAGGTGACGCGAGCGCAAGTCCAGGTCTCCAATGAGCAGCAACGGCTGTTGGGGGCTGAGCAGCAGCACCGGCAATCTCTTTTGAGGCTTCTCAAGCTGATCGGCATCCGGCTGGATGCGAACCTCACCCTCACCGAGAACCTCACCCACACACCCGTTCAGGTGGCTGACATGCAGGAAGCTCTGGCCATCGCTTTTCGCTCTCGATCCGATTTGCAAGCCCACCAGAAAAGGGAAGAGCAAGCCGACCTTGACTACCGGGCTGCTCGATCCGACCGAATTCCCTCCCTCTCAGGATTTGCCGGTTACGGAACCATCGGTTCCGGCATCGATAGTGCCATCCCCACCTGGAATTTAGGAATCTCCCTGGAGTTGCCCGTTTTTGACGGGGGAAAGATTGACGCCCATCGAGCCGAATCTCTGTCCAAACTTCGGCGGGAACGGATAGAAATGCAGGACTTACGCCGCCAAATCGAATTGGAAGTTCGGTTGGCCTTTGCTGGCCTCAACCTGGCCCGGGAGCAGATCACCGTCGCCGAGGAGGGACTGCAACTGGCCCAGCAGGAAGTAGAGCAGGCCCGTCGTCGCTATCAGGCTGGCATCACCAGTAGCCTTGAGGTCACCGATGCGCAGACTCGTCTGGAGCGTGCCCGGGAAAACCAGATCACCGCCCTGTTCAACTATAGCCTGGAGCGGATCAACCTGGGTGAGGCCATGGGGACCATCCGGAGCATGATTCAATGAGGACCGACAAAAAAAAGATCATCCCCGTCCTTTTGCTGATCGTGCTTCTGGGAGTTGTCGTTTTCCTTTGGCTGAGGGGAGAAAGGGAGGAGTCCTCCGACAGCATCTTCCTTTCCGGAAATATCGAGCTCACCACCATGAATCTGGCCTTCACCGTTGCCGGGAGACTCATTGAGCTCAATGCTGAAGAAGGCGACCCGGTGAGCAAAGGTATGATCATTGCTCGCTTGGAACAACAGCAGCTGCTCCATCAGCGTGAGCGTGCCCTGGCCACCCTCGCTTCCTCCCGCTCCCGTCTGGCAGAGCTGGAAGCCTTCCTTCTGTATCAGAGGGAAAACGTTGAAGCTCAGATCGAGCAGCGGCGTGCGGAATTAATCCAGACTCAGGCTGCCCTGGATGAGCTCCTCTCCGGGTCCAGAGAGCAGGAAGTTGCCGAGGCTCGGGCCATCCTGGAGCGGGTCCAATCAGAATATGAAAAAGCCAGAAAGGACTGGGTGAGAGCGGAAACTCTTTATGAGAAGGAAGACATCTCCACTTCACAACATGACCGATTCAAAGCTGCGTTTGACTCTGCCAGGGCCTCGGCAAAACAGTCTGAACAACATCTGGCACTTCTCATTGAGGGGCCTCGTCAGGAGAAAATTCAGGGCGCCCGTGCCCAGGTGGCTTGGGCCGAGGCCGGATTGAGGCTGGCTGAGTCCCTCCGACTGGAAGTCAAAAGAAACCGACAGGCCATCGAGACAGCCAAAGCCGAGATCCAGGGAGCTCAGGCTCAGGTGGGACTTATTGAGGCACAACTCGAGGAGATGGTGGCTGTTTCTCCTATTGAAGGGGTTGTCCTGGTCAAGACAGCTGAAGTGGGGGAGGTGTTGGCTGCCGGGGTTCCGGTGGTTGAGATCGGAGATCTGGATCATCCCTGGCTGCGGGGTTATATCAGTGAACAGGAATTGGGCCGGGTGAAGCTGGGTGCCCCGGTTAAAATCACCACCGATTCTTTTCCTGGAAAAATTTACTCCGGCCGGGTCTCTTTCATCTCCTCGGAGGCCGAGTTTACGCCCAAGCAGATCCAGACCTTCAGCGAACGGGTCAAGCTCGTCTACCGCATCAAAATCGAGGTCTCCAACCCTCAGCACGAATTGAAACTCAATATGCCCTCGGATGCCGAGATTATTCTGACAGAGACTGCCGGGGGCGAAGCAACGAAGTGAGCCAGGCGCCTAGCCCGACAGTAGACACGAGAAGTCGGGGGGAGGCATGAGCATTCCATGACACCAAACACCAGCGAGCAACCACCTATCGCCAGCAGCCACAACCTCACCTGCCGTTTCCCGGAGCTCACCGCAGTCAAGCACCTGAATCTTGAGATTTCTCGCGGTGAAATATTTGGATTGGTGGGACCTGACGGGGCAGGTAAAACCACCACCCTGCGCCTCTTCTGCGGTCTCATCAAGCCCACCGAAGGCAGCGTCCGTGTAGTGGGCTACGATGTTTCCCAAGACCCAGAAAAGGTCAGAGAACAAATCGGTTATATGGCCCAGCGATTCGGTCTCTATCTGGATCTGAGCGTCCAGGAGAACATGACCTTCTATGCCGATCTCTACGGCCTAGCCCAGGGTCATCGCCATCAACTCATGGGGTTGCTGCTCAAGATGACCCGCATGGAACCCTTCCGGGAGCGACAGGCAGGAAAGCTTTCCGGTGGCATGAAACAAAAACTGGCTCTTATGTGTGCACTCCTGCATCAGCCGGAAATTCTCTTTCTGGATGAGCCCACCACCGGATTGGATCCAGTTTCACGCCGCGATTTTTGGGAAATCCTCTATAAGCTGGTCAAGGATGGGGTAACGGTTTTTATCACTACAGCCTATCTGGATGAAGCGGAACGCTGCAATCGGGTCGGATTTATGGATCAGGGAACGTTGATCCGCTGCGATTCACCCGAGGCTCTACAGACCGAACTTGAGGAAGTCTGCTACCAAGTGAAATCTTCCCATCCCAGGACGGCACGACAGATTCTGTCCCGCGCCAGCGGTGTCTTGAGTGTTGAGTTTGCTGGAGCCGTACTGCATCTCTTCCTGTCTCCCTCCAGCACCACACCTCAGGAGTTGGAAAGATCGCTGGAGGAAGCCGGCTGCGGTCCAGCCCAACTCACGCCCATCAAACCTTCCCTGGAAGATGTCTTTATCGCTCTGGTCCGCAAACAGGGTGAGGTGAGGAGATGAGTGTTCAACCCAGTGTACGGGTAGAAAATCTGGTGAAGAGATTCGATGACTTCGTGGCCGTTGACCATGTCACTTTCAGCGTGAAAAAAGGGGAGATCTTCGGTTTTCTCGGCTCCAACGGAGCCGGCAAGTCCACGATCATTCGCATGCTGTGCGGATTGCTGCGGCCATCAGGAGGAAACGCCTGGGTAGGAGGGTTCGACGTTTTCTCCCAAAGCGAGGAAATCAAACAAAACATCGGCTATATGTCCCAGAGGTTCTCTCTTTACGATGAGCTGACCGTTGAAGAAAACATTGATTTCTTTAGTGCCATTTACAGTACGCCTCGAGGTTCCCGCCAGCAGTTGAAGCAAGAGATTCTGGAAATGGCGGGACTGGAGGAACGAAGGAACACCATGACCCGTCTGCTGCCTGGGGGTTGGAAACAGCGACTGGCCCTGGGTTGTGCAGTCCTGCATCAGCCACCGATACTCTTTCTAGATGAGCCGACCTCGGGAGTCGATCCCATCGCCCGCCGCCAGTTTTGGGAACTGATCTACCAACTCTCTGAGCGAGGGCAGACCATCTTCATGACCACTCACTACATGGACGAAGCCGAGTACTGCCATCGTCTGGCTCTCATGCATGAAGGCCGAATCATCGCCCTGGATACGCCGAGAGCTCTGCGAAAAGCCTACCGATCAGAAAGTCTGGATGACGTCTTTGCCGCCATGATTCAAGAACAGGAGCAGGAACAGTGAATCTTCGTCGCACCCGGGCCATGGCTAGCAAGGAACTTCGCCACATTTGGCGTGATGCGCGCAGCTTGATTATCGCTCTGGCCCTGCCCGTGATTATGCTTCTGCTGTTCGGATATGCACTCAGCCTCGACGTGGACCACATCCCCACTCTGATCTTTGATTCCGATGGCAGTCCGGAAAGCCGCGCACTCATCGCCCGGTTCGAAGGATCCCGTTACTTTGAGATCCTGGGATTCGTGGACGATTACCGAACCATCGAACGCAGTATTGACCGGGAAGAGTGTCTGATTGCGGTGGTGATTCCCAAGGAGTTTTCCCGCAATCTCCTCACCGGCAAGGAAGTGCAGGTTCAGTTAATCATTGATGGCAGTGATTCCAATACGGCCTCAATTGCACTGGGATACGCAGAGGCCCTCGTCGCCAATCACGCCTTGGCTCTACAATCGGCACAAGAAGGCGGGACACAAGCCCCCTTGCCGGTAGAAGCCCGGTTGCGTGTTTGGTACAACAGCGACCTGAAATCCCAGAACTACATTGTCCCGGGACTTTTGGCCGTCATCCTGATGATCATTTCCGCCTTGTTGACCTCCCTCACCATTGCCCGAGAATGGGAAATGGGCACCATGGAGCAGCTGCTCTCCACCCCCCTGCGACCGGCGGAACTGGTCCTGGGGAAAATGTCGGCTTATTTTGCGGTGGGAGCGATTGATACGGTCATCGTCATTGTGGTCGGGGTCCTCATCTTCGAGGTCCCCTTGAGGGGGAGTCTGTTCTTCCTGGCTGTCAGTTGCTTTATCTTCCTCTTTGGAGCTCTTTGCTGGGGGATCTTGATCTCCGCCATTGCCGGATCTCAACTCCTGGCCTATCAACTGGGAATGATGACCTCGTTTTTGCCGGCTTTTCTGCTCTCCGGCTTCATTTACTCCATCGAGAACATGCCCGCGCCCATTCAGATGTTCACCTTTCTGGTACCGGCCCGCTATTTTATTACCCTTCTCAAAGGGATCTTTCTCAAGGGGATTGGTTTTGAACTGCTGGCGCTAGAAGTGGCATTCCTCACCGCTTTTGCCACCCTGGTATTTCTGACGGCAACACGAATGGTTAAGCGCACCGTGGTCTAAAATGTGGAGAAGAACGGCTGCTATCATCAAAAAAGAATTCCTGCAGACCTTAAGGGAACCCAGGATGCGTGTCGTTCTGCTCCTTCCTCCCATCATCCAGCTGATCGTCTTCGGTTACGCGGTCAACCTGGATGTGGAAAACAGTCCCATTGCCTGGATGGATCAGGATCGCACTCCGGAGAGCCGGGAACTGCTGGCGGAGTTCGAGGGATCCCCCCAGTTTCGAGTGACCCATATCCCGGCAGGGGAGGAAGAGATTCAAGAACTGTTGGACCGCTCAGCGGTTCAAGCCGTCGTTCGTGTGCTTCCGGGATTCGGTCGCGATATTCGCCGCGGCCAAAGGACACAGGTGCAAATCCTGGTTGACGGCACCAACTCCAACAGCGCCACTATTATCTCGAACTCAGCGAGTCAAGTTGTGGCCCGCTATGCCGGCCGTATCCAGGGAGAGCAACGAACGAGGCAAAGGACAGTATCTGGTCCAGGTCCGGTCCGTCAGGGTCCTCTCTTATCGGCGGAAAGTCGTGTCTGGTTCAATGTGGATCTAAAGAGTCAGAACTACTTCGTTCCCGGTGTGGTTGTGAACATTATCGCACTGGTGACGCTGATGCTCACGGCCATGGCCATCGTTCGGGAAAAGGAAAGCGGAACCATGGAACAGTTGATGGTCACGCCGATTCGCCCCATAGAGTTGATGCTGGGAAAGACGCTCCCTTTTGCAGCCGTTGGCCTGCTGGAAGTTCTTATGGTAACGGGCGCAGCTCTATTGATTTTCGGAATACCTTTCAGAGGCAGCATGCTGCTGTTGTTGGGGTGTGCGGCCGCATTCTTGTTGACCACTTTGGGCTTCGGCCTGTTGATCTCGACGGTCTCCTCAACTCAACAACAGGCCATGATGGCATCGTTTTTCTTCTTCATGCCTGCTTTCATGCTCAGCGGCTTCGCCTTTCCGATTCGCAATATGCCGTTAGCGGTACAATACCTGACCTACCTGAATCCGGTGCGTTACTTTATGGAGATTGTACGGGGCATCTTTCTCAAGGGAATTGGATTGGATGTCCTGTGGCCGCAAGTCATGGCCTTGCTCGTCCTGGGCACCGCCTTGGTCGGGTTGAGTGTCCTTCGCTTTCACAAGCGCCTCGATTAGGGTTGGGTGTAGAATCGAGCCATCCATGACGAGCCATCCACCCAGTTCACCCGATGCCGGACTCAGAAGTATAGGTGAGAAGAACCTGGCCCAACACATTCAACGACTGGCCTCGGATGCTTTTGAGGGTCGATTTCCCGGTTCCCCGGGTGAGACACGGACCACCGGCTATCTGGTCGAGCAATTTAAAAGTCTGGGACTGGCTCCCGGAAACCCTGCCGGCGGCTACCTGCAGAAGGTCCCTCTTATCGGGATTACCGCCGCTTCCCCTCTGCACCTTTTCTTGAGCACAGGGGCACAAGAGCTCTCGCTTTGCTCTGGTCAGGAGTTCGTGGCTTGGAGCAAGCGAGCGGTTGAAAGCACATCCCTTCACGATTCGGAGGTCGTTTTTGCCGGCTATGGCGTGGTGGCACCCGAGTATGACTGGGATGACTACAAAAACGTGGATGTGAGAGACAAGACGCTGATTGTCCTGGTCAACGACCCCCCGGTGCCGGATCCGGACGATCCCTCCAAGTTAGATGAGAAGACCTTCAACGGAAGGGCCATGACCTATTACGGTCGCTGGACCTACAAGCTGGAAGAGGCCGCCCGAAAAGGGGCCAGGGCCTGCTTCATCATCCATGAAACCGGCCCTGCCGGTTATCCCTGGGGCGTGGTCCAGGACAGTTTTAGTGGAGAACAATTCGATCTGGTGACCCACCATGGGGAGCCGTCTTGTGCCCTGGAAGGCTGGCTGACCGAGGAAAGCGCCCGGGCCTTGTTTCAGCTGGCGGGTCATGAGCTGGAGGCATTGAAAAAAGACGCCTTGAGTCGAAATTTCAAACCGGTACCCCTGGGAATGAGGTGTTCCCTGACCATTGCGAACACCTTCCGCAGGGTCGACTCCCATAACGTGGTCGCCAGACTGGAAGGAAGTGACCCGAATTTAAAGGAGCAGTACATCGTCTATATGGCCCATTGGGATCACCTGGGCAAGAAAACCACTTCCGAAGGGGAGCAGATTTACCACGGAGCCGTGGATAACGCCAGTGGCACGGCCGCCTTACTGGAGATGGCCAGGGGATTCGCTCAACTGAAAACGCCTCCCCGCCGTTCCCTGCTCTTTCTGGCCGTCACCGCCGAAGAACAGGGGCTTCTGGGTTCCCGATACTACAGTGAAGATCCACTCTATCCGGTCGTGCACACGGTGGCTGCCATCAATATGGACGGGATGAATGTGCTGGGACCCACTCAGGACGTCACCATCACCGGTTTGGGGAACACCACGCTGGAGGATCTGGTTGAGGTCGTGTCCAAGGAACAGGGCCGGGTGGTTCGACCCGATCCGGAACCGGAGAAAGGACTCTTTTATCGCTCCGATCACTTCAGTTTTGCCAAACAGGGAGTGCCCGCACTCTCGCTGGATCCCGGTGTGGACTACCTGGGCAAACCCGAAGGGTGGGGATTAAAAATTCGAGAGGAGTACACCCGTAAGCACTACCACAAACCATCCGATCAATACGACCCAACCTGGGACCTGAGCGGACTGGTTCAAGACTTGCAGCTTCTCTTTCAGGTGGGCTATCGGGCCGCCAACGACGACCGATATCCGGCCTGGAAGCCGGGCTCGGAATTCAAAGCCCTCCGCCAGCAAATGCTCAAGCAAGCCGGCCTGGAGCAATAGATTCAACCACCCAGGCAGCATCCCGGTCTCTGTTGCGATTAATTTCCTGCTTTCGCTATAATGCACCCATACTTTAAGGCGGTGTACCCAAGCGGTCTAAGGGAGAGGTCTGCAAAACCTTTATTCGGCGGTTCGAATCCGCCCGCCGCCTCTTTTAGCCTCTCTAAACGCTTGAAAATCCACTAGGTTAGAGGACTCCTGTTGGGAGGGGTTTTCTGCAGTATCGAAATCGGGGTCTTGTCCTCCACTATTCCTCCATCTTTGCTCCATGACTTCTCTCGCTCGGGGCAGTGCGAACTCGGGAGAAAAGTGGGCATAGTACTTCTCGGTGGTCTTGATGGAGGAATGTCCAAGCTGCGTCTGCGCCACATGAAGAGGCTGACCACTTTCCGCGATCAGAATACCCAATTCACGCCTGAAATCCTTTAACTGGACGTCAGGGCAACCGGCCTTTTGTCTTGCTCGGTTGAAGGTCTCGTTGATCCTCTGGTAGCGAGTGGCTGTTTTCGAATTCCAAAACACGTAGGGGCACCCTGGAAGCTCTGGAACTCGCCGGATCGCATCTGCAGCTCGGGTAGTCAGCGCCACCAGGGCGTTATCACCGCCTTTTCGTAGATTGAAAATCGCCGTTAGGTTCTTCAAATCCACGTATTTTCGCTTCAATGACAACGCTTCACTGGGGCGACAGCCCGTTTCGTAAATAAAAATTACAATCTGATTCACAGGAAACGGCAAGTATTTCAATATTCGTTTCAACGTTTTTCCAACGACACGTGGTCTTTCTTCACGGTATTCCTTCAATTTCTTCACTCGTGAAATGCGGTTTTCACGGATTAACCCTTCGTCAACGGCAAATTGAATCATGTGTTTCAATACCGCGACGTCACGGTTTACCGTTGCCGCTTTCACTCCCTCTTTCAACCGTTTGGCAAGAAATTCGTGTACGTGGCGCATTTCAACGTCGCGTAATCGCAACTTTCCAAGGAGACGATTGACGTGTTTCAACGATGAAACCTTTCGCCTCCAGGAGCGATTTCTGACCTTGCAGTAAAGCTCTATATATCTATCTATAGTCTCCGCTACGGTCATTCGTGAATGTGTGCCGTGCTCGAGCTCCTGACGGAGTTCTCTCCAAGTTCCTGTGGCAATAGCGGCCACAATTCTGGCATCAACTTGCTTTGCTATTGCACTGTTTGGCATCACACGTCGGAACCTCTTTCCATCAGGCCATTTACGATCACAAACAATTTGAGACTTGCCGCGCCTGTTTGTCTCTTTCCGGACGCTCATGGCTTGCCTCCTTTCTTTTGGCATCCGGTTTCGACAGGTCGGCTGTCGATAGGATTAACACCTTCGATAAATGGAGGCAAGGCGTTCAGATAATTATCCAAGTCCTCAAGCAGGAAAACCCGGTTGCCGTTCTCATCTCGTCGGGCCAGGATCAAGCCGAGATCAGAGCGCTTCCTGAGAGTGTTAGGAGAGATTCCAAGGTACCGGGCTGCGTCTCGAACGTAAAATGCTGACTGCTCAGGGACGCTCACAAGGCGAATGGTTTGAATCTGGCCTGTACTACTGAATTTCGCCATTTGTGGCTCCATCGCCGAAATAAGCTTGTGGCTGGTTGTCGAAGAATCTTCGGACTCCATCAAGGTAGGACTCCTGCAATTGTCTTTTGATCTCTTCACCATTCAAGAGAAACGGCACAAAATCTCTTTTGAAATTTCTGTCTACATTCAAAATTCGCGCAGCCTCTTGTGCTGAGAGCTCCTCAGACAGCTTATTGAACAAGAAACGATTTCGAGACCCTTTCGGATCGTTATGAAAATCATAAGGTTCCGATGGCCCGAGAATCTCAATGTCTTCAAAGGGATCCACATCAAGTAATCCACTTAACTCGGAAAACAGTGTCACGGGGCACTTACGGTGCCGTAATTGCCATTCGACCCTTGTGAAGATCCTCGGTAAGCCTTCCACATCTTGTTTCATGCGCTTCATTTCTTCCCGCTTATCGTAGACCCTTAACTGGGCAGGTGAGGCTCCAATATAGAACCCTGTCATGCCCCGGTTGCTGAATGTCGAGGTCTTACC
>JADFOI010000101.1 GCA_022562935.1 Acidobacteriota bacterium
ATTTGCCCGAATATCTTCGTGAGGAGAAAGCCAGCCTCAAACCTTTCGCGCTTCATCTGGCAGGCGTCGAAAACGGTCTCGTTAAAGGATCTGGTCCAGCAGTTTGAGGATGAGATCATCAAGTGGGCTATGACGGAAGCAGGAGGGGAGCAGCAGCGTGCTGCCCAACTGCTCGGTCTTCCTCGGACCACCTTGCAGAGCAAGCTTACCAAGGGAAACTGACTGCTAAGCTCCACGTCAAAACCGAGACTTCGGCATATACTGCCGCAATTTCGGCTTCACTCCCTCCTTGGCCACAACCCTTCGCCAGCGCGATCTCCACACCCCTGCGTTAGGTGAGTCTGGCTGCACCCTGCCGAGAAATCGGCGAGACGCAGGACTTTCGTCGGCAAGCCAAACTCCTTAAATCATTTATTTATAGCAATTTATGGATATTTTACCAGTGGACTTCATTCTGGCACAAGAGTTGCTAGTTGTGACTGTGATGGATCTTCAAGACTCGCCCTCAGTGAGAGGATGAGGGCAGTGAGGATGTGAGGAAGAAAAAATTGAAAAGGAGGAAAATGATGAAAAGATCAATCGTAGTCAGTAGCCTGATTTTATATCTTGCGGTTGGGCTCTCTGCCGAGGCTTCGGACACCGGTACCTTAACCGGAAAGATCGAACTCACCAAAGGGAGAAAAGGCGAAAACAGCATCGTCTATCTTAAGGGAGTAAAAGGGCCGTTTGTCCCACCGGATCAAGTAGCCAAGATGGATCAGAAAGGAAAGACGTTCGTTCCCCATCTGCTACCGGTCCAAAAGGGTCAAGAAGTGATCTTTAAAGACAGCGATGCGTTCAGCCACAATGTGCACATCTACTGGGGAAAGAGGACCTTATTCAATCAGGTTCAGGGACCCGGACAGAGCAGTGAGTGGCTTCCGCGGAGAACGGGAGAGTACCTGGTCTTGTGCGACATCCATCGCGAGATGTCCGCTTTTGTTCTGGTATTTGAGCATCCCTTCTTTGCCGTTGTTGATCATCAGGTGTCGGAAGAATTCACGATCGAGAATATCCCTGCAGGAACGTACACCCTGGTGGTGGTCCGCGAAGAAAGAGGCGACCTAAAAGAGTACGAGCAAGAAATTACCGTAAAGGCGAATGAAGTAAACACTGCAATGATTGAACTTTAACATCCTACTCTTGTGCGTGGCGCCAGTGTCTCATCCTTTCTGACGACATACCGTGCGTGTATCATTGGTGCAACAAAAAGGAGGGTCACAATGAAAAGATCCAATATTTTGGGTTGGGGGTCTCTAGCCCTCATCGGATTTGTGCCACTCACGATTATGGTAATCTCTCTCGAGGGGGTGCCATCTTTCGCGCGCAAATATAACACGAGTTGCGCGACCTGCCACACCGCATTTCCCGCGCTCAATCCATTTGGTCGGGCTTTCCGCAACAATGGCTATCGATTTCCCGGAGGAGATGAGAATGCGGTTAAGGACGACCCGGTTCCACTCGGTGCCCCAGCCTCAAAGCGGATCTGGCCCGAAACGATTTGGCCGGCGGACATTCCTGGAGGCTCGGTGGCAGGCTTTATTTTGGAGTCTAATTATACGGTCAACAAGAGTGCGCCAACCAGCAACGAATTTGATGGAATTGCGGAGATCGGGCTGCTCATAGGTGGCACTGTCGGGGAGAGCTTTTCCTTCTTCGGAGATATCGACCTGTTTGAGGAAGGCGAGCCGGGTGGCATTGGTCGTCTTTTCTTCCAGTACAATCACCCGAGTGCGTTCTTTAATTTCCGTGCCGGTCAGTTTGAACCTCGGGCTGCGCCCTTTTCAAATCACCGTCGTCTAAGCCGCATCAGCAACTATTTGATGGACGTTTTTCCAACCATTCCGGCTCAGAATTTCTTCGGTTTTTCTCCCAATCAGAAAGGAATTGAAATTTACGGCTCGAAAGAGGGTCCGGGTGGAACAGGAGGATTCACTTGGGCTTTCGGTGTCGTAAATGGCGAATTTGGGGGTGCTGCTGAAGCTCTTGAAGGATCAGGAGCGGTGGGAGAAGTGCTTGAAACACTAGAAGAATTTCAAGAAGAGTTTGGCGGAGAATTTGACCCCAACAGCGAGAAGGACTTCTATGCGAGCTTTGATTATAAGATCGGAGGAATGGGAGTTCTAGGAAGCGACGCCGATCCTGACCAACCTAATAATTGGGTGGATAATTCACTCACCCTGGGCGTTTACTTCTACCGGGGAGTTTCACCAGTCTTCTTCGAGACAGCGGACGGAGGGGCGCCCCTAACAATCTACCTTGCCGATGGGAACGAATTTTTCCGGACTGGAGTTAAAGCGGATATTTTTCTGGGGGATTTCAATGTTTTTGGAGGGATCCAGTTGAACGAGGATGAACTCCAGTTCGGACCTAAACGAGAATTCCGCTCTACGATCGGCATGGCGGCAGGGCGCTATGTCATTTATCCCTGGCTGATTCCAGAGTATCGTTTTGAGAATGTCAACCCCACATTTGCAGAATCGTTTCAAAGACACACTTTCACCGCTTCCATGCTGGTTCGGGCCAATGTGAAACTCCTTCTTGAGTTCGTAAAATCCGACGACGATGCTCCACAGCTGCCCCCGTTCGACGACCGCTTTCGGGTAGGTTTTAACATGGCCTTTTAAAAGAGGTGACTTGAGTAGGACCGAAATAGCGATCTAAGAATGCCGTGCCGGAAAGCGTCCTCTCATGGCCTATTGCTGTCACGCTCCTAAACGGTCTCCATAAAGGTTGAAGCTGCTATGGGCTGGAGAATCAAAACCGTGCAATCAACAGAGACAAAATCACCATTACGAGAATGAACAGAGCAATTACTAAAGCCTTCTTCACCTCTTCCTTTCCTCGCACCTCCCCGCGTTCCGTTTGAACATCGTGTTTACGTTATGCATTGCATACCATAGCATATGGGAGAATAGATGCATTCCCTCAGACACAGAACAAATGGGTACATAATCCGACAGTGAAAGAAAAACCGCTCCCGAAGCAGCTACTCCGCCTCAAGAAAAAAACGTCCTGGAGCTGGGAGAGGATGTGCCGTGAATTTCATCGAGTGATGGCTCACGAGGGTCCTACACACACCACTCTCTTCAGGTACGCCAGCGGAAGAGTCAAGCGGCCCAATGTCCTAGTAGAGCACTACGTACAACAGGCGATTCACAAGGTAACTGCTGAGTTAAGCCAGAAGTAAGATTCACCAAAGCAAGACCGCCTCGATGGGACTCCCCAAAAGGCATGTCGCTTGCTATAGTGAGTGGGGATGCGGTTCTTTTAAGCATCCATTTTTACCCCAGGAAATGCTTGCATCAGCCAGGAGCCGTGTCCCTCTAAGGGGATGCGGTTTTGGTGAGCATTCCGCTTACCATGAAGTCGGGGAGACCGACGTGCGTAGCCGCATCCCCTTACCCCAGTTGTTTCATGAGCAGGGGACTGCTTTTTCCATCCCCTTGCAATCAAGTCCCTGCTGCCGCATAATCCAGCACAATTGGATGCGGTAAGTCGCCCTTATCTCCCTCAATGCAGTGATTAGGGCGACGCATCCCCCTCCATTCAACCAAGCAAAAGCGAAATCGACAGTCGAATCGCCAAGGCCGGAGTCCCGTCTCCTTTGGTGTCCAAGTGGAGGGAGGCTCCCAGGCGTGTGACTGCTAACTATCTACCATCAAAATAAATATTGAAAAATTTCACAGCTGAAACCATGCAATCAACTGAGCTACAATCACCATTGTGAGAATGAACAGAACAATTACCAACGCCTTCTTCACCTCTTCATCCCCGCGTTCCGTTTGAACATCGTGTTTACGCTATGCATTGCATGCAATATTATATGGGAGAATAGATGCATTCCCTCAGACACAGAACAAATGGGTACATAATCCGACAAGTGAAAGAGAAAACGCTCCCGAAGCAGCTACTCCGCCTCAAGAAAAAAACGTCCTGGAGCTGGGAACGGATGTGCCGTGAATTTCATCGAGTGATGGGCGAGGAAGGGCCTACACACACCACTCTCTTCAGGTACGCCAGTGGAAGAGTCAAGCGGCCAAATGTCCTAGTGGAGCGATATGTGCAGCAGGCTATTGAGAAGGTAACCGCTGAGTTGAGCCAGAAGTAAAAGCGAAAACGACTTCGGTGGGACTCCAGTTCCTCCTGCGTCCAGGGTGGGGGGAACCATGCAAATCCATGCCTGAAACCGTGCAACAGATTCTGAAAACAACAGTCTCGATTTGAAGGGCAAACTCGTGTAATATTGTGGCAAAGGAGGGAAGCATGACATCGGTTATCGTAGCCGCAGTCATCGCCGCCGCCGTCATCTACTGGTTGATCCGATCTGGCCGAAAAGAAGCCCATCACCTCGACGACTTGCACATCGCTTCAAGAACTGACAAGAGCAGTGATTGAAGACCAGCTTGATTGACTACTGTGTGATTTTGTTCTCCTGCTGCCCCTCAGAAGCAGCGGAAGGTGGACGAAGGAGAAGTGTATTCCAGGAAGAAGAGACAGGTGAGCAATGAGGCACTGATATTTGTTCTCTTGATTCTACTAGTAGCTATTGCATCCTTGATGCTCGCTTCATGCCCTGTTGACCAACCTCTGATTTTTCCGCCAGAGCCACGAGCCTAGGCTTTTGGAAGCAACAAAGCGAAAACCGAATCGACATCGACCGGAATCCCTGTGCGTCGCATCTCACTGTTTTGACACCTCCTAGCTGTACCCTGTGAGTGCCGGTTCCAACTATCTTCAAGAGGTGTTGATACACCCCTTCGTCAAACGCACAATGGGACCGGCACTGACCCCGACCAGCTCAATTCACCAAAGCGAAAACCGCCATCCTTGATTGTAACAAAAGCTAAAACGAGCAATCTGCAGCTTGGAAACTCGTTGTGGAACCCAAGTCGCTGGTGAGGATTTCCACAAGCTTAGATCTGGAGACGCCTGACACAGGCAAGAAGCGACTTTCGTCGAAGTTCCGTCTCCTTATGCTACCCAAGTGGGGATTGAAAAAGTCGTGAGGGAGTGTAAACTGCCAGCAGTACACCTGAAAAGAATCTACTGGTTCGAGACCTGAATAGGAGGAACCATGGGCATTCTTAAACGGATCAAGCACAGCATCCTAACCCTACATGGGGCGTTTGAAATTAGCAGTGACAACGGCTTGATTAGCATCTATGCCCTTCGCAAGGCCAGAGGCGAAGGGGGGACGCCAGACCCGACGTTGGAAGCACGACTTGCCGACAACGCCAAGAGGCTGAAAGAGAAGCAGGAAATGGCGAAGCTGGTAAGCAGTGCCAACAGCTAAGCAAGCAGTCCAGTCAGCTCACCAAAGTAAAACCGAATCGACCGGAGTCCCGGTGCGTCGATGTCCAGGTGGGGGGAGGCTCACGGATGCGCGCACGCCCAGAAACTGGCCTAGGGACTCCTGGCAGCAAAAAATAATTTTTGGAAAATTCAGCGGTGCAGCTGTCTGCTTGTGTCTTATGCGGGCAACCAGGATATTATGCCGACAGGTTTATCATGCAGCTTCGCACCCTCACTCCCGAAGACGCAAGTGTATTTCAGGAACTTCGCCTACAAGGGCTGCGCGAAGCCCCAACCGCATTCGCTTCAAGCTACGAGGAGGAATGCGACACGCCGTTGGCAGCAGTTGCATCACGCTTAGTGGCTGACGTAAGCGGCGCTGTATTCGGTGCCTTCAACGAGTCAACTCTCGTCGGCATCACAGGTGGTCGGCGTGAAGAACACAACAAACTTGCACACAAGGCGTTCATCTGGGGTGTCCATGTTGCTCCAACCTTTCGTAAGTTGGGTATTGGTCGGCAGCTTGTTTCTCAGGCGCTAGATTATGCCTTCGCAACGTTAGGGGTGAGACAGGTGAATCTCGGCGTCAACAAATCGAATCTGCAGGCTATTGCGTTATATGAAACGCTGGGCTTCAAGACGTTCGGCGTTGAGGAGGATTTCTTGCTCGTGGACGGTGTGCTCCATGATGAAGTGCTCATGGTATGTCTCCGTGAAGAAACCTAACCAAGACAGGCTGATGAACCCAACGATGCTGGCTCCCCAGCTAGCGCTCCAGCCCCGGCTGCTCAGAATCCGCCGTAGCAGAGGCGCAGCTCTTTCAAAAACGATTGGCAAAATTCAGGTCATTTTTTCGGAGGCAAGGGAATCAGCATGGATACTCTTCTCCTGTAATCTCGATACTGATCTCCGTAGAAGCTCACTAAATCCCTCTCTTCAAATTGTATAGCCAGCAGGATGTATGCAGTCGTCACAATCGCAAAGACTAGATGCGCTGCGGTCATTACAGGGGTTGCCCAGAAGGCAATAATAAATCCCAAATAGAGCGGGTGGCGCACCAGCTTATAAAATGCAGGCGCGGCAAACTGCAACTCTCTGACTTCCTTGTTGGTCAAATAAGAATAGACTTGGCTCACACCAAATAGGTGAAAATGATCAATTAAGGCCGTGCTGGCAAAAACAATCAACCACCCCACGAGGGAAACGCCAATCAACACATTGCCCAAAGTACTTCCGGATACGTCCCACAGAACATCACCCATGGGTTTCCACTGCCAGAACAACAACAGTAACGCAAGACTGGCAAGAAGCACATAGGTACTGCGCTCGATAGGTTCAGGTACAATCTTAGTCCACCATTTCTTAAACCCTTGGCGTGCCATAACACTATGCTGAATAGCAAAAATACCCAAGAGCAAAACATTCGTAAGGAGGGCTTGGCCAAAAGGCACCGCATCTCCCGTATCCATGCCTTTAGGCACGACAAAGTTTCCCACAAAGCCAATGGCGTATAAGATAGTTCCAAAGAAAATTAGATAACAAACCACCCCATAGAGAAAAAACAAAATACGTTTCACAACTCCCCCCTCTCGTTGCTTTGCATACTGTTAACCGGACACCTCTCCCATGCCTCCTTCGCCGATCTTTTCAAGAACCTTGTAATGGCTAATGGTCTTGCCGACCATAGATAATGCTCCCTCACTGTGCAGTGCAGTTGCGCTCAATGTTACGCTCGGGGGGTGTTAAAGGCAATGGAAATTGGGCCGTACTAGGGTAACGTCAGGGATGAGATATGCCGATGAACGATCTTCCATTGGCCTCCCTGCTTAATCAGCACGGCTGTGCGGCGCCTGAGGATCTGCTGAGGGCTACCTCCAGCCGGGGTGAGGTTTCCCACCACGTAGTTGGTAGCCACGGCAGTTAGGTTTCCGTAAATCTGGACTTCGATATGCCGGGCCTGTAGGTTACGAGCAAGACCGGAATCGACCCCGGCTTGCCTGATTCTCCTCTGTTCCTCAAGAGAAGTGTTGGCCTCCAGCAGCCCTCCACCCCCAGCAAACGTGGTGTGGCCCTCTGCGAAAAGCTGCACCCAGGCATCCACATCCCCGGAATTGAGTGAATCGAAATATTTCTGCACCGCCGCCCTCACATCATCCACATCATCAGCCATGGCGACGGCGGTCGTGAACATGCCGATAACCAATAGTGTTGTTAATGCTTTCATTTTGCTTTCCTCCCCTATGTGGTTGGTATTGGTGAATGCTAATGCTTGGAGGGGGTTAAAGACAATGGAAAAGGCCAGATACTCCCAGTTCACGAGGGTTCTGACTCAATACAGCCAAACCGAGAACGTGCTACATTGGTGGTGTTGTGAGAGGCTTTTCTAGCCTCCACCAAGTTCGTCCAGAGCTTGGACTTTCCATTGGAAGGAGGGGAAAGAGACATTGGTAGGCTCATTGCGCCTGCCTGCAAGAGGCCAATTTGCGTAAATTTTACGCAAGTAAGGATGAAGATGAACCTCTTCCGAACCAGAGACTTTCCCCTCGCAGCCTTCCTAATCACGTTAGGCTTTCCCCTGAAGGAGACTAAAAGCGTAGGCACAAGCCTGCTGTTCTGCTTTCCGCCACCCGCAGCTGACGCCGCCCCGCTTTATATTCAAGGCGAACGGGTTTCAGCCAGAGCCTACTATTCCGCTATCAAGGATCTCAAAACCATAATTCACAACAGCCGCGAGGTCAGAATTAACAGACCGGAAAATAATGACAGACAAAACCTCTAAGCAGTCAAAAACAACCACAAGCCTTCTGCTGGAAAAAGCAGGATTCGACCAACTAACCAGCGACTCACCCACGGAGCACAGATGGTTTCATTGGTGATCTGCCAGATGCCGTTGGAGGAAACAGTTTGAATTTTACTGGCACTTTCAGACCATCTGCGTATAATCCCTCGAAGTCCGACCTGTCCTCGAACCCAAGGAAGAAGGTTGGATAATGGGCATTAGAAAATATCGAGGACGGACAGTTTGCGACAAGAGGTGGCCGGATGGATGCCGAATTGTAAGAGCGTGCGGTAACCGGACTCAGGCGAAGCAACTCTTAGACAGAATCAACGCTTCGATTGCGGATGGTACTTGGCAGAAGCTTAAAGAGCAGCTCAAACTCAGAGACCGTGGAACACTGACGTTGGAAGAGTTTTCAAAGACCTACATGGAAGAGTATTCGATGGTGCGGAACAAGAAGAAGTCTTGGCTGAGAAAGCAAACCTCATTGAACGCGCTCAACCGCTACATGGGTACGCTCGATCTGAACGCAATTTCACCGTCATATCTTCACAATTATGTACGAAAGCGGAAGCAGGAAGGGCTTTCGGAAGGCACCATCAACAAAGACCTCAACACTGTCAGGCATCTTCTCGGTTATGCTAAGGAGTGCGGAGTAATTGAGTCGAATCCACTGGAGCAGTTCAAGAACTTAAGGGCGAACCAAAAGGAACGGCCACGATTCACTGATGAGCAGGTTGATACAGTCATAGATGCTGTAAAGCCTGAATGCAGACCCCTATTCATCTTCATGCGAGAAACGGGTTGCAGACGTGAGGAAGCTCTGTCGTTAAAACACTGGCAAATACAGAAAGAGTCAGAAATGGTTGTCTTCAGCGATAACACCAAATCCAAGAAGTATCGTTATGCTCCGCTGACGGAAGCTGCCTTAGAAGCTGTGAATGTGTTACCACTCATTCAAGGCTGTGCTTACGTCTTCTACAATCTCAAGAGCAAAGACCGTTGGCACGATTGCCGAAAGCCCTGGGAGCAGGCCAGGGAGAAGGTTGGATTGCCTCAAATTCTGGTGAAAGACCTTCGTCGACACTATGCAATCAATCTTGCTGAAGATGGAGCCAATATGCACGACATCCAGTCTGTTCTGGGCCATGCCAGCGTCACAACGACGGAGAAGCATTATGCACACTTCTCACCGGAACACTCTGCGAAGAAGATTCTGAAAGTGCTTGAAGGTGGTAAGGCGGAAACAAAACGGAAACATCGTGAGCGCTGCTCGACGAACATCAAAGCAGTAATGTGACGTAAGTATTTGGAGATAAGGGGTTAGGTTGGTGGGCGATACTGGACTCGAACCAGTGACCTCCGCCGTGTGAAGGCGGCGCTCTAACCAGCTGAGCTAATCGCCCGCGATTCGCTATTCTATTGAAGCCGGAGAGATGGTGTCAATGAATCGACTACTGGATTGGATCATCGTGGGTGGGGGACCTGCAGGTCTGGCCTGCGCGATCGAGGCGAAAAAGAGAAACCTTGAGTTTTGGTTGGTTGAGAAGGGTTGTCTTGTCCATTCGATTTACCGCTATCCCGTCAATATGAATTTTTTCACCACGGCCAATCTGCTCGAAATCGGTGGCGTCCCCATGATTATTTCCTCGGAGAAACCGAAGCGAGTGGATGGCCTGAAATACTATCGCCGAGTCGCCGATGACTTTGAGCTTCCCATCAAATACTACGAGCGAGTGATCTCGGTGAAAGGCCAGGAAAATGATTTTCTCGTCCAGAGCATAAACCAGCTGGACCAGGAGCAGGAGTATCGCTGCAGGAGAGTCATCATTGCCACGGGCTACTATGACAACCCCAACATGTTGGACCTTCCTGGTGAGGATCTTCCCAAGGTCAGTCATTATTATTCCGAGTGCCATCCCTATTTTCAGAAAAAGGTCGCTGTGATCGGAGGTCAGAACTCAGCCGCTGAGGCGGCATTGGATCTGTATCGCAATGGGGGAGCCGAAGTGACCCTGATTCACCGGGGGGAGGCGATGGGAAAGCAGGTCAAATACTGGGTCCTGCCCGACATCAACAATCGCATCAAACGGGGTGAGATCAAAGCCTATTTTTCAAGTGCGGTGCAGGAGATTCGGGAGACGGATATTGTTCTCTCCACTCCTGAAGGAGCAAAAACTCTCGAGAATGACTACGTATTGGCAATGACCGGCTATCACCCTGACGTGGTTTTTCTGGAGAAAATGGGGATCGAGGTGGACCCGGAAACCTGCATCTCCGAGCACGATCCCGAAACCTTGGAGACCAATGTAAAGGGAATCTATCTGGCCGGCTCCATCGTGTCCGGGAAGATGACCAACCGCATCTTTATTGAGACAGGGCGCTTTCACGGAGAGCAGATCTTTAAGTATTTTTCCAACGAAGGTGAGCCCGTGAGTGCCGGCGCCTGAGCCTATATTCAGTAGAATCCCCTCGAGATACGATACAATCAGATCCATGGAAATCACCTCACCGCGTCCGGAGCGCGCCGTCCTCGTCGGTGTGTACCCGGATAATCGCCACCGCTCCTTAGAGGAGGAATCCTTACGGGAACTGGAAGAACTGACAGCCAGCGCAGGCGCGCAGGTCGTGGAAGTCTTTCTTCAGGAGAAGTCCCGACCCGATCCCTCCTATCTGGTCGGTCGAGGAAAATTGGAAGAGATTCAGGATGCCGTATTCAGGTGCCAGGCGGATCTTGTGATTTTTAACGAGGACCTCACACCCGCTCAACTTCGCAACCTGGAAGAATCTTTGGAGACAAAGACGGTCGATCGCAGCGAGCTCATTTTGGACATCTTTACTCAAAGGGCACGCAGCCGAGAGGGGAAACTGCAGGTGGAACTGGCCCAGTTGGAATATTGGCTGCCGCGACTCACCGGAACCGGGTTGGCCTTATCGCGTTTGGGAGGTGGCATTGGTACCCGTGGACCTGGAGAAACGAAACTCGAGGTCGATCGTCGCACCATTCGGGTCCGCATTGCACGCCTCAAGAAGGAATTGAAGAAATTGGAAGCGCGGCGAGCGCTGCACCGCGCAAAGCGTCAAGGAGTGCCCATTCCCACGGTGAGTCTGGTCGGCTATACCAATGCAGGGAAGTCGACTCTTTTCAACAGCCTGACCCACCAAAAAACCTATGTCAGCGGCAGGATGTTTGCCACCCTGGATCCCCTGGTTCGCAAGTTTACGCTGGATTCCGGTCAGGAGGTTCTTCTCAGTGACACGGTGGGGTTTATCCGGAAGCTTCCCCACACGCTGGTGGCAGCCTTTCATGCCACACTGGAGGAAACGCTGGAGGCTGATTTGATCCTCCACGTGCTGGATGTGTCTCATCCCAACTATCGGGCCCTGCGGCAGGCCGTCGATGAAGTCCTGGACGAGATCGGCCTGGAGGACACTCCTGTCCTGGAAGCTCGCAATAAGATCGATCTGCTGCAGAAAGTTCTCCGCGTCGATTCTTCAGGCGATCATGTTTTCATTTCCGCTCGAACGGGAGAGGGACTGTCCCAACTTCTTCAGAGAATCGAGTCTTTGATCAATCGAAATTACCGCGAAGTTCACCTCACCATTCCCTTTGATCGAGGGGATGTGGTTTCACAACTGCGGGAGCGAGCACACATCCGATCTCAGGAATACCGCGCGGATGGGATTCATCTACTGGCTGCCCTGCCTCTGGCTGATCTTGGCCGTTACCGAAAATTCGTGGACCCGGTGGACTCAAAGAGTGGATGAAAACTGATGTATCGAGTCGCTATCATCGGAAGACCCAACGTCGGTAAGTCCACCCTGTTTAATCGGCTCGCCCGCAAAAGAAAGGCCATTGTCGGGGATGAACCGGGAATTACCCGGGATCGCCTTTTTGAGATTGCTCGGTGGAATGAGAAGCAGTTTGAGGTGATCGACACCGGAGGGTTGATCCCGGATAGGAAAGAGATCATTCCTGAGAGGATCCTCCAGCAGGCGGAAATTGCCATGGAAGAGGCTGATCTCATTCTCTTTGTGGTGGATGTGCGCCAGGGAATGAGTCCGCTGGATGAGACCTTGAATGCTCTGCTGCGATCGCGGGGCAGGGAGTACCTACTGGTGGTGAACAAAGTGGATGTTCCTCAACTCGAGCCCGAAGTGGCGCCATTCTATGCCTTGGGTGTGGAAACCCTCTATCCGGTTTCCGCCGAGCACAAACTGGGCGTCTCCACCCTGGTAGAGGAAATACTGGAGCGAATCCCGGAGTCGGCGGAGGTGGACGCTGGAGAGGAGATCCGAGTCGCCATCATTGGCCGTCCCAACGTGGGGAAGTCGTCACTGTTGAATCGCTTTCTGGGTCAAGAGAGAGTCATTGTTACTGACACCCCAGGGACCACTCGCGACTCAGTGGATTCGCTTCTGCGGTTCCAAGATCAGTCCTATCGTTTGATCGATACGGCGGGAATTCGCCGCAAGGGAAAAACGGAACTGAAGGCGGAAAAAATATGTGTCGTGATGGCGCGAAAAAGCCTGGAGCGATCCGATGTCGTGCTGCTGGTGATCGATGCCACGGAAGGTGCCATCAAGTTGGATGCCACCATTGGAGGCTATGCCCACGATGCGGGCCGATCGATCATCGTGGTGGTCAACAAGTGGGACTTGATTGCTCGGGACACTCATACGGCTGTCGCATTGGAAAAAGAGTTTCGATTGCGAATGCGCTTTCTTCACTACGCGCCCATGATCTTTGTTTCCGCAAAGTCGGGTCAGCGGGTCGCCAAGATCCTTGAGCTGGTAAGCGAAGCCTATAGGTCCCGCCGGATTCGCATTCCTACCGGTGAACTCAATACTTTTCTGGAGAAGGAGATTCAACCTATATTGATGTCTTCCAGTTCGCGAAAGTTCCCGGTCAAGTATGCTGCCCAGGTCGCGGTCACTCCTCCCACCTTTGTTTTCTTTACCCGCGGTTCCAAGAAGTTGCATTTTTCAACCCAGCGATTCATCACGAACCGTCTGCGCGAAAGGTATGGCTTCTATGCTACCCCGATCCGGCTTTTGCATCGGGGAAGCAGGAAAAGACGGTGAGGGTTTAACCCTGCTTCTAACGGATTGTTGTTGGAGATGTGCCGCCCTTTCGGGCTCTCAAGCGACAGCCAAGACGGATGTCAGAGAGCTCTGTCACGTTCCCACGACAGCACGACAGCACGACAGCACGACAGCACGACAGCACGACAGCACGACAGCACGACAGCACGAATTCATTTCAACCTAGGAATCATCCGGGCTAGA
>JADFOI010000185.1 GCA_022562935.1 Acidobacteriota bacterium
CGACCGAAAATGGCATCGTCATCGCGCCCATGAAACCAGGGATGGCCTGATGCCGGATCTCCAGTTGACCGTCTCCGATTCTCTGAATCACCCCCTGTCCGACATACGGCGCTTCACGCGTCCCATTGGGCGCAGGTTCACGGTCTTCCCCCTCCGCCATGACAGCGCGCGCCTCGGATGGGTACAAAGGTGCGTTCGGACGCAGGATAGCCGCAGGTTCCATCTCCACCCGCCCGCTAGGGGCATCGATTCGGGCCGGGTGATCTGAGGGCAACTGTAAGGTTGTGGACACGCAGGCGGTGTTCATCAGAACAAGCGCCAGTGGGCCAATCAGGAGTAACCGGGCATCCTGGTATTTCTTCATCGAAGTCTCTCTGACAGTCTGTTGCTCACCAAGGAACCGAAGGCGACTTCAGGACGGGGGGGGATTCGTGCAATCCTCGGCTCGGCGAATTCTTCCCCAGAAACGGAAACTTGTCAAGAGGAATCAGCTCAGGAGATGTCAGGCCACCTTCACGGAATTGGGCCGTAACCCCGAAAACGAACCGATGATAGGCGGGCTTCTAGCCCGGACTATGCCTAAGCCGGGAGAGGGGGACTTTCTCCCCGAAGGCGGTGCACTGGCCTTGGCTTACTTCAGAATCCTGGAGGCGAATGCAGACCACACGATCGAACTCTCTCCCAGCATCAAACCACTTGGAGACGCCCCTCTGGAAGGGAAAACGGAACCCGTCCAGATGACCGCCCTCCCTGAAGGCACCTTTGCCTGCTTCTTCTATATGCACTGAAGCAAGAATCTTATCGCTCTTCGACACCTGACCCGTCGTTTACGAGTTTTGATTGTTGTTCCTGTTGGCGACCCAAACCAAGCCTCCCCCGACCAGGCCTCCAAGAAGTCCGCTCAATCCCAGGTAAAGCATACCATTCGTTCCCCCTCCGGCTCCTCCTGATCTGCCTCCCTCGCTTCTTTCAGTCAGCATGACTCCGGCAGCAGGTTTTTCCACGCCTTCCTCATTCCGGTCTTCTATCCAGGCCACGACGCTTCCATCGGTATAGGTCTGAAAAGCTTTGATCTGCTGCATTCCCGTCAGCTTGGGCAGGGTGATAATCATGTCGAACTTGATAAAAGCATCGGCTGGGGCCTCAGCTCCGCTCCAAGTGATGGCTTTGATCCAGTCATCCTCGTCCCTTTCAACGGTGTACTCCCACAGTGGATCCAGCAGAATCCTGCCCACTTCACCTCCAGCTTCCTTCCATTCGTCTGGAAATTCGATCCTCAATTCCACGACAGGGATATCCTTTTCTGTTGGCGCAACCACCGAGAAAAATTGATGGCGTGCCCCAGAGGCGCCGCTAAACGGGGTCAGTACAACATGGGCGAAAGCCTCCACAGCGAAGAAACTTCCCACCACTAACAGACAGGCCCATAAACGTAGTCTCATGTGTTCCTCCTTTTTTTTCGTTGATTCACCATAACCTACAGGTCTGGCCTCACAGGTTGGGGCGTTTCAGGTGCCAACTGGTCTCCGACTCATAGGCAAAGGCGGCACGATAGATGATTTCTTCCTCAAAGGGCTTGGCTGCAATCTGCAGTCCCACCGGTAGTCCGGGAGGTGAGGTGGAAAAACCAGCCGGCAGGGCCAGGGCCGGAAATCCATTGCAATTGAACATCTTGGCGAAGTCCTGTCTCACTCTAAATTGCAGGGGCTCCCCAGCGGGAGCCGGTCTCCCTGGCGTGATAAAGACATCCAGGGAGCGAAACATCTCGTGGGTCTCTTTGAGAAAAATCTTGCGCAGCTTTTGAGCCCGTAGATATTCAACAGCCGGGATGAGCTTGCCCACTTCAGCCTCAGTCCGGGGCCGACTGGAGTCTCCATAGCGGTCGGCATGATGGGCCAGGTGATACTCATGATAGGAACCCGCTTCGCAGATGCGGATCACTCTTTGGCCCGAATCCATGGCCTGTAAGGTGGAAGGCATCTCCACCTCCGCGACACGAGCCCCTAATTTTCGGTAGACCTCCAGCGCTTCTTCATAGGCTCTTCGACAGTCGGCGTGAAAATCATCGATCAGCGAGCCTTTGGGAATACCGATGCGAAGACCCCTCACGCCTCCTCTTAGACCCCTGGTGTAATCGGGGATATCCACCTCCACGGTGTAGTCGTCCAGGGGATCATGGCCGGCTAAAACATTGAGCATCAGCGCGTTGTCTTCCACGCTGCGGGTCATGGGACCGATGTGGTCCAGGGTCCAGCTAATGGGAATGACCCCATAGCGGCTGACCAGGCCGAAAGTGGCCTTCATCCCCACCACATTGCACAATGTGGCAGGGTGGCGGATGGAGTTTGAGGTGTCCCCTCCCGTGGCCCCCATCAACTGCCCCGCAGCCAGGGCCACCGCAGAGCCCCCACTGGAACCCCCAGGAGTCCTGCTTAGATCCCAGGGGTTGTGGGAAGGAGTGTTCCCACCCATGGAAAAGGCGGGAAGCCTGGTCTTTCCCACCAAAATAGCACCGGCCTCTTTCAGACGAGCCACCACCGTGGCATCGTAGGTGGGAATGAAGCCCTCCAGCTGCGGAGAGCCGGCGGTGGTCTCTATCCCTCGAGTATAGTGAGTGTCCTTGAACCCCACCGGAATCCCGTGTAAAGGCCCTCGGTACCGGCCACTCATGATTTCCTGTTCGGCCACTCGCGCTGCCCGCACAGCTTCATCTCGAGCGATGGTGTTGAAGGCCT
>JADFOI010000005.1:0-49478 GCA_022562935.1 Acidobacteriota bacterium
TGGACGACATCAGCTACAACCGGGGTGCCCATTCCCTGAAATTCGGATTTACCTGGAAACGCCTTCAGCTCAACGGCGACAACCCATCCCGTCCAGCGGGAGAATTTCGTTTTCGCAGCCTGACCGACTTCTTGAGGAACGTACCCCGAGATTTTCGGGGCGACGTTTCGCCTGAGGGCACTAGTATTCGGGGACTTCGCATGAACATCGTGGGGTGGTACATCCAGGATGACTACCAGTTTTCTCCCAATTTGACCTTCAACCTGGGTTTCCGCCACGAGTTTTACACCGTGCCCAATGAGGTCCAGGGTAAGTTAGCCAACCTACGGGATCCCTTGAACGATACGGCGGTGAACTACAACGCCCAGATCAACACCGGAGAAGCCTGGTTCAACAATCCTTCCAAGGCCAGTATCATGCCTCGAGTGGGTATCGCCTGGGATCCCACCGGAGCGGGAAGGACCGCCATTCGGCTGGGAGCTGGGCTCTTTTACAATCATATCCAACCGGATACCTTTCGGCGGGCCATCTTCCGTACCCAGCCCTTCGCCCTGGAGACACAGGTGGGGGGCTCGACCATCCGCGGCGGGTGCTCTGGCCAAAACGGAAGTTGTTTTCCGAATATTTTCGATAAGATTGTGGACGAAGGCCTGGGGGACCCCGACCTTCAGATCTTTCCCTTCGACTATATGCGTAATCCCCACATGTGGCAGTGGAATCTGAACTTCCAGCACGAGGTTCTGACCGGAACAGCCGTGAGTGCCAGCTATGCCGGCAATCGAGGCCTGAACATCATGCATCAGACCAACCTGAATACGGGCATCGCCGACGTGGTCAATGGGCGCTACGTGTTTCCAGTGGGTGCTCAAGTACGCAACCAGGGCTTTCCCAACCTGGCTCTGCTTAGCCAGGAGACCTCCACGGATTCCTGGTACCATGCCGTCCAACTGGGTCTGCAGCGGCGCTTTCAAGACGGCTTCCAGGTGCAGGTCTCCTATACCTTTTCCAGAACCGTCGATGAGTCGTCCCAGATCAACAGCGCCTTTGACAACAACGGTGGCGGCGTCAGCTATTATCCCGACCCCGACATGCGCAGAAGCCTGGCTGCCTTTCATGTGGCTAATGTCTTTGCCGCCAGCGGCGTCTGGCAGCTGCCCTTTGCCCGCACCCTGGACGGGTTAGCCGGGGGAATTCTGGACGGCTGGCAGCTGAGCGCTGTTTTAAAGTTGGCCGATGGACCGCCCCTCAGTCTCTCGACCGAAGATACCGTCATAGATGACCTGAATATCAGCCTTGAAACTCCGGATCAGGTGGGTTCCACCAACAATCCGGTCCTGGGAGGTGCTGATCTCTATTTTGACCCCACGGCTTTCGCTCCCCCTCCTGCTCGCACCATTGGTAATGTGGGGCGCAATACCTTGCATGCAGCCGGTTTGGCCAGTCTTGACCTTTCACTGACCAAAAAGACCAGCGTGGGCGAGAACGTGACGGTGGAATTCCGGGCTGAATTTTTCAACATCTTCAACCGGACCAACCTCGGCTTGCCCGAGACTCAGGTTGTGGAAAATCCTGTGTACAACGCCGATGGCAGCGTTGCCTCTTTTGACATTGATCCAGACGCCGGGTTTATTGACAATGCAACAATCAAGCAGCGCGAAATCCAGCTTGGTCTCAGAATCGTTTTCTAGGCGTCTTTAGAAGACACAGGCAGGGCATTTCGGTGAGAGATGCCCTGCCTTGTCCCAACCCTTCCCATAGAATCCTACGTTCCCTTCCATTGACTTTCGATGGGGAGGGACCTACGATTGCTCCAGCAAACGATCCCGATCGAACCGGTTGAATGAGATTTGGCCAGGGCTTTCTGGCCCAGGAAGGGAAAAAATCATGCCCTCGAAAAAAGTGACCCCCATCCGTATACTCTTCGTACTTCTTCTTTCCCTTGTTTTGAGCCACTGTTCCTCGGCTCCCCCGGATGTTCTGGCCCCGGATATGATCCTTCACAACGGGAAAATTGTGACCGTGGATGAGGATTTTTCCATTGCCGAGGCCGTTGCCATCAAAAACGGGCACTTCATTGCGGTGGGATCGAACAGCGAGATTCTCTCCCTGGCCGGAGCCGCCACGGAAACCTTTGACCTGGAAGGAAAGACCGTTTTACCGGGACTTCACGATTCTCATGTTCACCTGGCCCAGCGAGTGGCTGATCCTCCCGAACCTCTCATCGCAAAATTCAGCCAGGCCCGATCGATCCAGGAGATTGTGGAGGTGGTGCGCCAGAAGGTGGAGGCCACCCCTCCCGGCGAATTGGTCTGGCTTCCGCGAGGACCCAGTGTCAACCGGATCGAGGAGAAGCGCTGGCCCACACGGTACGATCTGGACCCCGTCTCACCGGATCATCCGGTCATTTTGACTTTCGCCGGAGACTACGTGAACGTGGCCAACAGCGCCTTTTTAAAAGCGGCCAGGATCGATCGCAATGTTTACCAGCCCTACAAGGATGGGCTATTCGGCGAGTTCAAGCTGGATCGCAGGGGAGACCCCACGGGAGTGGTGATTGGCAAGGGCGCCCACCGCATTCTGAGGGAAGGAAAATATCTGAACGTCTGGGCCGTGGACCAGCTGGAGAAAAACATTGCAGCGGCGCTGGAAAGAGACATTGTCCCTGCCGGCATCACCACCCTGGCGGACCCCTTAACGGCCACCAACAATGTTCCTACTCACCGCGCCTATAAGAGACTGGCCATGCGCAAGGAGGGATTGCCTGCTCGCATCATCGCCATGATCCGGGTTCCCATACGGGGCCTTTCGGCCGAGGATTGCATTGCCCTCATGGACACTCTTCTCTTTGACTCTTCCTTCAGAAACGATTTTCTCCGCCTGGGGACCTTCAAGATGAGCCTGGATAAGGGAGTCCCCGGGGACAAACCTTTTGTGGTACCCAAGGAAACCATCAGAAAGGTGCTCATTGAAGCTCACCGGCGGGGATGGCAGCTCTATCTGCACATTACCACTCCGCAGAGCTTCGACTACGCCACCGAGGCACTTGAGGAAGCCTATCGACTCTATCCTCGAGAAGACGCCCGTCACATCTTTACCCACATCAGTCAGCCCACTCAGGCCAACCTGGAGACCATGAAGCGTCTGGGGATCACTGCCGACTTACAGACCAGCTCGATTTATCTTGCCTCCGATGATGCCGAGGAGCGATACCAGGTCAACCCGGAGAGACCCGATTTGGGCCCCAGGCCGGTGGCCACTTATCGCGATGCAGGCATCCCGGTGATCCTGAGCAGTGATCAGGCGCCGCTGGGTCCCTTGTTTAGCGTCCAGGAAGCGGTCACCCGGGTGCGCCGATCGGGCAAGGTGTTTCGCCCTGAAGAGAGGATCACGCTCGAGGAAGCCATCCGGGCGGTGACTTCCACCTCGGCCTGGGCCTTCTTTGAAGAGGACGTGAAGGGCTCCATCGAGGCCGGAAAATATGCAGATCTGGTGGTGCTGGGACGGGACATCCTCACCATCGATGCGGTCCAGATCAAAGACATTCCCATTTTGAGGACCATGACCCATGGGAAGTTCGTCTACGTCAATCCCGACCAGGATCCTCAGCAGGAAGTCCATTATATTCGCTATCCTGCCAGGACTCCCTATATCAACTGAACTTCTAATGCCTTCCTCCTGTACATGGGTAGACTCAGAGTAACACTAGGATGTGGAGATTATGACCGGGTGGAGCCGCTCAAGGACGGGCGCGTTCGGCCCGAGGGTGTGGACTTAACTTTCGTGCCCTTGGAGCCTGAGGAACTCTTCTTTCGCATGGTTCGCTATCAGGAGTTCGACGCCTCAGAGCTCTCCCTGGCCTCTTACATCACCGGCAGGGCCCAGGGAAAAGAGGACTTCATCGCCATTCCCGTTTTCCCTTCCCGGATGTTTCGCCATTCCGCTATTTTCGTCCACGCCGGGGCCGGCATTGAAAAGCCCGAGGACTTGAAGGGACGCCGGGTTGGTGTCGGGGAATACCAAATGACGGCCATTGTCTGGGTCAAGGGTATTCTCTCGGACGACTACGGGGTCAAAGCTTCGGATATCCACTGGTTCACGGGAGGACAGGAACAGCCCGGGCGTGAGGAGCGACTTCCTCTTCAGCTTCCTTCCGAGATTCGATTGGAGCCTATTCCCAAGGACAAAACTCTGAGCCGAATGCTGGAGGAGGGAGAACTGGATGCCGTCATCGCTGCTAGAACACCCTCGCCGTTCCTGCGAGGGTCGCCAAAGGTGAAGCGTCTTTTCAAAGACCCTATGGAAGTTGAGAAAGATTACTTCCAGCGCACCGGTACTTTCCCCATCATGCACACGGTGGCCCTGCGTCAAGCCCTTTACGATGCCGAGCCCTGGCTGGCCGTGAGCCTTTATAAGGCTTTCAACCAGGCTCAAGAGATCTCATGGCGAGGGATTCGCGGAGCTCCGGCTGTCCGCTATAAATTGGCCTGGCTGCAACTCTACCTGGAACAGGAAGAAGAGTTTCTGGGCAAGCAAGCCTGGGCCAATGGCGCCGATCACAACCGAAAAACAGTGGAGACCCTGTCCCGCTACATTGTTGAGCAGGGCATGGCCAAAGAAACTCCTCCCTTTGAGGAACTTTTTGCTTCAAACACCCTGGACGAATTTAAGATCTGACATCGGATTGTTAGCTGGTCCGAGTCTTCCTGCTTCTGCCGATCTACTCGCGCAAACAGTTCGGATGGTGAAGACTCCGGAATGTGGGAGGCACCTAGGTGCCGAATCCGAAAAGAATGGGAAAAGAACAGGCGAGAGTTATCTTGGATTCCACGGTAGGAGCTATTTTAGGGATCGAGCTGTTCGGCACCTGAGGTGCCTCCCACATTCCGGAGGTTCTTGCCATTCTTGGCAATCAGCACCGGCAGGCCGAGTGATTTCGGCGATACAGTAGAGAATTTATGCATACTCCGGGCTAAAGCTTGAACAGCCGCTTCGCGTTATCCTGGTAGATCTTCCTTTTGTCGTCATCGGAGGCCTTCATTTCGGTGATCGTACGGATGGTATCGCCAACAAACTTGGAGCCCCCTTCCGAGTCAAAAGGATGGTCCGTCGCAAAGACGACCTGATCTACGCCAAAGAAAGCCACTCCGCACTCCAGGGCGGCAAGAGAACCGTTGGTCACGGTGTCCGCATAAAACATCCGAAAGTAGTCATGGGGATGCTTTTCGAGTCGATCCAGCAAGCTCTTCCCTTTCTCCGTTTTGGCCAGCTTGTTGTATCCCTCGCGGATTCTTCCTTCCGTATAGGGAACCAGGCCCCCTAAATGATGAGTGATGATCTTCAGATTGGGAAACTTGTCGAACAGTCCGAAAAACACCAGCCGGGTCATGGCCGCAGAGCTGTCATAGGGCCAGCCAAAAATATGCCAGATCTCAAACTGGGATTCATCCTCAGCGGGATAGTCGGCAAAGTGAAAGGTTCGGGCCGGATGGAGCAAGATGGGAAGGTCGTACTCAGCGATTTTCTCAAAGACCGGCAAGAAGTCAGGATGATCTAGCGGACGCCCTTTGAGGGGCGAGTAAATCTGCACACCCTTTAACCCCAGCTCATTGATGGCCCGATCCATTTCGTTGAGGGCCCCTTCAATATTGTTCATAGGGATGGAAGCCACGGCGGCCACAAAACGGTCGGGATATTTGTCTACCAACTCAGCCATTTCATCGTTGCCGATTCGGGCAAGCTCCAGCGCATCCTCGGGTCCTCCAAGCACTTCCAGGGGAGGATTGGCCAGAGTCAGAATCTGCACATAATCCTCGAACATATCCATGATCTTGAATCTCGCCTCGAGATCTCCCAAAGCGGGAATGCTCTTGAGACGTGCCGCCAGGATCTGGCTCAAGGCGGGAGGCGCTTTCTCGAGGCGCTTCTCATTAAACTTCGGGGTCACAAAGTGGTTGAATACGTCTATTTTCATGCTCTTTGGCTACACCTCGCGGTAAGGAATACCATAGACAACAGACAACAGACAACAGACCGCGGACCGCGGACCGCAGACCGCGGACCGCAGACCACTGACAGCGGCGCTGTCTTGACAAGGCAGATCGCTGACCCTAGAGTCCTCTCAAGCATCATGAAAACTCAGCCCGCATCACTGCCTTCGATCAGCGGAATCATTGGCGCCTGCCTAACCCCTTTTGATTCTAAAGGTCGTATCGACTACGACGCTCTGGAGAAGGAAATTGATTTCATCGTCGAGGACGCCGATGCCATTTCCATCGCCGCAGTCGAGGCTGCAGAGTACACGGTCTTGTCTCTCGAGGAACGGCAGGAATTGATGCGTCGGGCAACCGAGATGGTGGACAAACGCATTCCGGTGATCCTGGGCGCTTCCCACCCTGCCCCCAAGAAGGTCATTGAACTGGCCGAGTACTGTGCTGGTTTGGACGCCGACATGGTCCAGGTGCTCATGCCTCTGCGTCCCTGGGGAGGTCAGCCCGCCATGCAGGAGTTGGTCGATTACTTTAGCGAGGTGGCCATGGCCAGCCCCTTGCCCATCGTTGCCTACCATAATCCAGGGCCGGGCGCCGACCCCAATATGGAAAATACCATTCAGTTGAGTAAAATCTTCAACGTCTCTGCTTTCAAGGAGAGTTCACGCGACATTGTTAAGATCACACGGCTGATCGAAGAAATTGAGCTCAGCGGTAATGCACGCTATTTCACCACCATGCAGCCGCTGTTGATGACCCTGGTCATGGGTGGCTCCGGTGCCACCATGCCACCTCCCGGAACCCGTATCGGGGCTCGGGTGGTCAAGGCATTCCGAGAGGGAGATCAGGAAGGGGCCAGGTACTGGCAGCGTTTCTACTCCATGTTCCCCGCCAAATGGGCAGCCTATGGGCTGCCACCCGTCATGAAATCAGCCATGAAGCATTTCGGCGTCGATCTGGGAGACCCCGTTCCTCCCTTCAAACCGGTGACACCGAGAGATCACGCTCAGATTGGAGAATTCCTCCGTCAGACTGGCTTGCTCGAGGAGGGAGAGCCACCCAAGGTGTCCTTCACCGAAGTGGTCGCTAATCTGGGAGAAGTGGACACGTTTATCCGCTAGCAGCCTGTCCCCTTTCTCCACTGACTTCCATTTGGAGAATCCATGCTGACGTCATTCATGGAGCGGATCAAGCAGATTACAGATACTTGGGTCTCTTTTCTCCTTCAATCGGCAGCGAAGTTTGGGAACGAACTCACCAAGGAGGGCAGGGAGGACCAGCGGTTGTGGCGTCAGCAGCGGCTCAGGGATCTCCATTTCACGCCATCCAAACCGGTGACAACAAAGCGCCAAAAGATCGTCATTCTGGGAGGCGGAAGCGGCGGTCTGGTTGCGGCTACACAGTTGGGCAGCAATCTGGGCAAAGATCACGACGTGATCCTGATTGATCGACGATCCCAACACATTTTCATGCCGGCCTTTCTCTTTCTCATGGTGGGTCAGAGACAACCGAAGGATATCGTGCGGAATCTCAAGAGACTTGAACAGCGCAATGTTCAAGTGATCCAGTCTGAGATTGAGGGGATCGATCCGAAGCGACAGCAGGTCCTGTTGGATAGCGGTCCCATTTTCTACGACTACCTGATCATCTCACTCGGCATGCGGACGGCACCTGAGTTGCTTCCCGGGTTTGCTGAGGCAGCTCAACACAGCTGGGAGTTGGAGGCGACACTGCGCTTGCGAGAGACTTTGGAATCCTTTGAAGAAGGGCGGATTCTGGTGGGTGTTCCGCCCGGTCCCTACCGCTGCCCTCCTGCACCCTACGAAGCACAATGGATGCTGGATAGTTATTTTCACCAGCGGGGAATGCGCGATAAGGTGAAGATCGAATTCTTCACCCCTGCTCCGGAGCCTGCAGGAGAAGATCGCACTCCTGCGGTTTGGATGGACAGACAGAGCAAGAAACGGGGAATCCAGCAGCACTACTCTTTCTCCGTCCAGTCCATCGATGCCCAGCGCAAGGTCGTCAAGGCTCTGTATGGCTTCGAACTTCCCTACGACCTGCTGTTCCTGGTACCGCCCCATCAGCCGTCTCAGGTGCTGCTGGACAGCAGCCTGGTGGAAACAGGAAGCGGCATCCGGGTGGACTACGATACCCTGGTGACGCGGTGGGGCAATGTGTACTGCATCGGCGACTGTGCCGACATGCCGGTCTCTAAATCGGGCGGCGTTGCCCACCAGCAGGCTGAAGTCGTGGCCCACAATTTGACTGTAGAGCTGACGGGTGAGGGAGAACCGACAACGCTTCGCCTCCACACCTTGTGACTGCTTGCCTTCGGCGTGGGACGCGCCGCCGCCAATCGTACGACTTACCCGACAGGCTGGCCTCCCTTCGGAATGCCTGAGAGTCGTACCTGGGGCCCGTCTCGGTTGATCTACTGGGGAAAGGTCGGCTTTGAAAAATGGTGGCTCTGGCGCTACTTCTAGAGATGAACGGTGTCTACTTCTTCTCCACCTGCTCGTTTCAAGGCAATCTTCAAAGCTCTCTGAAAGAGCACACCCACTAGATGACGCTTATACTCCGCCGATCCTCGAATATCGGAAAAGGGATCGGCTTCTGCGGAAGCCTGGTCCGCTGCCTGCTTGGCGAGAACGTCGTCCACCTGCTTTCCGCGCAGCAACTCCTCTGCCTTCCTCGCCCGAATCGCTGTGAATCCAACAGCTCCCAGCGCAACGGCGATCTCGCTACAGGTACCATCCTTTTGCAGACTGATCTGTACTCCGACGCTGGCCACCGCGAAGTCACCTGCCCGGCGTTCAAACTTCAGGTAGACCCCGCCACTTCCCTTTTGAGGAATCGGCACCAGCACCCGGGTCACCACTTCGTCCTCTCCCAGGTCTGTTGAATAGGCATCGACGATGAGCTCATGGATCTTAAGCGTGCGCTTCCCATTGGAACTGAGCGTGTTCACCCGGGCTCCCAATGCCAGCAGGGCAGGGGCCATATCTCCGGCCGGATCGGCGTGAACCAAGCATCCCCCGATGGTTCCCAGATTACGAATCTGGACATCGCCAATCATGCTGACCGCATCGTGCATCATGGGGAGCTTTGCTTGAACCAGTGAGGACTCTTCAACCTCGGCGTGACGTGTCAGGGCACCAAAGGAGATCATTCCATCCTGCTCTTCGATGGTCGAGAGCCCCTGAATCCCCCCTAGATGAATCAGGTATTTGGGACTCGCCAACCTCAACTTCATAAGGGGAATGAGACTCTGCCCACCGGCCAGGACTCTGGCCTCCTCTCCATATTTGGACAACAAACCAACAGCATCTTCTAACGTTTCAGGACAAAAATACTCGAACTCTTGAGGATACATAGGGTCTGCCTCTCATGATGTCGTGGCGAGCCACTCGTAGCGAGCCACCGTGGCCCGCCACCTACTTCAGCCGAAAGCAGGGATCTTGCTGTGAGTGGTCCTACTTGGCGGCTTCGATCTTGCTCAAGGAATAATCGATGGCACCCTGAGCCACGATCTGGTCCTCTTCCGCCGTGCCTCCGCTAATCCCAATCCCTCCCACCACCTCATCGTTAATGATGATGGGAAGACCACCGCCGATAATCGAAAACCGTCCTTGGTTGGTCACATGAATTCCAAAGGTCGGTTTGCCGGGCACCGCAAGCTGGTTATACTCGTGGGTTCCTTTCTTGGCCGCCGCTGCAGTAAAGGCTTTGTCCATAGCTATGGAAATACTCGAGATTTTCGCTCCATCCATACGGGTGAAGGCGATCAGATTTCCGGCCTCGTCGGTTACAGCGCTACACATAGGAACCCCGATCTCCCGAGACTTCTCTTCAGCACCCTCGATCAGAACCCTGGCATCATCGATTGAAAGTCTTCTGACAGTAATCAGCTCCATCACCTCCCTGTCCTGTCTTCTGAGAGCATGGTTTAAGGAACCTTATCAGATCGTAGCTGCACCGCCCAATCAAATTGATCCTCGGTAGCGCCAGCGGATCTCGGAAAGCTTGCCCGGCAGGTGTGATGGTTTACTGGCTCAGTGCATGTAAAAAAAACAGGCCGGAATCGGTTCGATGGGAGAGATCGACCCCCCTAAGCCTCGCGCTCGGATCTCCTGGCCATCCAGGGACTGAGCCGTCAGTTCCAGATTCTCCAAGGGAATCTCATGGTTCAAGGTGATCTCCTCGGACAACTCAAAAGTGAGGTTCACAAGCACGCCCTGCGGAATGACACTGGATGCGGAGATATCCAAGCGCAGGATCTTGAGCTCCAGGTTTTGAGGTTCATCCATTCCCATTTCCATCCCGGTCCCCGCCGATTCAGCAGTCTCGACCAGTTCCGTTTTTACCTGGGCCCCCGCCGCTTCGGCACCACTACCCAGGGTCGCCTCCACAAAAGAAATCAGCTCTGATGGGTATCCTATTTCAAGGGAGATTTTCGCAACTTGAGGATCGTTTCGGGTCACCAGGGTAATGGGCAGGGAGACCTGATCACCCGGCGCCAAGGCGTCGATAACCATACCCAGGTCCACATTCACTGCAGGCTGACCCTGTGAGAAGAGAGAGACCCACATCAGCCCAGATGACAGGGCCAGGAGAATCCATTTCATATTGCTTATTATTCGTTTCTATTGCCCCAATGATATCAGCTAGAAAGCCCCACGTACCTCATAAACAACATTACCACCAACCACGGTCATCAAGACACGAAGTGCATCCAACTCATCTTCCGGCCAGGTCATATAGTCTCCGCCCAGAACCACTAAATCACCCAGCTTGCCCACTTCGATGGAGCCCAGAATATCCTGCTCCCCACTGTAACGGGCGGCCCAGCTCGTGTACATGTACAGAGCCTCCTGACGGGTCACTTTCTGCTCAGGGTTCCAGACCCGGCCGTCGTCGCTCTTTCGAGTCACAAAGGCGCGAATGGCTTCCATTCCCCCGGGGATCTCGATGGCGGGTTTGAGACCCGCATCGATCACGCTCCTCGCGGGCGTCATCTTGTAGACAGCATCTGCCCCGTATTGGTAGACCCAGGTCTCATTGTCTCCGGCAATAGCACTGGCGTACATGGTGGGATTAATATCCATTTCCTTCATCAGCTCAAAATGGCTTTCTCGAATCATGGCCTGGTGGTCAATGCCAAAGTGGCGACCCACCAGTGACTTTTCCTGGTGAGCTTCGTACAAAGCCTCCAGAAGGACGCTATTGCTTTGGTCTCCGGCACTATGCAGACCTCCTATGGTCCATCCATAGCGGTTGGCCAGAATGATATTTTGGCGATCGCTGGTAGCCACGTTGCCGGTTTCTTCCCACTTGTTCTGGCCATAGGTCTCGTAGGGGTCTCCCTCCACCCGATTAATCTTGGGGATATCGGTGAGAGCCGCCCCGTTCCCGGTGGATCCGTCCACCACCTGTACGGTGGCTCCAATGATCTTGAACTGGTCATCTCCAAAGTCGGTCAGGTTCCCGATACGCTTGAGAAAGGCTTCGGGTCGAGCTTGAGAGCGGAGGAATTCGTGATGTATCCTCACCCTTGGCTCCAGCTCTCCCTTGACCCAAAGATCCCGCAAAATAGTGATGGTCAAGCCTTGACCGCGTCCCATGATGGTCGTCAATCCCTGGGGAAAGTAGCGTCTAAAGGTCTGTTTTTGTCTCTCCAACTGGGTTGAGGAATCCTCCTGAGGCATCAACTCGTAGATGACCGTTCCCGCAGCCGCCCCCCTGAGTTGCCCGGTGGGGTTTCCGTTTTCATCCTTCAAGATTCCCTGGATGTCAGGAGGAAGTTTCTTGAGCATCAGGCTGTTGACAATCACCTGATTGTTCTGGCAGCTAATGGAGATGGGATTCTCGGGAGCCGCCGCATCCAGCTGGGCGAGCGTGACATCCACAACCAAAGGTTTCTTGCTGGTCCCCCGCATGTACAGTTCAACACCGGGAGGAAACTTGGCCACTTCGGCCTTGATTTCTTCCAAGCCGCTGGCCACATCCTTGAATTCAACCCTGCCCCCTTGACCGCGCTTGGCAACGTTCCCGACAAAAGCGCTGTGCTCATGGCTAGCGATCAGACCGGGAATAACACTGCGCCCCTCCACATCCACACGCCGGGTATTGGGTCCCGCCATGGCCAGGATCCGCTCACTACTTCCCACGGCCAGAAACTTCCCATCCCGAATGGCCACCGCCTCTTCGATCGTGAACGCCTCGTCTGTCGTCAGAATCTTTCCGTTGTAGAAAATAATGTCCGCATAAGCGATGACTTCAGGCGGCAGGTCCTGGCCACTTTGCCCCCAGGCAGAACTGGCCGTCAGGCAAAAAAGCATCCATAACCCGATGGCGTATCGATAGTGCAAGTGATTCTTGTTCATCAAAAATGCCTCCATTTTTTGTGGATCGAAAAAATTTCTCGCAATTTCCTTGATTGCGCTGAGCTTATTCCTCAACGTGGGTCCTGTCCAATAAAAGGACTTTCTGCTTTCGCCGAGGTCTCTTTTCCAATGTCGGACGCTATGGCCGCCTGAATGTAATGAAGCATCGCGCTTTCGCTGATCAGTCGCTGATCCAAAAGCTCCGATGCAACTCTGGAGACGCAGCTCACGTATCGGTCATGAGTCAATACCCTCTCAGGACCCAAGATGCCATATCGTTCCCCTTCTCTGGCCCTTCGCCGCCAGGCCTGGGTCATACTCGGCCGGGTATCCCGAACATGGTTCTTGTTCATGTCGACGAGGTATCCCCGGCTGTCCAGAGGCTCAAGCCAGTTTTCCTCAAAGTCGGGTGGAAGGGGTGTCGTGTCGGCATTGACAGGACGCTGAGGGGTCTTCAAATAGGGGGTAAAGCCGGTGCGCCCAGGTCGGAAAACACCGGGTGGGAATTCATAATAGACCCCCGTCGGACAGGCGATCTCAGGCAATGCGACGGCTGGATTTTCCAGCTGTCCGTCTCCGTTGGCGTCACCCAACTGGTAGTCGTCGGATCGCGTCGGGCCAGGTTCGATTCCCTGCTCTACCCACTGGTCCAGAACATCAATCAAGGAGTCATAGACTCCGCTCAAGTCCAGATTTTGGGAGTAGAGCTCTGATGGCCAGACGCTTCCGGCATCACCGTGGCTGACCCCAATGATTTCGTAGGTTCTGCTCTTTGCCCCCAATCCCTTCTTGCCCAGAAGGCGCGCATTTTCTCGTTTGACGGAAAGATACTCTCCCACTACAAACCCGCCGCCGGAATAGGCCTGGTGCACGATATCCAGCTGGAGCGCAAAGTTGTCTCGATGGGCCTGATCAAATTCCAGGTGATCTCGATCATCCTCCTTCAGGAGAAACTGCTCACCACTGTCCTGGGTGCGGACAAAGTACTGGGTTGGCCAATACCAGCCGCCACCCGCATCGTCCAACAACATACCGTCAAAGATTTTCTCCCCATAGGCGTCCAGGTTTCGCCCGGGGGCATAATTGAAGAGACGTCCCAGACTGGCGCCAGCTGAATGACCGTAGAGGTAGGTTCGTGACGGTTTGCTGCCGAGCTGGGCTTCGAGGAGATTTTTAGCGATCTGTGTCCAGTCTCGAATGATGCCCAAATGATACCCGTAACTTCGGCCACCCAAAGTCACCTCACCACCATCCAGGGTTACCTCCTCATCCGCAGATCCCACCCTGGAGGCTGGACGGCTGGTGTAGGCGACCGCATACCCCTTATCAATCATCAAGCCGGCGTAGGAGTTTTCTCCCATTAAGGGATTGTACTGATTGGGCTTTCTGGAAATCAGATCACCAACGGTGCCGTAGGAACCAGAGCCGTGAATCAGTACAAAGAGCTTTCCATTCCAGTCGTCAGAGGCCCCCGGCAGAAACAGCGTGAGACCGCTTCCCTTCTCTGCGAAGTAGGTCCCAATGCCGTGAAAATAAGGTCCCAGGTTGCCCCGCTGGGCGGTGAACTCAGGGACATCGGTCAGCATCTCGACGCGCGGAGCCTCCTTGGCCGTGTATCCCACGATCGTGCCACTGACCCCGATTTCTAGCCGCCGATAGGGCACGCCGTGAACATTGTGAATCTGTTTCTCCTGAGAAATATTGCAGGTTTTGGGCCCAACGCTCTTACCGTGAACCAGCACTGCGGGACCGATATAGCTACTGCAATCCTGATCTAGAGGAGCCGCTGCACTCAAGTGGGTGAGTCCTGAGGTGCACAAAAGCCATACCCCAATGGATAAGAGCAGAGCAAAGCGCCGATTTTTTGTTCCTTGCATATCACCTCTCCTTCTCTTAGCGGGGGGCGAACCCATAGTTGTGAACATTGAACTTCCAGATCCAAAGGCACTCGGAAAACTTCCTCTAACACCCAATTGCATGCGGTTTTTAATGAATCCAGTCTAGGTTTGAAAAGAGGCATAGTCAAGCAGTTTGAACTTCTGCTGGACCCTTCTCCCAGGCTGGCCGCATTGGGGCTTCAGGAATATACTGGGCCCCATGAGCCAAGCCCAAGTGGTGTTCCTTCACGGATTGAACCAGAAGACCGTGGACCTGATTACTTCCTGCGCACCTGAGGGTTTCACCATCACCGAGGTTGAGGGCAATCTCTGTGAGGAGGACCAGATGAAGGCGGTCCAAAACGCTGATTTCTTGATGGTGTACCGGGCAGGGGTAAACGATGGTTTGCTGAGAGCGGCCTCCAAACTTCGTCTGGTCCAGCTTCTGGCGGCAGGATACGACCGCATGAACCTCACTCTGTTGCACAAGTTAGGGATACCCTGTGCCAACAACGGGGGCGCCAACTCCTGGACCGTAGCCGACCATACCGTACTGCTCATGCTATCCCTCTATAAACGTCTCATCCTGGCCGATAGAGCCACCCGGGAGGGCCGCTGGAGAGAACCCATCGACGGGTTCAACACCTTTGAAATGGCAAACAAGCAAATCGGTATCCTGGGAATCGGAAACATTGGAAGGAAGGTGGCCCAACGGGTTCAGGCCTTCGACGCTCAGGTCCAATACTACGACAAATACCCACTGGAACCGGCCCGCGAACGGGAGCTCAAGGTCAAGAGAGTTTCCCTGCAAGAATTGTTTCGTTCCTCGGACATCGTCTCCTGCCACACCGCCCTCACCCCTGAAACCCATCACCTGATCAACAGGGAGAGCCTGGCCCTGATGAAGCCAACCGCTCTCTTGATCAACACCAGCCGGGGACCTGTGGTGGAAGAGGGGGCACTCATTGAGGCCTTACAGGAAGGCCGTATCGCCGGTGCCGGCCTGGATGTCTTCGAAAAGGAGCCGGTCGAACAGGGCAATCCTCTGCTTCGAATGGAAAACGTGGTGGTCACACCTCACAGCGCTGGAACCACCTGGAACACCTGGTGCCGCCGCGCCGAGTTCGCCTACCGGAATATGCAAAGGGTCTTGGAAGGTCAGCCTCCCCTGGCCATGGTCCAGGACAATGAGGAGTAGACCGGTTGAATGAACAGGTCAATCGTGTTAGAGAGTAATGTAAGCTTCTGGAAAGGATCACCCCACATGCCCCAAACAAAAACTCGTCGAATTTCTTCACAGTTCCTGATGGGCGGTTGGCTCATCTTGATCCTGAGTGCGCCCACCCTGTTGGGATCGACACCTCTGGATTTGGACTGCAACGCCTATATCGGTCCTGGCCAAATCGTTCACGGTTCGCCAGTCGGGCCCGAGACCTGCAGCGTTGTTGAGGAGCCGGAGTTTAGTAACGCTTACGGGTCAGGTTACCGGCGTCTCCAGATCGGGATCAGCGGAACCATCGCCGGCTACACGGTCATCGGGCGTCCGCGCCTGGAGATGCTGACCGACCTTCCCGAGTTCGCTTTTGCACAGCGGGGAAACCTGGGACCCTACTTCCACGGCATTGGGACCTACCACGCGGAAAAGGGCAGCGGTATCACGCTATTTCTTCCAAAGTCCGATCGGGACTGGAATGGCAAGCTCTTCGTATTGGTTCATGGCATGAGTTCCTATGGTTCTGTGGGCGAACTTCAGCCCAGAAAACCCAATCAGTACAACCCCTTGATGGGAGACAATTCCTTTGCCGGACTGATGATCGATAAGGGATATGCCGTCGCCTACACCAGTCGCCCGGCCGCTCGGCATGAAAACGGGGCCAGTGAGCAGGTCACCTTGGACGATGGAACCGTCCTGGAGGGGAAAAGCTTTGGTTATCATGCGGGCTTGATCCGAGATTGGACCGAAATCGCTGAAAACCTCATTCAAGGGGAACTGGGACGCAAACCCCATCGCACCTACTTCTATGGAAAATCAGCCGGTGCCAGTCTGGGACGGCTCTTCAACTACGCTCCCGGAGCCAATTCCTTTGCCAATGGAGAGCGCATCTTTGACGGTCTGCTTTGTGATGACCCTGGCGGCGGCTGGTATATGCCCACCATCCACTTCAAGCGTGTGGAAGGCCCCTCCGGGCGATTCCACGTCGAAAGGGACGAGCAGGATCACCTGCACTTTGATGAAGCTCACCGCAATGCTTTTGCCGCACAGTTTGATGTAGTTCACCAGGCCTATGTGGGTGCAGACTTCGTGGCCGGAGATTATCTCTTCATGAAGCGGAAAAACGCACGACTGCTCAACCAAAAGGGCTTGGGCAAGAAGAGCCGAACCTATGAAATCGTGGGAATGAGCCACGCCGACGCCGGCAATGAGTGGCCTTCGGAACTCTGGAGCCAGAATCTGGAATTGAGCGGAATCTTCGACGTCCTGATCGATGTTCTGGATGAATGGGTGGAACAGGGTATCGAGCCCGGTCCCACCCGATCCGATGATTACAATCTGGGTGATATCGACAGGGACGGACAACTCGAGAATCCAGCCGTGTCCCTGCCGGAGATCGCCTGCCCCACCGGGGTCTATTATGAATTCCCCCCGGGTGTCTCGCGGCCCGGGAGGACCGGTTTTGCGCCCTATCTGGAGACCCCTCGGTTTCCCATCAATGCCGACACCACTCCCCTGCTGGCAGAAAAACGTATCCGATACGGTTTGGGCCTGCCCGACTTTGACGAGGAGTGGCTGGAACCCCTGGACAGCCGAGGCCGTCCCCTGGATATGAATCACAACCACGTTCGGGATACCCGGGAAACGATTGAGCAGGCCTGGAAAAGGCGAGCCTCAGAAGGCCAAAAATATGGGATTCTCGGTCCCGATGAAAAGCTGACTCATGCCCGATATGTAAGCTGCGTGGCCCGGGTGGCCTCCGAACTTGCCGAGCAGAGACTGATCAGCGAAACGGCAATGGTTCACTACATTACAGAAGCCACCGAATCGCATATCGGAAGAGACTAGTGTCTCGTCCCATGAATACCCTGGCATGTGTGGCGGGACACTTACGCCTGGCCCAGGACAACAAAGGTAATCCCCACAACCACCAGGATGGCTCCCAGGAACATGCGAAGGGTCACCCGCTCCAATCGCTGCAAAAAAATGTGGGTAAAGGTCATGGCGATCAGAGGGTAGGTCGCCACAATCGGTGAAGCCAACATCACCGGTGCTCTGGCCAGAGCTGTATACATCAGGAAAATGCCGAAGGACGAGCAGACTCCCGCCAGAATCATCATGATCAGGGCCCATCGGGGTGCCCGCAGGTCCCTTTTGAGGTGAGGCACCGAGATCACCAGGAGAAACAGCATTCCGAAGAACAGAGTGTAAGTTGCCGTTACCGGAGCCGGGGCCGCTCGGGTGACGACGTGTCGAGCAATGGCATGGCCTGTTCCATAGGCGGCCGCCCCGGCTACCGCACAAAGGAGTCCTATAGCCACCCGCCTGGTCCCGCTGGGCTGCACCTCCTGGCTCTGCGTCAAAGGAAAGGCCCCTCGTTGACTCATCACCAGGGCCAACCCCGCGGCAACCGCCAGGGTCCCTAACACAATCGAAGAGGTGACCTGCTCCCCCAGGAAAAGAATGGCCAAAAGGGCGGCAAAAAGGGGACTGGTCCCGGAAATCGAGGTGGTCCGCGCCACACCCGCCAGGCGAATTCCCGTGTAGTTCAAGAAGCGCCCTCCCGGAAATTGGATCAAACCTAGCAGGGCGAACCACAGAATAGAGGACCGGGTGACAGCAAACAGAGCCTGGGAATCCATGCTCCAGGCGACCACGGAAATGATGACAAAACCTGCCGCCAGAGAGATAAAAGTGCCGGTACGCGAGCCCACCTGCTGCATACCCACACGAGCAAAGCAGGCTCCTGCTGCCCAGGATGTCGAGGCTAGTGCGGCAAAGAAGGCTCCTGAAAGTGGATCGGACATGGCAAAATCGGCCCTTCCACGTAGGCCGTCAGCGCCTTTGGAGTCACCGCTCTCCCTGATGGACCAGACGCCAGATGACTTCCGGGGAGAGAGGCAATTCCCTGATCTTGATGCCAAAGGGCTGCAAGGCATCCTCAACGGCACTGGCGATGGCGGCCGGTGAGGGGATGGCGGCCCCTTCTCCAGCCGCCTTCTGGCCCAGAACGGAAAAGGGAGAGGGTACCGGAGCGTGTTCGATCTCGACCCTTGGCGTCTCACAGGCGGTTGGTTTTGAGTAGTCGGTCAGGGTCACAGTGAGCAACTGTCCGTCCGAATCGTAGACGAATCCCTCTCCAAGAGCCACCGAGATGCCATGGGCCACCGATCCATAGATCTGGCCATCCACCACGTCCGGGTTGATGATGGTGCCGTTGTCGCTAACGATAATGTAGCGCACCACTTTAACCCGACCCGTCTCCGTATCGATCTCCACCACAGCCCCGTGGGCCGCTGCGGAGAAGGTGAACTGAGCCCGCACTCGACCCTCTTTATCGGGAACCATGAAGGGTTGAGCATGAGGGAACTTGTAGTAGTAAGTGGTCTGAAGACCCGCCTCCAGTCCCTCCGGTATCAACGACTGATTGCCATAGGCGATTTTACCCAACTCATTGAAGGTAAAGGTCTTATCGGGAGAACCTTGGATGGAGATGATGCCGTCATCGATGGTCAGTTTCTGGGGGGAGCTCTCCAGCAGGTGGGCCGAGAGCTGGAGGATTTTCTCCCGCAGCTTCAGAGAGGCACCGTGTACGGCCCCGATGTCGTAAAGATGAAAGTTGTTGCCCGTATTGGATGAAGCAACCCCCCAGGGAGAAACTTCACTATCGAAGCGGGGAGCAACACTGATGTTGTCCGGTGAAAGACCGAGATTCTCCGCCACTACCTGGGCTGTGGTGGTTTCATGGAATTGACCACAGCTGGGTGCTCCCAGAAATACGGTCACACTTCCGTTTCTTTCCAACTTGATGGTGGCACCCTCGACTCCACCGGCCCCGGGCAGCTCCTTCACATCGGGAAAGATGGCCATATCCCTGGCCGCGTTTCTTCCCCCGGGTTCCAGCCCAATGACCAAGCCAACCCCCAGGTACTTCCCTTTCTCTCTTTTTTGCTTCAGCTCTTTGCGAAGCTTCTCATATTCCAGCTTTTTGACTGCTTTCTCCAGTAACTGGGTATAGTCACCGCTGTCGTAAACGTTTCCGTTGGGCGCCGTATAGGGAAATTCACTGGTCGGAACCAGGTTCTTTGAACGCACCTCAACCGGACTCATCCCCAGCTCCTGGGCTACTCGATCCATCATGCGTTCCCAGATGAAACACATGCTTGGTTTGCCGATGCCTCGGTTAGGGACTACAGGACATTTGTTGGTCACCACGGAGCGGCCCTCGAGACGAAAGTTCTTGACCTTGTAGGTACTGAATAGATTATTCAGTTTGTTGGTGAAGTGAATGGTGAGGGTGCTGACGGATCCCCCAACATCATCCACCTCCTGGATCTTCAGACCTAAAACGGTTCCGTCCTTCTTGACGGCCGCCTCAATATCAAACTCCATCCCGCAGGACTGACCCGCAGCCATCATGTGTTCGGTGCGGTCCTCAATCCATTTAACGGGTCGCCCCGTCTTCACCGACATCAGACCTGTCAGTACGACATACTTACGAATCAGGTGGATCTTCTGCCCGAAGCCTCCCCCAATATCGGGTAGGATCACCCGGACATCCTGCACGTCCAACGCTTCCCCAAGGGCATCATAGAGAACCTCCGGATTCTGCCCATTGCACCACAATGTCAACTTGCTGCTGGCATCGTCAAAAGAGGCCAAACAGGCCAGGGACTCCAAAGGCGTGGAACTGTAGCGATGAATTTTCAGTTTTTCCCGAACGATCTGATCGGCCGATTGAAAAGCCTCATCCACATCCCCGTAAGACAAGGCACCCTTCCAGGCCACGTTGGAGTCCAGCTCGTCAAAAAGAAGGGGTGCGGCGGGTTCCATGGCTTCCCAAGGATCCACCACTGCCGGCAAAGGTTCGTACTCCACAGAGATGAGATCCAGCGCATCCTCGGCCACAGCGCGGCTGCGGGCGGCCACCATGGCCACCGGCTCTCCTACATAACGGACCCGGTCCACGGCAGTGGCGTACTCGGGAATGGGCTTTTGCAGACCGGCTGAATATCGACCCGGCTTGAAGGGGCGCGATGTCCGTTTCACCTCCTCGGAGGTGAGAACGGCAACAACTCCGGGGACCTCCAGGGCCGCCCGGGTTTCGATGTGACCCATCCGGGCATGAGCATAGGAGCTGCGAAGAACGACCGCATGCAGCATCCCGGGAAGACTCACGTCATCGACGAACTGTCCTCCTCCACTGACATGGCGCGGGGCCTCCTTGCTCCGAATCTTCTTCCCGATATATTGAGTCTCGGTCATACTTTCTTGTACTCCCCTGCCGCCGCCTTCACCGCATCCACGATCTGGGTGTAGCCGGTACACATACACAGATTGCCCGCCAGTCCTCGACGAATTTCCTCCTCGCTGGAATCGGGATTTCGGGTGAGCAGGGCATGAGCAGCCAGAAGCATTCCGGAGGTACAGTAGCCACACTGAAGAGCATAGTGCTTCACGAAGGCTTCCTGGATGGGACTCAACTCGCCATCCTGAGCCAACCCTTCCACGGTCGTGATCTCTTTACCATTGGCCTGGACGGCAAAAAGAAGACACGACTTGACCACTCGGCCGTCCAGAAGAATCGAGCAAGCACCGCATTCTCCCACCACACATCCCACATGGGTGCCGGTCAGCCCAATCGTTTCTCTTAAGAAGAAGGCAAGAAGCATCCGCGGCTCGGCTTCTTCTTCATAGGCCTGGCCGTTGATGCGCAGCTGGATCAGCTGTTTCATAGCGCCAGAAGTTAGTCACATCCAGCACAATTGTCAATCATCGAAATCCATGGTACGGTCAAGACAAAGGAGATCGACTCACAGTGAAAGCACAAGTCAACGGCCTCACGTTGGACTATGAGATCACCGGTTCGGGTCGACTGATCGCCTTCGGCCATTCCTTGGGTATGAGTGGCAAAATCTTCGAGCCGATTCGGCCCGCTTTAGAGAATCATGGCCGGGTTCTCACCTGGGATGCTCGAGGGCATGGCAACTCGGAAAAACCTGCTACCGGCTGGACCGTTGAAGATTTAGCCGCTGATCTGCGAGCTTTGATCGAGCATCTGGGGGAGGATCGAGCGGTCGTGGCCGGACTCTCCATGGGAGGAAACACCGCCATTGCCTATGCCGTTGCTTACCCCGATAAACTGGACGGCTTGATCCTGGCGGACACCACTGCCTGGTATGGAGAAGACGCTCCCGAGGCATGGGAGAAAAGAGCCCATAACGCTGAAACCAAAGGAATGGAACCGGTTATTTCTTTCAATATGTCCCGCTGGTTCAGCGATAGCTTCCCGGATGAGCATCCGGATCGGGTGGAAATGGTGGTGGGGACACTGCTTGCCAATGACACCTCCTGTTACGCAGCTGCCGGTCGGGCTCTGGGCCAGTTCGACGCTCGAGAGGGACTGTCGCGCATTGACTGCCCCACCCTGATCCTGGTGGGCTCGGAAGATCCCGCCACACCCCCTGCCATGGCAGAATACCTGCACCAGAACATCGCTAACTCCGAGCTCCACGTGCTGCCAGGATTGAGACATATGACCCCTGTTGAAGCGCCCGATCGGGTGGGCGAGCTGATGGGCGATTTCCTGGAAAAGCTGTAATTCCCCCATCTGTTTTCCCACCTGATTGTCAGACTCCAGCCGTATTCTGAGTAGAGTACTTCCTTTTACAAGTCGTAAGTACACGGCGTAGTGCTGCGCCGGAGAGGCATCAAGTCATGGATTTTACGACCATCATCGTATTGGTATTGGGGATTATTGTTGCTCAGGCCCTGTTGCTCCTGCTTCTCAAGAACAAACTGCGTGAGCTTTTTCATTTTCTCGCCAACGAGGCCCTGGTCCGCAACAACCAGAATTTTGTGCAAATGGCCAACGCCACTCTGGAGAAGTTCCAGACCCAGGCCAAGGGAGAACTGGCTCTGAAGCAACAGGCCATCCAGGAGTTGGTAAACCCCCTGAAACAGGCCCTTGAAAAACATGAAAAGCAGGCCCTCGAAATGGAGAAGAAGCGCGAGCAGGCCTATGGAGGATTGCGCCAGTACCTGGAAGACGTGGTGCAGACCCAGAGTCAGCTGAGAAAGGAAACAGGCAATCTGACCAAGGCTTTGAGCTCTTCCCATGTCCGGGGGAAATGGGGAGAAATGAGTCTAAAACGGGTCGTGGAAATGGCCGGCCTGGTGGAACACTGTGACTTTAAGACTCAGCAAACGCTACCTGGAGAGGACTCTCGTCTCCGACCCGATCTGATCGTCTATCTTCCCAACCAGCGTAAAATCGTGATCGACGCCAAGACGCCGCTCGATGCCTACCTGCAGGCTGTCGAAACGGAGGATGAGGAGAAGAGAAAGAGTCTGATGACCGATCACTCCCGGCACCTGGAGCGCCACATTACTCTATTGGGCAGCAAGGCTTATTGGGACCAGCTGGAAGGGAGCCCCGAGTTCGTGGTGCTCTACATTCCCCTGGAAAGTCTCTTCAGTGAGGCCCTTCGTCACAATCCCGACCTCCTGGAAAAAAGCATCCAGAAGAAGGTGATCCTGGCAACACCCACCACCTTGATGGCCCTGCTCAAAGCGGTCGACTACGGTTGGAAGCAGGAAAAAATGGGCCATAACGCCGAAGAAATCTCAGCTATGGGAAAGGAACTCTATGACCGGCTTTTCAAGCTGGCCGACCACTTTGCCCGCCTCGGAACCCATCTGGATCGAGCGGTTCAGTCCTATAACGAAACCGCCGGATCGTTTGAGCAGCGCGTCTTCGTACAAGCCAGGCGCTTCAAGGAACTAGGGGTCCCCGCCAAAGACGACATCCCCGAGGTCACCTGGATCGATCGAACTTCCCGCCAGCTTCAGCGCAGCGAACTTGTGGCCAAGCCGGAGCTGGAAAAGGTGGAGGATGAGCTTAAAGAAGCAGACCCCCTGACCGCCTGACCCCCTGACGGTAGACCACAGCCGCAGACCACAGACGAGTTTGCATAGGTTCTCATTGCGAAGCGGGGTGGGGGAGTTCGGTGCCAGCCCCAAGAATTATCCTTTTAATACAAGGGTTTACGCCAGAATTCTGGGCCTGTCCCCAGATGCGAGCTTACGCGCGCGGATGGTATCTTGCGTAAATCTTCTTGAGGCGCTCGCGGCTCACGTGGGTGTAGATCTGTGTGGTTGAAATGTCGGCGTGGCCCAGCATCATCTGAACCGCTCGCAGATCGGCACCATGATCCAACAGGTGGGTGGCAAAACTGTGCCGCAGCATATGAGGACTGATCTTCTTTTCGATTCCAATTTTTCTTCCGTACTTCCTCACCAGCATCCAGAAGTACTGACGCGTCATTGAATGTCCCTGCTGGGTCACAAACAAAAATGGACTTGCCCGGCGCTTGCGCAAAAAGTGCTGCCGGGCCTCTTTCAGGTATTGCTGGATAAACCTCACCGCCGATCCCCCCAAGGGCACAATGCGTTCCTTAGACCCTTTACCGAATGTCCTCAGGCAACCCAACTCAAAATTGATCTCCTCCAAACGAATGCCCACCAGTTCGCTGACCCTCAACCCTGTCGCATAAAGCACTTCCAGCATGGCCCGGTCACGCAAGCCGTAGGATGTGCTCAGATCGGGCTGCTCAAGAAGCCGGTCGACCTCGTCTTCACTGAGATATTCGGGCAGGGTGCGCCAAACCTTGGGAGATTGTAGTGTTTCGGAGGGGTCTTCCTGAAGATAACCATCCAGCAGAAGAAACCGGAAAAAAGAATGCAGACTGGCGATCTTCCGCCTCACCGAGCGAGCAGACAATGTTCCATAGAGATGCTGGATGTAAGCGGCCAGCTCCTGCTTTTTGACTCCTGCCAGGGTCCATTTCCGAGAGCGGACGAAAGAAAGAAATTCGCCAAGATCCCTGCGGTAAGCCTCCACCGTGTTGGAGGCCAACCCTCTTTCCACCTGCAGATAATTCAGATAATTTCGAAATGCCCTATCCTGCATAGTCCCGGCTACCCCTTCAGGCGACGAAAGAGACGATGGATCTCCTCAATGCGCAAGAGCAAACAGCATCCAAAGTAGACGGCGATCCCCACCAGGATGCAACTGGTCAAGGCCACCAGTTCCCGCCACAAATCCGTCTCCATCCAAAATCCTTCAAAGAACTGGTTGAGAAAGTAAACCACCGCTCCCATCACGATTGAAGCAGCCAACGCCTTCAATAAAGTGGGAATGACACGGTAGTCTTGAAAGGATCCCAGTTTGCGCTGGAGGCTTCTGCCCAGCCAGATGCTGCTCAAGGTAACGGACAGGGCCGTTCCAAAAGCCAGTCCCACGTATGCGTACTCCTCGGGAAGAATAAAAAAGACCAGGATGAGATTGCAGGAAAGGTTGCCCACCACGGCCATCATACTGATTCGAACCGGGGTACGGGTATCGTTTAAGGCATAGAAGGTCGGCACATAGACCTTGATGCAACTATAAGCGAACAGCCCCAGGGAGTAGAAAATCACGGCATAAGCCGTGTAGAGGGTGTCCGCTGAGGTAAACCCCCCTCTCTCGAAAAGCACACGGACGATGGGCACAGCCAGGACCATCAGCCCCACTGCTGAAGGAATGGCCAAGATGGAAATGAGCTTAATGGAATGGGCCACCGTCTCCTTTAATTCTTCCCACTTCTCCTGAGTGGCCAGGAGTGAGACGTCCCGGAGATTGACCACACCTACCGCAACTCCGAACAGACCGATGGGTAAATAGATAATCCGAAAAGCGTAACTCAACCAGGAAACCGGACCATTTTCCTGAAGAAAGGAAGCAATCTGGGTATTGACCAGAACGTTGATCTGAACAGCGCTCACTCCCACAATAGCGGGAGCCATCAGGCGGGCGATCTTCCGCACCCCCTCGTGGGCCAGGTCTATGCGAAAACGAAAGCGATAGCCGTGTTGGCGCATGAGGGGCAGCTGCAGGCCATATTGAAGCAGACCTCCCACCAGCGCCCCCACACCCATGGCATGAATCGGCAGGATTCCCCACTTCTCGAACTGAGGGGCTAGAAAAATTCCTGCCAAAATCAGGGCCACGTTGAAAAGCGCTGGAGCCAACGCGGGAATGAAAAAGTGATTGAGGGTGTTCAGAATCGCCATGCCCACGGAAGCCAGGGCAATCAACATCAAAAAGGGTGAGAGAATCTTCAAGAGATCGGCCGTTATCTCGACTTTTCCTGGAACGTCGGCGAAGCCGGCCGCCAGCAAATACACGAAAGACTCTGAGAAAACCGATAGAGCCAGCGTGAAGGCTCCCAAGAGGACCAGCAATGCGCTCAACACCAGGTTGGCTAAAAGCCAGGCCTCGGTTCGGCCCTTCTTGTGCAGGTAATCGGTAAAGGTGGGAACAAAGGCAGCGCTGAGAGCGCCTTCCGCAAACAGATCCCTCAAAAGGTTGGGAATGCGGAAAGCTACCAGCCAGGCGTCATTATAGAGTCCGGCCCCAAAGAGCTTGGCGAAGACCTGATCCCGCACCAGCCCCAGTATACGGCTGAGAAAAACCGCGGAACTAACCTTGCCGACAGCGCGAGCCGATCGAGCCGCTTGAGCCATGTTTCTGTGTGGGAGCGGGCCCTCCGAAAATCACAAGTCTTTCCAACGCCCTAGGTCTCAAGTTATCATTCTTACCTGAAGTATTTCCTCAAGCCCGGATTATGCATAGGTTCTTGTCACGAAGCGACGAAAGCGACGACCTGAGTGCGTTGCGCCACGCGCGACAGAGGCCCCCGCAAACGTACTGTATGGTACGTTGAGGAGGCCGACCGAGCGCAACACGGGCGGTGCAGCACGCCGGATGATTTTCGTCGCTGCAGTAGAGAATTTATGCATAGTCCGGGCTAGTAGCCAAAAGCGGCATGAAGTTAGGAAAAATTGCCAAAAAACTAGGTTGTGAACTACGAGGATCCAAAGAGGTTGAGATCAGCGGAGTGGCGGGGATTGAAGAGGCGGAAGAGGAAGATCTGACTTTCGTTTCCAATCCCAAATACTTACCCAAGATTGAATCCACTCGGGCCGGAGCCATTATTCTTTCTGCTGATTCTCCAGCCACCTCCACTCCAACCCTGATTTCCGAGAATCCTTATCTCGCCTTTGCCCAAGCCATTGAATTGTTTTACCAACCCCCTGAACCCATTCCCGGAATCCATCCCACCGCAAGCATTGCCGACGACGTGGTAATGGAGGGGGACTATTCCATCGGAGCTAACGTGGTCATCGGTGAGGGAGCGCAGCTGGGCAAGAATGCCCTCCTCTACCCCAACGTCACGATCTATCCCCATGCCGAGATCGGAGATGACCTGATCGCCCATTCCAACTCGGTTATTCGCGAGTACTGCAAAATCGGAAACCGGGTCATTCTTCAAAACGGCGCTATAGTCGGCGCAGACGGCTTTGGGTTTGCGCCCCAAACAGACGGCAGTTACTACAAGATGGCCCAGTCAGGCATCGTGGTTCTGGAAGATGACGTTGAGGTGGGTGCCAACAGCTGTATCGATCGGGCTACGGTTGGCGAGACCAGGATTGAGAAGGGAACGAAAATCGACAATCTGGTGCAGATCGGGCATGGTTCCCGGGTTGGGCAGCACACCGTTCTGGCCGGCCAGGTGGGCCTGGCGGGCAGCACCCGGGTGGGAAACCATGTCATGTTGGGGGGTCAGGTGGGAACAGCGGGACACATCACCATCGGAGATCGAGTTCTGGCCACCGCACAGACCGGAGTGGCCCGATCGGTGGAGGCCGGAAAAGTGATCTCAGGTACTCCGGAGATGGAAGCCGCTTTGTGGAAGCGAAACACCGTCTTGCTGCGCAAGCTCCCCGAACTCGTCCGGACGGTCACTCGACTCAAAAAGGAAGTGGACGAACTCAGGAGGAAAAAGGGGAAAAAGACCCGCTGAAACATCAAATTCCAAATCCCAAACCTGACCTGGAACTTGGAACCTGGAACGCGCGCGAAGCGCGCTCTTACTCAATGTGCCACTTGGCCTGAACGATCAGGGAAACACTGTCGGACATACCGCCGGTAGGAGGCGGGTTAAAGACGGTGATGGCAAGCGATCGATCTCCAAAGATCCCCACGTACTGATCCGGGCCAGGAGAACGAAAACGGTCCGGCACCGCTCGTTCCAGCATCTCGGCAGGGATGACGGCCTTGAGTTCCCGTGGACTCTCAAACGTCGTCTTCAAGGAAATCCCGTCCGCCTTGACCACTGAGTTCCCCACGAATCCAGCGCCTTCAATCACCATCTCAAAACTGCCCGTGCCTTCAACAATCTTATGGGGAAATATCGAACTGATCTCCGGCTCCGGCACAGACATGGAGACGAAGGGAGGACTTTCGAAGGTGAAAAATTCAGGATGGTATCCAAACTCGATGAACTTCCCCCCTTTCATGACACGCTCGATCTTCTTGGTGTTGGCGATGTCCTCCAACGGATTGGCCTCGAGGACCAACAGGTCGGCGAAATTGCCCGCCTGGATGGAACCGACCTTCTGGTTTCCCCGGGCTCCCTGGAAACCGGCAAACATATCGGCTGCCCAGGAAGTACCGGCCTGAAGAGCCTGCATGGGGGTTAAACCCGCTTCCACCAAAAGCTCCATTTCGTGATGCATGGCCAGACCGGGGATGGCCACGGCTGCCGCATCGGTGCCGGCGATGATCTTGCCTCCAAGCTCGACATAGCGGTGAACCAATCGCTGCACATTGCGCTTGGCACCCTGGAACGTCTCCAGATCCCCATCGGACAGCTGGGCTACCAGGGGCAGGTGTTCATAGCGAGAAGAATAACCCTTGATCTGGCGGTGGCGGAGCAGCAGCATTCCGGCAAGGTCCTCGGGAAAGTAGGACAGATCCGGGTTACTGAGCAAAAGGTAGCCCTCTTGTTCGCGTTCCAGGGCTTTGGGGCTCAAAGAACCCCATTCGTAAACCAGGGTTGGATTCAGATAAACCTCCCGCGCGACCGCCTCTCGGATCACGTCATCCAACTGCTTTCCCGGTACCAGGTAGGAAGCCCAGTGCAAAAACCGGCCTTTCTTGAAATCCTCGAGCTCCTGAGTGGTCATCAAGGGGAATGAGAATCCCCACACGTGCTCCGCCACGTCCATTCCTGCATCAATGGCTGCAGCAGCATCCTGGGTATGGCTAAAGACCGCCAAGCCTGCCCGATGGGCTTCCTCGGCACCCCATCGAAAGACTTCCTTATTGCTCTCTCTTAATTGCAGAAACCAGGCAACATCCGGTTCGTTCTTCAAATAGGCCTCAATGGCCTTCCGGACCTCCTCTCGGCTCATGGAAGGCGACAGCCGAGGGCGACCTCCGGTATGAAAAATCCGGGGAGTGCTCAGGCTGGTTTGAGAGTCCAGTCGTTCCTCCTTGGAAACATTGGCCTGGGCCAAAAGAGAGGTCACCCCGTGGTTGATGTAAATCTCACCCATCCAGTTGCTCCAGTGGACATGAGAGTCAATCAACCCGGGAATAATGAACCGGCCTGTCAGGTCCAGGACAGTGGCTCCAACCGGGATATCGGAGCCGCCCCCGGAAACGGACGTGATTTCATCTCCTTCAATGACCACGACGGCATCTCTGAGAGGAGGATTCCCCAGGCCGTCAATGACGGTGGCGCCTCTGAGAACGACAACATCCGCTGCCTGGCCAGAGCTGGTTCCCGTTTGAAGGATACCGACCGACAAGCAAATAAATAAGAAGAAAAGAAATTTGAGCGCCCTAAACACCTTCATCACCGATCCTCCCTGGTTTGTGCAATCGTGCAATCTTGACTTCGAGTCTTTTCGATCTTAAAGAAAATACATGAAAGGACGACAGTACGAAAGCAGGAGCTCGACAACGCATTCCCTGCTCAACTAAAATGATCAGTAAGTATCGAATAAGGAAGTGAGTCCAACATGATCTTTGATCCCATCTACTTGATGTTCGTAGCTCCCGGATTGGCCCTCTCTCTGTGGGCCAGTTGGAGGGTGAAGAGCAACTTTAAAAAATATTCCAAGGTTCGATCCTCACGGGGAATCACCGGGGCTGAAGCAGCAGCTGAACTCCTTCGCACGGCCAGTATCGATGATGTGAAGATCGTTCGAATTGCCGGCAAACTCTCCGATCATTACAACCCCATCAACAAGACCCTGGCTCTCTCCGAGGGTGTTTACGACTCCTCCTCGATTGCCGCCATCGGGGTAGCCACCCACGAGGCGGGTCACGCCATTCAACACGCCAAGCACTACGGTCCTCTTTGGGTGCGCTCGATGTTGGTCCCGACCGCTAAAATCGGTTCCAGCATCGGCTACATCGTCATGTTGATCGGCCTGTTTATGGCCTCCACCAACATGGTCCTGGTGGGCGCCGTGCTTTTTTCAATGGTACTGCTTTTCCAAATCGTCACGCTGCCGGTGGAATTTGACGCTTCCCGCCGGGCCAAGGCCCTGGTCGTCGAACATGGAATCATCCTGCCCCAGGAGCGGGAGGGCGTGGATCGCGTCCTTAACGCAGCGGCTCTCACTTACGTGGCCGCCGCCATCAGCACCTTGCTCACCCTGCTTTACTTCTTGTGGCGCTCCGGACTGATCGGCGGACGACGCTAAGCGGTCGCTTTCCGTTCTGAGAACCGACGCTACACCTCTCCCGGGCAGAGACAAACTCAGCATTCCTGGATCCTAAATACTGGATCTTCATTGACGGATCACCCTCAATGAGATAGAAATGAGCCCAACCTAAGTACGATCAACCCTAGTAGGAGGATAGTTATGAAGAGATCACTGACCTTGTTCGTCCTGGGACTTCTGATGGCCGGGTTCGGACTTTCCCAGCAGATCCCCAAACTGGTTGCCCAACACGGCTATGCGGACATGGTCCTGACCAACGGTAAGATTGTCACCATGGATGACTGGAGTATCGTTCCCAATACTCCCGGGCACATCTTTCAGAGTATGGCCATCAAAGGGAACAAGATCATGGCCTTGGGAACCGATGCCGAGATGAGGGAACTGGCTGGACTCAATACTCGTTTCATCGACGTACGGGGTAAAACCGTGATCCCTGGCCTGATTCAGACTCACTACCACCTGTTCGGGCCCGCAGCCTCCAAGTACGGACCGCAGGTCGGCCTGCTGGACCCGAGCGTACAGGTCACCGTGGTGGCGGAAAGTTCTCCAGAAGCCACCTCGAAAAAGCTCAGAGAGTCGATCCTCAACGCCATTCGGGTGCAAAACGTACCCAAAGGGCAATGGATCACGGTCAGGCTGACCGAAGGGCCGGACAATCTACCCGGCACCAATCGTATCTGGCTTTACGGAAGCGAAATCAATCGAAGGACCATTCAGTTGGATCGTTCCGTACCCGACCATCCCGTGGTGATTAATGCAAGGCAGTCGGGAATTTTCAACGAAGCGGCCATCAAACTGATGAAAGAAGTCTACCCCGACTGGGAGGAAAGCACCGATTTGGAAAATCGGCCCGGATCGGCCATGGACGGATACGCGGCTGTTCCCGAACTTCAAGGGATTACCTTTTCCTTCTGGTGGAGGGATGAGCCGGTGGCCAAGCTGGCTGAAGCACTGCGTCTGTATGGGCTTGATCTGCAAAAGGTGGGCATGACCACCGTCTCCACCCGCATTCTGTTTCCCACCGTCGTCAGGGCCTACAACAAGCTCAACAGGGAAAACAGATTGCCTCATCGCTTGTCTTATTACCAGGAACCCCAGAGGGGAAATTTCTGGAATCTCAAATCGCTCCGCGAATTTTACAAGGGAGCCGGGGCCCCCTGGACCAACCACTCCGGAGGCGGCGAGATGATGTGGTTGTCCGGAATGTGTAACGAGGTTTGGGATTCCAGTCAGTGGGAGATTTGTCTGGGAGACGATGTGGATGCCTCTGCTGAGCTCAAGGGCCGTCAGCGCTGCCCAGCTCCTGGAACCCGACCCTGGGAAGTGGTGAAGGCGGCCGTGATGAACGGATGGAGGCCAGCCGGTGTTCATGGCACCTCTAGCCATGGAGCGAGACTCTACATCCAGATGCTGGAAAGTGCGATGGAAGAAGCCAATTTATCGGTGGATCACATCAGAAGCCTTCGCACCACCCTGGAACATAATCAACTTTTGGGCACTCCTCCAGACGTGATGGCCAAACTCAAGGAGTACAACATCCTGCTCAATGTCAACATGTCCTATCTCAACGATGCCGCCATGCTGATTGACGCTTACGGAGAGCAGCTCAGACCCTTTGCCATGCCCGTGAAAACCTGGATCAATGAGGGCTTACGGGTAACCTTCGAGGCCCGGGGCACGGATTTCTGGGAACCCATCCATATGCTGGTCACCCGGGAAATCACCCATCGTGCCACCGGTGAAAAACAGCTCCTGCTTCCCGAGCAGGCGGTTGATCGCGTGACCGCCCTGAAAATGACCACCACCTGGGCATCCTATTACATTCTTGCCGAGGACACACTCGGCACTCTGGAGCCCGGCAAGTATGCTGACTTCGTGGTGCTGGAGAACGACTATTTCACCATCCCCGTGGAAGAGATTCCCGATATGGAGGTCATCATGACCGGGCTGGGAGGCGAAATCGTCTGGGACCGCGATCAGCTAGCAGGCAACTAAGCCCGTGGGCTGAAGCCCACGGCTCTGACGGAGCCGCAGGGCAGAGACCCAGGAAACCCACGGCTTAACCGGGATTGGATTCAGCAGGAATCGCCACCGGCACTTTCTCCGGAGTGCCTTCCTTTGGGTCTACCTTGCGGAAAGCGTCCGGAATTCTATCCAATCGTTCCTTGGGAACAAAATCGGTCAGCTTAATGCGCTTCATGTCCTCTTCCGGGAACATGGTGGGAATCAGGAAGGGCTCGGGGGGAGCGGGCCGGGTGGCGTCAATCCCCGCCTTGGAGCCCCAATGGTGCTCAATGGAGGGATCGACGATGCTGCACATCACGTCTTTAATAATGATCCAGTCCTTATCCGGTTGTGCTCGCGTGCCCACAGCCCAAAACACCATGCGTTCATCGTAAATATCCACGTCATCGTCGACCACAATCACATGTTTGATTCCATAATTGGCGGTCAGGGCAGCGTAAATGGCGGTTTTGGCCTGGCCCTCAGCTGTCTTCTTGATCTGGATAAAACAAAAGCCTAGACCGTCAAGGCCTCCGGCATGGGGCAGCAGGTAAACCTTCGTCACCTGGGGGACCACACGCTTGACCATGTCGTAGACCTTAAACTCGCGGGCCAGTCCCTGAAAGGCATGATTGCGCCCGATAGCATAATTGGACCACAATGGCTTTTTGCGTTGGGTAATACAGCTCACCTCCATATAGGGGGACCAGCGTTGGGCCCCAATGTGGCGGGTGTACTCGCTGTAGGGACCTTCCGCCGTGCGCTTCATAGCAAGAATCTCACCCTCAATAACGATCTCCGCATCAGCCGGCACCATGAAATCATCGCCCAGGGTCTCAGAGGCGACCAGCCGCAGCGGCTCGCCCAACAGTCCACCGCAGACCTCGAAATGGCTTTCCGGATAACCCATCTTGGTTTGAGAAGCCATCAGCACGTTCGGATGCAGTCCCACCACCACAGCGCACTTCATGTTCTTCTTGTGCTCCTGTTCGTACTTATAGAAATTCATGGAGTTGTGGTTGTCCGGAGAAAACAGGAAGGCGATTCTGTTCTTGCTGTGGATCTCCCCTCGATGGATCCCCATGTTGTCGACATGGATTTCCGGGTGATAGGTGATCATCGGGGCCAGCGAGATGTAGGGATGGGGCAACATGAGATAGGGTTGATAAGCAGGAAAACGCTGCATATCCACATCATCGCCCTTCAAAACCACCTCTTTCACCGGTGCCTCGCTGCGCTCAACAACGACTGGCTTTTGCTTGTTTTCAAGGGCCAGCCGCCGCCAGTCGTGCGAGACTGTTTCCCAAGTGGAATTCATGGCGTAGGCTAATTTGCTGCGTGAGCCGATCTCATTCATGATCACCTCGTACTCGGAGGGCTCACCATTGCACAGAATGGGTTTCTTGATGCGAAGCAAGGGAAACTTGCGCTCACGATCCAGGAGATCGACCAAAATTCCGATCTCGTGTTTGAGACTGATGGGCCTTTCAATGGTGACAACATCTTCGGGATGGTCCCGTTCGTACTCTGCCAAAAACTGACGCAAATCCTTCGCCATAACACCTCCTGTTTACCGGAGTGGGGTTCTGCCTCACACCCGCTCGCAAACCTCGGCACCCGGTGTGAGAAAAGTAAGCTAACGAATGTCCTAAACTTCCACGCGCTCCGCTTCCTTGGCCGTGAATTCAGCCAGACACCAGCAACAGCGACAAAACGGCTTCGTGCCTGTAAGCGGATGAATTTCCTTGAGCATCAGAAGCTCAACATAGAAACGTTTCTTACATTTTGGACAGGTAATCCAAGCAACTTTCATAACAAAATTCTCATTTCCATTGAGTAACAGCTGTGCATAGTAGTTAAAGGAGAGACAGTGAGTCAAGAGGCAAGGAGTGGCAGGCTTGATTTTCAGAACCACCGAAGGAATCATAAGAGCGATGAGATTTTCAACACCTCTCCTTTACGGTAGTGCCCTACTGGTTCTGGTCCTGGGATTGTCCGGATGCAGCAACTCTCCAATCGATCAGGCCACCGGGGAGCACACCGAAATTCTGTGGGATACATGGGGGGTACCCCACATCTTTGCCACCAACAACAGTAGTCTGTTTTATGCGCTGGGCTGGGCTCAGGCCAAAAGTCATGGAAACCTGATTCTGCGACTCTATGGCCAGGCACGGGGACGGGGAGCCGAGTATTGGGGTGAGGCCTATTTGGCCAGAGACCGTTGGGTCCGCATGATGGGTATTCCCAAACGGGCCAAGGACTGGTATGAGGCACAGGATATCCAATGGAAGCAATATCTGGATGCCTTTGCCCAGGGCATTAATGATTACGCCAGGAAACATCTCGATCAGATTTCGGACGAAGTGGAACCGGTTTTGCCGGTAAATGGAAGAGACGTGCTGGCACACAGTCAGCGGGTCATTCTTTTTTCGTTCGTCACCAGTCCGGGGCTGCTTCAGAGGGTCAACCAGCAATGGAATCCTGGACAATCTGCTCGCTTCACCCGGGAGACCGGGGGTTCTAACGGCTGGGCCATTGGACCTTCGCGATCAGCCAGTGGTAACGCTCTGCTGCTCTCCAACCCCCACTTACCCTGGTCCGATCTCTATCTGTTTTACGAGACTCACCTGGTTGCACCAGGAGTCAATGCTTACGGGGCAGCATTGGTCGGGATTCCGATTTTGGGGATCGCCTTTAACGACTACCTGGGCTGGACTCACACCGTCAACGCCCATGATGGCGATGACCTTTACGAGCTCACGCTTGCTGAGGGCGGATACCGTTGGGACGGCCGCGTCCGGGAGTTTGAGACTTCCCAGGAGATTCTCAAGGTCAGGGAGAAGGACGGTACCCTGAGAGAAGAGAAGCTCGTTTTAAGACAGTCCATTCACGGCCCTGTGATTGCCGAGAAGAATGGAAAGGCCCTTGCTTTGCGTCTTGTAGGGCTCGAACAATCGGGGATGCTGGCCCAGTGGTGGGATATGGTACAGGCCAGAAATCTCGAGCAGTTTGAAGCCGTGCTAAGAAGTCTGCAAATTCCCATGTTCACGGTCATGTATGCGGACAGGGATGGCCACATCCTGCATCTTTTTGGGGGGATCACTCCCGTGCGCCCGGCAGGAGATTGGGACTGGTCGGGGATCGTCCCCGGTGATACTTCAGAAACACTCTGGACCGAAACTCATGGTTATGACGAACTTCCCAAAGTCATTGATCCCGAGAGCGGCTGGCTCCAAAATGCCAACGATCCTCCCTGGACGACGACTTTTCCGGCCGTCCTGGATGCCAACCAGTTCCCCCGCTACATGGCACCTCGAAGGATGCGCTTGCGGGCCCAGCGTTCGGCGCGCATGTTGATGGAAGATGAAAGCATCACCTTTGAGGAGCTGATCCAGTACAAACATTCAACCCGGATGGAATTAGCCGATCGTCTCCTGGATGACCTGCTTCCGGCTGCCCAAAAAAGCAGCCGCGATCGGGTCCGCCGGGCTGCCCAAGTTCTGAGTTCCTGGGACCGCAACGCCGATGCCAAAAGCCAGGGGGCGGTGCTGTTTCAAGCTTTTGTCCAGGAGTGGAACCGTTCTCACTCCGGATCCGATATCTTTGCCCGAAACTGGAGCGAGGATTCCCCACTGGAGACGCCCGACGGCCTGGCTGATCCGGCGGCTGCCCTTGAGGCACTGGAAACTGCGGCCCGTCGAGTGGAAACCGATTATGGAGCACTGGACGTGGAGTGGGGAAAGATCCATCGTCTCCGTATGGGGGACCTTGATTTTCCCGCCAACGGAGGACCGGAAAGCTTGGGCATCTTCCGAGCCCTCAGCTTCCGCGACCTGGGTCAGGGCTTGAGGGGAGCCGCCTCAGGAGACTCCTTTGTGATGGCTGTGGAGTTCTCCAACCCGGTTCGGGCTCAGGCCTTACTGAGCTATGGAAATGCCTCACAGCCGGATTCACCCTTTCGTGGAGACCAGCTTCAACTCTTTTCACGAAAGGAGCTGCGTCCCGTTTGGAGAACTCGTGAGGAAATTGAGGCCAACCTGACATTCAGAGAAGAACTCGCTACGCTCGTAGAAAATAGAAAATAGAGCCTGTAGGGGTCAGCCGGTGGCTTGCCACAAGTGGCTGACCCGAACCGAACGAGCTTTGTGATTGAAAACTACTTCCAGAGAGGCCCGTGGGCTAAAGCCCACGGCTCTGACTGCGTCCTACCACGAGTGGGTGCCCTATTAACTGTTCGAGCGTAGCGAGTTCCGTAAGACTGCCCGTTGAATCTTACCTGTGGGCGTCATGGGGAGGCTCTCGATCATCTCCAATCGCTCAGGCCATTTGAACTTTGCCATCCCAACCTGTTCCAGCAGGGCACACAGTTCCTCGAGCGTAGGGGGCGCTTTTCCCTGAGCCGGAACCACGAAGCATACGGCCCGTTCCCCCAATCGTTCATCGGGCATGCCCACGATGGCCACCCGATGCACTCCGGGATGACGACGAATCACCTCCTCGACGCTTTCGGGTAGGTACTTGGTTCCCCCCCGGTTGATTTCTTCCTTACGGCGTCCCAACATTTGCACATTACCCGCCGAATCGATTTTGGCCAAATCACCGGTTTGAAACCAACCGTCCTCGGTGAAACTCTCCTGGGTAGCCTTGGGGTTTTTGAAATAGCTGTGGATGCCAAAGGGACTCTTAATGACCAGATCCCCCTCTTGATCGGGGGGAAGGGGCGAGCCCTTGTCGTCGTGAATGGCAATGGTGCAGCCCCCTGAGACCCGTCCGGCCGTCTTTTCGATCACTTCGGGGGGATCATCAACACGGGTGTAGAAACCGCCCCCGGTTTCGGTCATGCCCCAAAAAACGACCGGTGTGCAGCCTTTCAAGGTGTTTCTCAACCTGCGAACCAGATCCGGGGAACAGACACTGCCGGAAAGGGCAAAGAGTCGAAGGCTGGCAAGATCTTCAGGATTCAAGTCGGGAGAGGCTAGAAGATCCACGGCGTGAACAGGAGCTCCAATGACCACGGTTGCCTGACCCTGAGCGGCCGTGGATACAAAGGCCTCAGGGCGATACCTTGTCAAGAGCACCTGAGGGCAGCCATAGATCACGCTGCTCCAATAGTTCAAAATCGCCCACATGTGGCTGAGAGCCGAACAGCAGAGCATGCGATCACTCTCTCGAAGCTCCATATCCTTCCCGCAAAACCAGGAGTTGCTCATGCGCATATTGTGGGTGTGTAGGGTCGCTTTGGGACTGGCGGTAGTGCCCGATGTAAAGAGCATCAAAAAGGGATCCTGAGGTTGCGGATCTTCCTCCTGCACCCTTGCAGGACTCTGACCCAGTTCTGCAAAAGAAAGGCTACCCGGGGGTTGCTCCTTTCCCAGGGAGACGACGTGGCGAAGAGAAGAGCGGCGTTTTTGAATATCCATGCCCATCTCCGCATAGCTAAAGCCCTTGACCGGAGGTCCTGTCACCAACATGACGCTTTCGGCAAAGTCCAAAATATGCTCCATCTCCGAGCTTCGATAGGGCATATGAATAGGATTGAAGATGGCTCTGCGCTTGGACACCGCATGGTGAAGGATGAGAAACTCCGGGATATTGGGGAGTTGACAGGAGACCACGTCGCCCTTACCAATCCCCTGTTCGGCTAATCCTGTCGCCAATCGATCACTTTGGACATCCAGATCGGCGAAACTGAGAGTGGTATCTTCCCATTCAATGGCGGGCGCGTCGGGGTTTTTCTCTACGTTCTCCCTGAGGAGATCGGTAAGAGTCTTATCCAGCCAGGGAGAGTCCGATGTGGGCATGACGAGTCGTGTTTCAGGTTCCAGGTTCCAAGATTTTCCTGGCTCTCGGTGTTTGGTCTGCGGTCATGGTGCGCTTCGCGCACAGAAAATAGAAAACAGAAAATAGAAAAAAAGAATTCGTTTTGAATTTGGAATTTGAGATTTTGAATTTGTTTGGGTTTTTGAATTTGGAATTTTGAATTTCAGCCGGTCTGCCGGCTGTTGTCAGTCCTCAGCACTCAATCCTTTCTTCTCCTGTCCCGCATCGATCAGCACAAAGGTAATGTCATCGGTCTGAGCCATTCCCTCGGTGAATTGGTCAAGGGCCTCCAGAATCTTCTCTTTCAGTACCTCGACTCCAGCCGACGCATTCGATTGGATCACTTGTAGAAATCTCTCTTCTTCAAACATCTCGCCCTGAGGGTTCTCTGCATCCGTGACACCATCGGAATAGACGACCAAGACATCTCCAGGATCCAGCTGGAGTGGACGGGAGTTGTAGGAAACCGATTCGAAAGCACCCAGGATCAAACCCTCAGAGTGCAGCTCTTCAATCTCACCCGTGGAAGCACGGTAAAGGTAGACGGGATTGTGGCCGGCGCCCAAATACTCTCCTTTACCCTGGGCATCGAAGGAGAAGAGAAAGAGGGTGACGAAGGCATTGGAGGCTGACCTCTCGCACATGAGCTTATTCACACGCTCCAGCATCTTCTCGGGAGGTACCCCGGTGCGACACTCCATGTCCAGGGCTCCCTGCAGCATGGAACTCAACAGAGCTGCCGGGACTCCCTTGCCGGAGACATCGGCCAGGACTCCAATGAGCTTATCCGGGGTTGGTTGGAAAAAATAATAAAAGTCACCTCCTACGTGACGGGTGGGCTCACTGAAGGCGCGGATGCGAAAATTCCCAAATTCGGGCAGGGAGTGAGGCAAAAGACTTTTTTGGGTCTCGTAAGCTATGGCCATTTCCTGCTCGAACTTCTTTCTCTCCTCGAAGCTTTTGATCATTTCCAGCTTCTCGAGCACGTTTCCCGCTTCCCCGGCCAGCTTGTTGAGGATCTTTTCATCCAGACCAGACAATGCGTGCATGGTGTTGGTACTGTCCAGATAAAGGATTCCCAGAAGTTCCGGGGTATCCGACTCAGCCGATATTCCCTTCAGAGGCAGGCAAGCGATGGCCCTGAGATGCATCTCCAAGATGCTCTGCTGTTGTGCAAGATCACCTTCGATTCCTTCTGTCATAAAGACCGAATCGCCGCTGTCTGCCACCTGAGCCACCACAGTGCGACTGGTTCGAAAGTTCGATTCAGACAGAACATGGCTTTCAGCATTGAGGCCCAGGACGTATCGGAAGGTGTCGTCGCTCTGCCGTGTAAAAACAGAGCCTCTCTCGGCTCCGCTGATATTGAGAGCGGATCTCAGAATGTGTTCAAAAGTCTCATCGGAGGAAAACTGCTGTCCCGATTGGTACTTGAAATCCAGGATGAAGTTAATCTTCTCCAGATCGGAGAGTCCTGAGTATTCGGAGGAATCGAGCACTGAGTTGAAATGAGCCAGAGACTTATTGAAATCTCCGGCCGTGGTGAAAGGCCTCAGCTCCGAGAGCCGGGTGCTAAAAAGCAATTCCTTGCGTCCCAGGCGCACCCGGTCCCCGTCTCGAAGCCTTTGATCTTCGATCCGCTGGCCATTAATAAAAGTGCCATGGGTGCTGTTTAAATCAACGATCTGATACTTCCCATTCTTCCTGACAATCCTGGCATGGTGTCGAGAAATATAAAGATCGACCAAGCGAAAGTCCACGTCGGAGCTTCTGCCCACTACGGTCTCATTGGAATTGATTTCGTAGACTTGCTCTTCGTCCTTCTCCGGGCCCAGCAATGTGAGATAGGCGACAGACATTTCCCTTGTTCCAAAAGAATTGCACTGATTGTCGCAGATGCTATGTCAAAAAGAAACACCGGTTACGACAATGGTCACAGTCTCACTGATAGTAGTCCAGTCCCAGGTGAGTGATCTGCTCCTCGCCGCCCATATATCGGAGTGTATTCTTCAGCTTCATCAGCTGAATAGTGAGATCATGCTCAGGGTATAACTCGGGCAGCGTCATGGGGCTTTTGAAATAAAAGGAGAGCCATTCCTGAATGCCTACCATTCCGGCCCTTTTGGCCAAATCCAAGAAAAGCACCAGATCCAGCACCAGAGGGGCGGCCAGAATGCTATCGCGGCAAAGAAAGTTAACCTTGATCTGCATTGGATATCCCAGCCACCCGACAATATCGATATTGTCCCACCCCTCTTTGTTGTCTTTTCGAGGAGGATAGTAGTTGATCCGAACCTTATGATAGAAGTTGCCGTAAAGTTCAGGATAGACATCGGGCTGAAGGATGTGCTCCAGGACCGACAATTTGCTCTCTTCCTTGGTCTTGAAGGATTCGGGATCATCCAGCACTTCACCATCTCGATTGCCCAGAATATTGGTCGAAAACCAACCCGAGAGTCCCAAGAGTCGGGCTTTCAACCCCGGTGCCAGAATGGTTTTCATGAGGGTCTGTCCTGTTTTGAAGTCCTTGCCGCAAACAGGTACTTGATTCGCTTCCGCCAGCTGAGAGAAGGCCGGGATATCGACGGTCAAATTGGGGGCTCCATTGGCAAAGGGGATTCCCAGCTGCAGGGCCGCAAAGGCATAGATCATGCTGGAAGGGATGTTCTCATCGTTGTTTTTCATCCCAGCCTCCAGCTTCTCTATAGACTGGTGAACCTCCTTCCGCTCGATAAACACCTCTGTGCTGCCGCACCAAATCATGACCATTCGGTCCAAGTGTTTCTCCTTTTGAAACTGCTGAATCTCATCCACCAACTGCTGGGCCAGATCCCATTTCGTCTTCCCCTTCTTGAGGTGAGTGCCGTGCAGTCTCGTCACATAACGAGGGTCAAAAACAGCTTTCCTGGGCCGAATGGCCTCCAGCTCGGTTTTGACCTCCTGCAACAAACTGGCTTCCAGCACACCCGAGTTGGTGGCAGCGGCGTAGGCATCGTCCTCAAAAATATCCCAGGCGGCAAAAACAAGATCATCCATTCCCGCCAGGGGAACAACTTCGGCGATCTTGGGAATCCTCTTTTCGGTTCGTTTCCCCAAGCGGACCGTACCCATCTGGGTGAGGGAACCAATCGGTTTCCCCAAACCCTTCTTAATGGCTTCGACTCCAGCGATAAAGGTGGTACTCACCGCCCCAAGACCAATCAACAACACCCCCATTTTTCCTGTGGGAGCAGCGATTTTGATTCTCTTTTCACTCATCCTTGATTCTCCTCCTGTACAATTTCCGAGATGTCTGCAATTCTCAAGAAAAGCTGGGAAATATCATGCAATAAGCGCAAACGATTTTGACGCAACTTCTCCTCCTTGGTCATCACCAACACTTTGTCAAAAAATTGATCCACCGTCTTCCTCAACCCCGCTATTTGCTTCAGGGCAGCAACATAATCACCCGTTTCGAGATTATTGTCCACCTTGGGTTTAATATCCGTATAGGCACGGAAAAGGGCACGCTCCTCAGGATCGATCAGATTTTCCTGGCTGACCGCTGACAGCTCGATAGATTGCTTGGAGAGAATATTCTTGGTTCTCTTGTAGGCTATGGCCAAAGCTTCAAAATCCTTGTCCGTCCTGATTCCAGCTAGAGATTGAGCCCTCTGGTAGGCATCGTAAACCCCACGAATTTCCACCGCCAGAACCGCGTTCAAGACGTCGTAGGGAATTCCCTTCTCCTGGAAAATGTAGCGCACGCGTCCCTTCAGGAAATTCAGGACCTGCTCGCTAACCTTCTTGTCCTTCGTTTCCGCCGGGAAGTTCTTCTGGGCCAACTCCACCAAATGGCTCAAGGAATAATCCAGCTGATGATCCAACAGGACTTTCACCAGACCTTGAGCCTGTCGCCGCAAGGCAAAGGGATCGCTCGAGCCTGTGGGGACGATATCGATGGCGAAGCAACCCACAACGGTATCCAGTTTGTCGGCGATCGACAGAAGGGCTCCCAAGGGTGTCGAGGGAGAGGCATCTTCCAGAGACACCGGCTGGTAGTGTTCGTAAATAGCCTTCCAAACTTCTTCGGGATAGCCATCCTCCCGGGCATACAATCCGCCCATGACTCCTTGAAGTCCGGAGAATTCCCGCACCATGTCACTGGTAAGATCGGTCTTGCACAGCAGGGCCGCCGTATCGAGATGGGGATCTTCTGACAATCCGGAGCAGAAGGTCCGAAGACGCTCCGTTTTGGCCCGGTAGGTCCCCAGTTTTTCCTGAAAGAGGATGAGGTCCAGGTCCTCCACCCGTTCCTCCAGCCGTTTTTTCCGATCGGCCTTCCAAAAGAATGCGGAATCTTCGAGTCGGGCCCTCAAAACCTTCTCATGCCCCTTTTGAATCTTTCCCTCGGGGTCCCCACTGGTGTTGATCACCGTCAAGAAATAGGATTGAATCTCTTCTGCCTCGTTGACCACAGAGAAATACTTTTGATGGTGGCGCATCACGGTGGTCAGGACTTCCTGGGGAAGCTTCAGAAACCCTTCACTAAAGCTCCCACAGATCACAGTGGGATACTCGTTGAGGTGCACGACGGTTTCCAGCAAATGAGGGTCAGAAGAAATGTGAAGACCCTTCGGAGTCACCTCTTTCATTTCAGCGGCGATCTTAGCTCTTCTTTCCTCGATATCGGCCAAGACATAGTTTTGCCTCAATTGGTCCAGGTAATCGTCGACTCGAAGCACCTTGATTTCAGGCTCCCCTAACAACCGGTGTCCCCGTGTCGTGTTGCCTGCCTTAAGACCCTCGAACTCAAAAGGCAGAACCTCGTCATTTAAAAGGGCAAGACACCATCGAAGGGGGCGAATGAATCGAAAACGGCTCTCCCGCCAGTACATATTCTTGGGCCAGTAGATCGAGGTCAGGACCTGGGGGAGAACCTCCTGGAGGACTTCGGATAGCGATTTACCCGGGATCTTCTTTCGATAAGCCACATAGTTGCCTTTTGGGGTTTCCACCAACTCCAGGTCCGCGACCGCCACACCCCCCTTGCGGGCAAAACCTTCCACGGCCCGAGTGGGTTTCTTCTGTTCGTCGTAGGCAACGGACTGGGAAGGACCCAAGACCACTTCTTCTCGCTCAGGCTGGTGATCGAGGAGGTCCTCCACCAGAAATGCCAGGCGGCGAGGAGAGGCGAATGGCCTGATCGATCCATGGTCGATGCAGGCCTCTTCGAGCCGTTTTTCGAAGCCTTGGCACATCTGCCTCAGAGCCGGGGAGATCATGTCGGCTGGAATCTCCTCCAGACCCAATTCAAACAGAAATTTGTTCTTCTTTTTCTTCTTGCTTTTGGACATACTGCTTGGCGATCTTCAGCGCCAGGGAACGCACACGACCGATGATTCCAACTCGCTGAGTCACACTAATCGCTCCACGACTGTCTAACAGGTTAAAGGTGTGAGAACACTTCAAGCAGTAATCATAGGCCGGAAGGACACAGTCCTCTTCCAAACAGCGGAGACTTTCCTTCTCGTAAAGATCAAACAGCTCAAAAAGCATTCCAATATCAGCAACTTCAAAACTGTATTTCGAAAACTCATATTCTTCGCGTTGCTTGACCTGACCATAAGTCAGTTCCCGGTTCCAGGGCAGATCAAAAACGCTTTCCTTGTCGGCCAAAAAGGTGGCAATCCGCTCCAGACCATAAGTGAGCTCCACGGAGATGGGCATGAGATCCAGCCCTCCCGTCTGCTGGAAATAGGTGAACTGGGTGATTTCCATTCCATCCAGGAGAACTTGCCAGCCAATCCCCCAGGCCCCCAGTGTGGGGGCTTCCCAGTTGTCTTCTTCAAAGCGCAAATCGTGCTGCTCCAGTGGAATTCCCAGCTTCCTCAGGCTCTCCAGATAGATGTCCTGAACATCATCAGGAGAAGGCTTTAGGATCACCTGGAGCTGATAGTGACGATAGACCCGATTGGGATTTTCTCCATACCGGCCATCCGCAGGCCGGCGCGAAGGCTGAACGTAGGCGACCTTGTAAGGTTGGGAACCCAAAACCCGAAAAAAGGTCTCCGGATGCATCGTCCCCGCCCCCACCTCGATATCGTAAGGCTGCTGAATGATACATCCGTAGTGCATCCAGTACTCCAGCAAATGGTGAGTAATCTCCTGAAACGTCTTCATCCTAAGAGATTCTTACAAGAGCTCCTTGAGCATTTTTTTCGTCTTCAACCGTTTTTCCAGGTGGTATTCTATCAACTGACCGCTCAGAGTTTCTAATCTCCGATTTTCCTCCCCTGACAGCGGAACCGTATCCAGTTCCGCTGCCGGAATTTTCATCATAGCGTATACCTTCTCGGCCAACGTAGAGGGAAGTTTTGCCTCAAGTGAGGGTAAGACGCCATCCAGTTTCAGAAGCCAGAGTTCAAAATAGCGGGCCACCCTATCGATGGATATCTTTTGAGTAGCTTCCAAAACGGCCAGGCTCAGACGAAAGAGCAATTCGCTCTCTTCCTCTTCCCTTGAGAATTCCACCAGCAACTCGGCAAAATAGCTGAAGTGGAGATTCACTTCCAAGCTCAAGTGATAGGCTGGAAATACCTGTAAAATCTCACAATTTCTCAGCGATGCTAATTCCTGATTTTCTTTCCGGGAAAAGGTCAATCGCACGTGGGTCAGGGGCTCCAGTGCACCGCTGAAGCGGCCTTTTGCTTTTTGAGCTCCATAGGCAACCCCTCGAACCTTTCCAAAGCTCCGGGTGAGGAAAACAGCAATCTTATGGGATTCGGCATAAGGATAAGTCCTGAGGGTCAAAGCCTCGGACTGGTACCCACTCATGAGACGGGAAGATACTGGAGGAAATAGGTAGCCAGTCCCAAGAAAGAGAGAAATCCCACCGCATCGGTAAACGTGGTCACGAAAATACCGGAAGCGATGGCGGGATCGACATTCATCCTTTTTAAGATCAGCGGGACCAGAGTTGCCACCATCCCGGCCATGGCCACGTTAATGATCATGGCTCCACCAAGGACCATTCCCAGCACATAACTGCCCTTCCAAAGGTAGGCCACAAGGCCGGCCAAAATGCCGGTAACTATGCCGTTGTTCAGACCCACCACAATCTCTTTCGAGAGGATCGATTTGCCACTTTCCCAACTGATATCCCCCAAAGCCAGCCCTCTTACAATCACCGTCAGGGTTTGAGTTCCGGAGTTCCCGCCCATACCGGCTACCACGGGTAAAAACACGGCCAGAAAAGAAAACTGCGCGATGGTTGGTTCATAGTAAGCCACAACCGTGGCCGCTAACATCGCGGTCCCCAGGTTCACCACCAGCCAGGGAAGTCGTCTCCTCACAGAGGTCAAAGGCGGAGTATGGATGTGATCGTGGCCTTCAACACCGGCCAGATAGAAGATATCCTCCGTCGCTTCCTCCTCGATGATGTCGAGGACGTCATCCACCGTAACGACCCCCACCAGCTTGTTCTCTTGATCCACCACCGGAATGGCCAGCAGATCGTAGAGAGCCACCTCGCGGGCCACCTCTTCCTGATCCGTTTCGGTGGCCACGGAAATAACATCGGTGGTCATGATCTTCTTGAGGGGCGTGCTGGGTGGAGCGATCAGAAGCTCACGCACCGAAGCCACGCCGACCAGATGATTTCGCTCATCGACAACGTACAGGTAGAAAATCACCTCCAGCTCCTTGGCGGTCTGAATGGTATGGATGGCTTCGCTGACGGTGAGGTCCTCAAAAAGAGCAAACACACTGGGCGTCATGATGCGCCCGGCGGTGTCCTCTTCATATTGGAGGAGGTGCTGAACTTCCGCGGACTCCTCCACGTCCATTTGCTCCAGAACTTCCAGGGCGTTCTCCTCGGGCAGGGCCGAAACGAAGACGGTGGCTGCATCGGTCTCCAATTCCTGGAGGACCTTGCTGATCTCCTCGCTGGAGATTTGATTCAAAAGATCCAGACCCGGTTCCACTCCGAGGACCTTGAGTGTTTCAGCCGCCAACCTCCGGTCGTGCTGCACCAGAATGGAAAAGACAGAGCTTTGCTCTTTCTCATTGAGTTCCATCATGATGCTGGAAATATCACCCGGACGCAGATTGCCCAGAACATCGGCAAGGCGGTGCTCTTCACTTCGTTCGAGCAGATCTCGAACCGATTTGCTGGTCACATCCACTTGAGTACGCATGATGGCTCCCCTAAATAACCCGGGCTAGATCAGCACAACTGTAGCAAATAGAGGTGAATTTTGCCTGCGGCTCTTTCAATGAGGATTGATAAATGCTTTAGACTCGCCAGTCCAATCGATTTTCCTAACAGTATTTAGTTTACATATAATTAATTGACACGTAATATAACTGCATGTCGCAGAAAGAGAGCTTTTTCCAGAAAGAAATCAAGCAAAAAAAACCGTTTCGCTCATTCGGCGCCGAAGCCGCTATGGGCCTCCTGATCACTGCTGACGTCTTACGCGGGAGTTGGTGGCCAGTAGTCGAACAAGCCGGTGTCAGCGCCCAGCAATACAACGTCCTACGGATTTTAAGGGGGGCTGGCAAGGAGGGCTTGCCAACCCGAGAGATTGCGGCCCGCCTGCTGGAGAAGTCGCCGGGGATCACTCGGTTCATCGATCAGTTGGAGTCGCGCGGGTTGATACAAAGACGCCGCTCTACCAGCGATCGGCGAAAGGTTTTTTGCACGATCACCCGATCGGGCCTTGAGCTTCTAAGTAACTTGGATAAGCCCGTAGACAAGTGGGATGAGGAGAGTCTCTCGATGCTCAACGGAAGGGAGTTGAAACAACTGATTGATTTTCTGGAAAGAATCCACTCTTTCCATGCGAACCTTAAGGAGGTGCACCATGGTAGATCGGGGAGTGATTAGCGCGACGGGCACGGCCCTGGAGGAAGCCAGCATAGAAAAATTGCAGGACAGCTTGCGAGGTGAGATGCTTCGTCCAGGCGACAACGGCTACGATGAAGCTCGGATGGTTTGGAACCGGATGGTTGACAAGCATCCCTCTATGATCATCCGATGCGTGGGAGTGGCTGATGTGATTCATGCGGTCAACTTTGCACGCACCCATGACTTGCTCGTGGCTGTACGTGGCGGCGGTCACAACGTGGCGGGCAAGGCCGTTTGCGACGAAGGCATGGTGATTGACCTTTCGAAAATGAAAGGGATACGGGTCGATCCGACTCAACACACCGCACAGGCCCAAGCTGGCCTCCTGAACGCTGAGTGTGACCGAGAAGCACAAGCCTTCGGTCTGGCCACCACTATGGGTGTAGTCTCGGATACGGGCATTGCGGGCCTTACACTTGGGGGAGGCTACGGCTGGCTGGCAGGTAAGTACGGGATGACCTGTGACAATTTGTTATCCGCTGATGTGGTGACTGCTGATGGCCGTTTTCTCACAGCCAGCGTTAGCGAGAACGAAGACCTTTTCTGGGGCCTGCGAGGCGGAGGCGGCAACTTTGGGGTTGTGACTTCATTTGAATATCGTCTGCATCCCGTTGACCAAGTGTTAGGGGGAATGATTCTCTATCCCATGGAGAAGGCAAAGGACGTTCTGCGCTTTTACCACGAGTTCTCTATCTCTGCCCCTGATGAGTTGAGTACGATGGCATTTCTGGCAACTGCGCCTAGCGGCGATCCTGCCGTCATCATAGTTCTCTGCTACTGCGGGTCCTCGGATGAGGGAGAGAAAGTCGTGAAGCCAGTGAGGACACTAGGTAAGCCACTTGCTGATCTTATTCAGGTGATGAGCTATGGAGACCTTCAAAAGATGCTTGATCCGCTGCTGCCAACAGGACACTGCTACTACTGGAAGGCAAGTATCATTCGGGAACTGAGCGATGAGGCCATTGAGACTTTGTTAGCACACGCTCTACCCTTGCCCACGCCCATGTCTGGAGTGGGATTTCAGCAATTACATGGAGTGGCCAGCCGTGTTGGCCAGGATGAAACGGCCTATCCCCATCGCTATGATCATTACGAGTTCTTCCCTATTGTCGTGTCAGAGGACCGTGGAGAGGTTGAGAAGAACATCCACTGGGCTCGTGAGCTCTGGGAGGCAATGCAGCCTTTTACGACTGGAGCGGTTTATGTCAACGACCTAGGAGACGAAGGTGAAGCCCGGGTCAAGGAAGCCTACGGCTCCATCTACCCGCGACTGGTTGAGGTCAAAAACAAATACGATCCAACAAATCTGTTTCGTCTCAACCAAAACGTCAAGCCCAAGATGTGACGAAGGACAGGCATAACAAATCAATTAGACCATCCCCATGAATTCCCGAATTATGGTAGGCAGAACAGCCCCATCCATTCTTCCTACCATAAGCCTTGGAGAAACAACACACGGCGGTGTCATCATCCACACCCGATTTCCTACCACATTTCTACCACAGAACTTCCCTAACAACAGGAAGAACCAGCCAACAAGAAGCACGTAAATGATTGAGCAGGAAAGACTGGCTAATACACGTGTAGGCTCATAACCCAACGGCCTGAACTGCACTGTCAGAAAAACCCTCTCAAAATCACCCTCTGGAACCCGCATAAATCAAGGGTCTAAGTCCCCTATTCTGTTGTCAGGAAAACAGATGTTTTGTGGACATCGATTCCCGCATCAGCACGTAAGTCCCTGTAGTAATTGTCCCACTCCATATCTTTCAAGTTTGCTTTTTCGATCTCATCCCGTGGAATTGCCTCCCAGTAGCGCTCCCAAAGGTTTTCAAACTCCGCGGTCACTTGTGAAAGGAGTTGAACAGCTCCGGGTTTGAGTTTGGCTTTCCACGACCTTCCATCTTTCTGGGTAGAAGAGACTTCTCTATGCACTTTATTCCTGTTGGTCAAGCCACCGTGCTCCCACAGGAAGTTCCCGCATCGTACATCTCCAGATTAGTATATAGTGATCGCGTAAACCAAACCCAGCCTATGCTGGTAATTGACAAGCAGTTAGCCGGTTCTTATTATTCAGCGAATACGTTGAGAGTACATGTCATAGGTCCTCGCAACCCGTTAATACATTGTTGGCACCAATAAGACACAATGAAGAAAACGAATGGGTAAACCCTATGCAAAAGAGCTAGACAATTTGGCCCAGACTTACACATGGGCTAGGCAGATTCCGGTTGATGCGCTCACCAATTTCGTGCGGGCCTCTCATGGAATACCACTTATTGCCATCGGTTCCGGTGGATCGTTAACGGCTGCCTATGTCGCAGCAGCGCTACACGAACAGTATGGCACGCTCGCGAAGGCAGTGACTCCTCTCGGTTTCATTAGTTCTGAAAACGCAGCTAAGAACGTGTCGACATTAGTTATTTCCGCAGGAGGACGCAACTCTGACATTCTCTCTGCATTCCGGTTCGCTACGAAGACCAGACCCAAACATCTAATGGTCTTTTGCATGCGGAGTAAAAGTCCTCTCGTGACTGCCTCTCGCAAATTCCGCCACGTGCATATCCTTGATCTCGACTTACCGTTTGGTAGAGACGGCTTTTTGGCAACCAACTCATTGATTGCTCTTGTTACACTTCTGATTCGCGCATATGAGCCACTTTTACCGCAAGGTCTGAG
>JADFOI010000005.1:49488-50932 GCA_022562935.1 Acidobacteriota bacterium
CTTAAAAATCTATCCCCTGCATCGAAAATTCAAAGATCACTCAAGACTTCCGCCGCTCACTTGCTTGACAGAGATACTTGGTTGTTCTTGTATGGAAGATGGGGATTGCCAGCCGCTGTTGACGCCGAATCAAAGTTTACGGAAGCGGCCTTAGGACATGTGCAAATTGCGGATTATCGTAACTTTGGACATGGTCGTCATTACTGGCTTGCCAAACGGTCGTCGGAGACTTGTGTGGTAGCGCTCTCCACACCTGAAGAGAGAGAACTCGCTCAAAAGACTCTGGAACTCCTACCCTCTGGGGTTCCACGACTCCAACTTTCGACAGACCATTCCGGACCTTATGCCAGCCTGGATTTACTAACAAAGATACTCAATCTCGTGTGGCTTGTAGGTGATGCAAGAGGGACCGACCCCGGTATGCCTCGAGTACCACGGTTTGGACGCCAGATCTACCATCTACGATTTGCACCCAGACATGGATTAGGAGTGAACCGATATTCCTCGAAGGAACGTGTGGAAGCAATTTTGAGAAAGGCTAAGTGCACACATCTCGAGGAACTAAGCGAGGAGGAACTGGATTTTTGGAAGAGGGCTTATGCGGCTTATATTCGCAAGCTACAGCGAGTTTCTATTACGTCTGTGGTTCTCGACTACGATGGCACACTTTGCGATCACGGAGAGCGATACACTGGGCCATGCGCTGAGATACGCAGGGAATTGGTACGTCTATTAGAGACCGATATCCTCGTTGGCGTAGCAACGGGTCGGGGCAAGTCTGTAAGGCGTGATCTCAGACGAATAATTCCCAAGAAATTTTGGGAACGAATCCTGATCGGCTACTATAATGGTGCCGATCTGGGCTGGCTGAACGATTCAGAACATCCTGATAGCAGCTCCCCACTGGATCCAGGGCTCACCGAGATCAAAGCTCGGCTGGATGATCACAAATCTCTTCGTTACCTTGCCACCTATGAATGTCGTCCTAAACAGATCACTGTAGAACCCCACACAAATCTTTTGTGGCAAAGAGCAAAATCAGTTCTGTTTGATGCGTTTCAAAAAAGCAAGGTGAACGGCATCCACTTGGTAGAATCCAGCCACTCGATGGACGTTCTAGCTCCGGGGGTTTCCAAGCTGAACTTGGTAAAGGCTTGTGAGAAATCCACACGCCAAGTCGGCACATCCACACGCGCTTTGTGCATTGGAGACAAAGGCGAGTGGCCGGGTAATGATTATGAATTACTTTCCACTCCCTACTCGCTCAGCGTTGATAGCGTGTCACCTGATCCACTGAGTTGTTGGAATATAGGACCTGTTCACTGGCGAGGCGTACAAAGTACTATTGCCTATCTTAAATCAATTAGCGGCAAACGAGGACAGGCCCAGTTTAGATGGAGTAAGAAAAGAAAACGGTGAAAGATCTCCTTGCAGATCGACTTCT
>JADFOI010000186.1 GCA_022562935.1 Acidobacteriota bacterium
CAGGGGCACCCAGGTGGTGAGATTTCAGGCCATCTTTTTCGATCTCTTCAACACTCTTCTCCACTTTGATTTCTCTCTGCTTCCAGAGGTTGAGTTCAAGGGAAAACCGCTTCCGACCACCAGTGTAGAAGTCTACCGCCAGCTTCGGGAAAACCTGAACCCCTCCTTCTCTTACCGGCGTTTTCTGGAAGAATTCCAGAAGAGTCGGGAAATCATTACCCAGTGGAGAAGCGAAGAGTGCCGGGAATTCTCCTGCCTGGAGCGCTTTCGGCTGGTGTCGAAGCGGCTGAAGATCCAGGAGAAGTCGGCAGCCGAGTCCATGGTGAAGGTTCATATGGATGAAATGTTTCGCATCATGTATTTTCCTGACGAAAACAGAGCCGTCTTGAAGAAACTTGCCGATTTTCCCCTCATTCTGGCCTCCAATTTCGACCATGCCTTGACAGTTCGTCGTGCTCTTGGTCGCTTCGGTCTGGAAGAGCGCTTTGAGGCAATCATCATCTCCGATGAGGTGGGGTGGCGTAAACCAGGGGATCAATTTTTTGACGTGATGTTGAAGAAAACTGAATACTCTCCCCACAGGTGTCTCTATATTGGAGATGACCCGGATGCTGACGTGTTTGGGGCGAGCCGGCAGGGTTTTCAAGTCGCTTGGCTGGTGGAGAACCCAGAAACGGAAGATCTCCCAGTTCAGCCGCGATGGATCATCCAGGACCTGAGTCAGGTTCTGGAGATTGTAGGAGGAGCTGAAAAAGAAAATTCCAAATTCTAAATTCCAAATTCCAAACAAATCCCAAATTCCAAGGGCGTGTTGTTCAAATGATCTTCAACACCTCTTCGCGGCCTGAGGTGCCGAATTCCCAGACAACTCCAGGTACACTGCTTACTGAGGTATGTGATTCCCAGGAGAGACCTCCGGAGCCCCAAAGGGGCGCCAGGAAATAGCCAGGGGTGATAACCCCTGGTAATCGAGCAGTTATAAGGAGGAGCCCGGTAAGGGCGGCACTCCGAAATCTTTTCTCTTTGTGCCGCCCTTACAGGGCTCTTATCCGGGTGTTCCAGATTCCAGGGGCTTGCGCCCCTGGCTATTTCCTGGTCCAGACCGGGCACATTACAGACACTTTAGACCGAGCGCATGGTATACATCTTTGAGTAAAGTGCATGGGGAAAGGAGCAACCCATGCCTTGGAAGGAGACCTGTGCTGTGGAAGAGAGAATGAGATTTGTGATGGAGAGAGAATTACGAGAGCTTTCAATGGCTGCCCTATGTCGCAAGTTCGGGGTGACTCGGCCGGTGGGCTACAAATGGCTTGAGCGCTATCGAGCTGAAGGGGTGAAAGGACTCCAGGATCGTTCTCGAGCCTCCAAGCATCACCCCAACGCTGTGCCCATAGAGGTCGAGGAAGCTCTTTTGGCAGTTCGACGTCGACATCGTTACTGGGGTCCTCGCAAGATCCTGGCCTGGTTAGAGCGACAACATCCCCAGCAGAGATGGCCGGTGGCCAGTACCATGGGGGAGATCTTGCGACGCCACGGGCTGACGGTGCCTCGAAAACGCAAACGGCGCTGCCCACCGTTGGGCCGACCCTTGAGTAACGGTGAAACTCCCAATGCAGTTTGGTGTGCAGACTTTAAGGGCTGGTTTCGCACCGGCGACGGTTGTCGTTGTGATGCCTTGACGGTCATGGACCACTGGAGTCGCTACCTCTTGCGCTGTCAACTCCTACAGAAAACGGGATACGAGGCCACCCGAGCTCTGTTTGAAGCAGTCTTTTGTGAGTATGGCCTCCCCCAGGTGATCCGCACCGATAATGGAACTCCCTTTGCCACCCGCGGCACTGCGGGCTTGAGTAAGCTGAGCGTGTGGTGGCTGAGGTTAGGGATCCAGCCCGAGCGCATTGAACCTGGACAACCCCAGCAAAATGGTGCGCAAGAGCGACTGCATCTGACCCTCAAGCAAGAAACAGCCACTCCCCCTCAGCCAAGTTGGAGAGCTCAGCAGCAATCCATGCATCGCTTCCGTCACCAATACAATCACGATCGCCCTCATGAGGCTTTAGGCCAGAAAGTTCCAGCTTCCCGGTACCAACCCTCCCCTCGGGCCTATCCAGATCGGTTGCCCCAACCGGAGTATCCTGACCACCTGTTACTACGTCGGGTCCAAATCTCGGGAGAGTTTTACTGGAAACACACCAAGGTCTTCTTAGGCGAGGCCTTGGCCAAACAGACGGTTGCCCTGGAGCCGATAGACCAACGCTACTATCGAGTCTATTTCACTCATCTGCAACTGGGGATCTTCGACTCCGACTCCTTCAAGATGCTGTCCCCAGCTGAACTAGCCAAGCTGAAGCGACAATGGCTGCAAGAATGAAAAGTGTATACCATGCGCTCGGTCTAAAGTGTAAGCTATGTATCCGGTCAGTCATCCTGTCGCCCCGTTGGGGCTCCGGAGGTTTCGGAAACAAACACAACTCGCCAAGCTGAAGCGACGATGGCTGCAAGAATGAAAAGTGTATACCATGCGCCCGGTCTTAATAGTGTAAGCTATGTATCCGGTCAGTCATCCTGTCGCCCCGTTGGGGCTCCGGAGCACCGTGCCTTCCGTAGAGGATGGGAATCGCGTGAAGACGGCCACCATCAATGGTGGCCGTCTTCACGAAACCAGGGAGAGGAGCCAAATAAGTGTAAAGGATGTCCTGGCACTTTACACCTCAGGCCGCGAAGAGGTGTC
>JADFOI010000187.1 GCA_022562935.1 Acidobacteriota bacterium
AGGTGGGACTCCGTGGGAATTGGCCGCTTTTTTAGCAGGATTCGATCCTTCGGATAAGAGCAGTGTCATGGTCTGGCTGCAGGATCATGGATTACTAGAAGCCAAGGCAGAAGGGCGGGAGTTTGTATGCGGATACGTCTATGAGGACGAAAGCCGCAAGTCACTGTATCGGGTCGAGCGTTATCGTGTACCCCCACCAAAAAACAAGACGTTCACTCTGAGCCGTCCTGACGGCAATGGTGGATGGACACCTGGAGTCGAAGGTATACGGCGCGTCCCGTATCGTCTTCCTGACTTCATTAACCAAGACACGGTCTACATAGCCGAAGGAGAGGCCGATGTAGAGGAATTGTGGAATTGGAGTTTGCCCAGCACCACCAACCGCACAGGGGCCGGTAAGTGGAAATCGGAATACAACCAATATTTTGAAGGCAAACGGGTAGTCCTGTTACCCGATCAGGACCCAGTCGGTGAGTCCCATATGGAGGATGTTGCCCGTCATCTTTTCCCTGTGGCAAAAGCTATAAAGATTGTTAGCTTACCTGGACTCCCAGAGGGAGGAGACTTCCGGGATTGGAAAGCGGCTGGTGGAACCCTTAAACAACTAACTGAAATTATCAAAGCCACTCCGATCCTGACGGAAGACGATGTAAATGGATTTAATGGCTCTAGTGATGTCCACAATAAGGGTTCACAGACTCCCTGGGACAAAGCTATACCGGCACCGGAATTTTTGGCCAGTACTGACCTGGAGGTCGATTGGCTAGAGCCAAACCTGTTAGCCCAAGGAGCCATTACTGAGATCTTCAGCCCTCGCGGGATCGGTAAATCACTCGCCGCTCACGCTTTCGGCATCCGCTTGGCAAAAAAGGGTAAGCGTGTCCTGCTTGCTGACAGGGATAACCCACCTCGGGAAGTCAAGAGGCGGTTGAAAATGTGGGGCGCAAAGGATGCTCCTAGCTTCAAAGTCTTGACCCGAGACGAAGTACCACCATTAACCAATAAAGCTGCTTGGAAAACCTTTCCTTTTCGAGACTATGACCTGGTGATCATTGATGCGCTCGACTCCACGGCGGAGGGAGTCGGAGAGCAGGATTCAGGTAAGCCCTCCAAGGCCATCGCCTCAATACTAGACATTGCTCACCGGGCAGATGGTCCTGCCGTTCTTGTTCTTGGGAACACGATCAAGAGTGCCCAACATAGTCGCGGCAGCGGGGTAGTCGAGGACCGTGCCGATATCGTTTTTGAGGTTCGTGATGCCACTGACCTCAAACCTTCCGGGACTAAGGATTGGTGGCTTGAACTTCCTGCTGCTGGAGCCGAAGAATGGGCCAACCGCGCCTCTCGACGGCAAAAGCGGGACCGCTTCAAACTAGCCTTCATCCCATCCAAGTTTAGAGTCGGAGAGGAACCTGAGCCCTTTATCCTCGAAGTTGATCTCTCTGACGAACCCTGGGTCCTACAAGACGTGACTGATGAGATTCTGCAGCAGGGAGAAGAGGCTCGTCACAAGGCAAAACAGGAGCGTGAGGAGCGACTGGCGAGAGTAGTTGAAGAGCTGATTGAGGCAGTCAAAGCTGGTGCTGAGGCTGACGACCCACTCAAGACCGCAAAAGATGCGATCCCATTTCTGATGGAACGTGACCTTAGACGGAGAGAAGCCAGGGACCTCATCAATGAAAGAGATGGCGTGGCGTGGAGGATTGAGACCCTAAATAAACAAGGTCGGCCCAAAGTTCTACTTCCCCTTGTCCACACCCCCGGTGATGTATCAAAGGGGACGGCAGAAACAAACCAAGACCCTGAACACCCAGTATCTATAGGGGTTCCAGAACCCCCTGTTTCTGCCGCCCCCATGAACACTGGACGGCAGAAACATAGGGTCTCAGAACCCTTACCAGATGCTACTTTCAGCGAATCAGGTTTGTTTCCGCCGGGGGTTTCTGAACCTCCTAAAGGGGACCAAGACTCTCTGAAAGAGGCAGAAAAAGGAGACTTAATCCCCTTTAAAAATGACGACGGTGTTGAGTTCGTAAACTGATGATTGAGCTATCTGCTACTGCCGACCAACTGTTGGAGGAATTGAAGGCGGAAGGAATCAAGTTGTCCTTCAACAACGGGAAATTGAGAGTGCAGGGGGAACTATCGGATTACCTCAAAGAGCAGGTGCTGAAGAACAAAGAAGGGCTGATCCAGTTGGTTAAGTTAGGGGAGCACCGCTGGAGGAAAGTCGAGGAGTGGGAGTTCAGGCGAGAGGGCAACAGGATGATCGGGAAAAGACTGGATGAGGCAGGGGAAGCATCCTGGGAAGTCACTTCCTCCAACCCCCTAGAGGAGCAAACAGTATCCTGAAATGACAACCATCCACGCAGCGTGACGGCCCGATGAACCAAGACGTGAACGAACAGACCCTGATGGAGCAAGAACAGTTCTTGGCGGGAGTGGTGTCTGTGCGGGAGCTCCTGGCCTACATGGCCCAGGACCAATACTTCAATTTAGCTGGAGCCTCCAAATATACAAGCATTTCAAAGCGCACCCTCAGGGATCTGGATGTTCCCTGCTATCGCGTCAGTTCAAAGTTGCTGTTGTTCAAGAAGAGCGAACTGGATGAATGGCTGTCCCAGTTCAGAGAAGGCGGGAAGGACGAGCTGGACGAACTGGTCGATGAAACCCTGGCGAAGGTGATATGACCCTGAAGAAATATCCCGAAATTTCTA
>JADFOI010000102.1 GCA_022562935.1 Acidobacteriota bacterium
CACTCTTGTCTGGCATACGCTGCAGGCGGCGTTGCAGCAAAAACAGGAAGCCGCCACCACAGAATGAGCGCATATTTTTGAAGGAGAAGCTCTATGGAAAAGGAAGTTAGTGAGAGCCTGCCAGCCGATACAAGCCAGGCGGCCAACGCCGAAGGGATCAAAGAGAAGATCATCGAAGTCCTGAAGGCCTGTTATGATCCGGAAATTCCGGTGGACATTTACGAGTTGGGGCTGATCTATGATATCGATGTGAAACCCTCCGGAGTCGTTGCTGTGAAGATGACCCTGACTTCTCCGATGTGTCCGGTCGCCGAATCGCTCCCTCCGGAGGTGGAGTCCAAAATCGGTAAAGTTCCCGGGATCAAAAAGGTATCGGTCGAAGTGGTCTGGGATCCAACCTGGACTATGGACATGATGTCGGAGGCGGCCAAACTCCAGCTGGGAATGCTTTAAGTTCCAGGGTCCAGGTTCCAGGCATCCCATCTCGCTTCAATTACTTAGCCCGTAACATCCAGTCTTCTGTTCTGCTAAGCTAGCCTCTGAGCCTATGTGTGGAATTCTCTGTTATCTCGGTAAGCGACAGGCGCTCCCAATCTTGTTGGAGGGACTCAGGAAGCTGGAGTATCGTGGATATGACTCCAGTGGCCTGGCTTTGGCTGAGAACGGGGAAATATTTTGCCAAAAGGCGGTGGGTAAAATTCAAGCCCTGGAAAATAGCTTGGCTGGAGTGCAATGGAAAGGCAGCACCGGCATCGCTCACACCCGTTGGGCCACCCATGGTAAGCCATCAGAAGCCAATGCCCACCCCCATACGGATTGCAGGGAAAAGATTTTCGTGATCCATAACGGCATCATCGAGAATTTTCAGAGCCTGAAAAAAACCCTTCTTGAACGCGGCCACCAGTTCCGCTCGGAGACCGATTCAGAGGTACTGGCCCATCTTATCGAGGAGCACTACCAGGGAGATTTGGCAGAAGCGGTGAGGGACGCCCTTGGGCTGGTGGAAGGGACTTATGGAATTGGTGTCCTTTCAGCGGAGAATCCGCAGGAGATCGTGGTGGCCCGTAAGGGAAGCCCACTTATCCTGGGGATCGGAGAGGGCGAGATCTTTGCTGCCTCCGATGTGAGCGCACTCGTCAGTCACACCAAAGAAGTGATCTATTTGCAGGACGATGATGTTGCCGTGATCCACCCGGGTGGTTACGAACTCAGCAATCTCAATTCTGACAGCATTTTGCGCCAAACCCAGAAAGTAGACTGGGATGTTGCGGCCGCAGAGAAGCAAGGGTTTTCCCACTTCATGCTCAAGGAAATTTATGAGCAGCCCGAAGCGGTGGAAAATGCCATGCGAGGTCGACTCATCGAGGAAGAGGGAATCTCCAAGTTGGGAGGCCTCAATGGAGTGCAGGATGAATTTCTAGAGATGGAGCGCTTGATCATTATTTCCATGGGAACCTCTTACTACGCTGCGCTGCTGGGTCGCTATATCATCGAGACCTGCACGGACATTGCCGTAGAAGTGGATCTGGCCTCGGAGTTCCGCTACCGCAAGCTGAACATGAAGGAAGGAACGACGGTCTTGGCCATCAGCCAGTCCGGCGAGACCGCAGACACCCTTGCTGCTGTTCAGGAAGCCAAGCGGAAGGGAGCTCTGGTTCTGGGATTGGTCAATGTGGTGGGAAGCAGCATAGCCCGGGAAACGGATGCGGGTGTTTACAATCACGCCGGCCCGGAGATCGGTGTGGCTTCAACGAAGGCATTTATTTCACAGTTGACTATTCTCTATCTGATGACTCTTGCTTTGGCGCGTCATCAGCGGATGTCACTGAGTGAAGGACAAGCTTTTATCGCCGGACTCAAGTTGATTCCTGACAAGATTCGACGAATTCTTGAGAGTGCTTCAAAGATTGAGGCCATCGCAGGGCGCTACCATGGGTACAAAAACTTCTTCTATCTTGGACGTAAGTTCAATTATCCCATTGCACTGGAAGGGGCGTTGAAGCTAAAAGAGATCTCCTATATCCATGCAGAAGGTTATGCGGCGGGTGAAATGAAACATGGGCCCATCGCCTTAATCGACGAGAATTTTCCCTCAGTCTGCCTGGCCCCTCGCGACAGCGCTTATGAGAAGATGGTCAGCAACATACAGGAGGTCAAGGCCAGGAACGGCCCGGTGCTGGCCATAGGAACGGAGGGGGATACGGAGCTTCAGAAGATTTGTGATGACTTCATCGAGGTTCCAGCCACAGATGAAATACTCCAGCCTCTACTCATGGTAGTGCCCCTTCAGCTCTTGGCTTACTATATTGCCCGGGAGAATGGTTGCGAAATTGACCAGCCGCGAAACTTGGCCAAGTCAGTGACCGTGGAGTGAGAAGGTTCCTAGTTACCTTCCTGACTCTCCTGGTGAATTCTCTTGGCAAGAAACTGAGCCACCTCGGAAAGATCAAAGGGCCAGGCATAGCGAATGGAAACACCGGGGTGTTTTTTCCGTGCCTGCCTGACGGTAGCCGGGATCTGAAATTCAGCATGGATGCCGCCAGGGGTCATCATCGGTGTAACGACGATGATGACTTCAGCCTTTCGGGCTACGGCTTTATCGATCGCCTGCTCTACAGTGGGGCCGCAGAACTCGTTAAACCCTACCTCGACTTCTAAGCCCGTGGTTTCCCTGAGCTGTTCGGCCATCAGTTGTGACGCTGCGTAAAAAGGGTCATTTTCCGCCGTGCGGGGCCACCCGCGTATCTGGGCATCAAGATCGGCGTAACGGCGGTGAAGATCCTCATCCCCTCCCTCAGCGTAATGGAGCCGGGCGTGGAGAGCAAAGAACCTGGCAAACTCGTCTTTGGGGAAATCGTTGGGCGGCTCACCGTGCATAGCCAGTACGACGACGATCTTTTGAGGGTTTGCCTGTGCTGCGTGCCCGGGGTCACCGCCTGATGGAGCCTGAGCGAAAGCAGAGGTCCAGGAAGAGAGGACCAGACAAAGGAAGAACCCCCAAAAGCTATTCTTAACGGACATCATCTCACTCCTTTTCATAGGTGCCTTGTTTCATAAATACGGTAACGTCTGCTGAAGGGGCTTGCGAGGCATTTGGCCCCGAGTTTAAAGGTTTGGACGTGCTGAGGCAAATCATCGGTCCTGGAGCAAGCGGGAACTGCGGTAAAACAAATAAAGTGCCCCTAGTAGGATGCAGTGGGAGAGATCATTGTGATTCAGGTGCTCTTGCAGCGTGAGGTCACTTTGCTGGATTCCCAGACCGAGTAATGAAATCCCCACTCCCGAAAGAAACCAGCGGACACTCTCATCCTGGCGATTGAGGGATGTGGTAAGAGTTCCGGAAATCATCAAACCACTAGCGAGACCGATGAAATAGACGGTGCTGTTCCAAAGTGCTGGGTGCAGGAATTTCCCTAAATAAAAGGAAAAGCCGTGGTAGGTGCCTCCCAGTAGAGCCGCCGCCGCGGAAAGGAAAGCCAATCCCCACAGCTTCCGGCAGGTTTGTCCTTGTGTCTGTGTTGTGGCCTTCAGCCTCACCGCGCAAAAGAGACTGCCCACTGCTAGGATATAGTCGGTGAGCAGGGTCATCGGTTCTGTGATTTGCAAGGTTCCTCCAACTCCCAAAGTTTCACTAGCCCGAATTATGCATAGGTCCTTGTCATGAAGCGATGAAAGTGCCGATTTGAGGGCGTTGCGCCAGGCGCGACAGAGGCCGCCGCTTCTTACGGGTCGCGCAACACAGGCGGTGCAGCAGGCCGGATGATGTCGGCGCTGCAGTAGAGAATTGATGCATAGTCCAGGCTAGCTCTGACATAATCTTACAATGGGAGCATCATGGCGGATTATTTTTGGACCACTTTATTTGCCCTGATTGCCCTCTTTTGGGTCGTCCAGGGTACACGAGCCGTCCGAGGAATGGCCAAGCTGCCCACCCTGGACGATGTTCCTCTATTGGAGGATGGCCGATACCCACGGGTCTCGATCCTGGTAGCTGCGCGAAACGAAGCCACCAAACTCCCCGCTGCGCTCAATAGCTTATTGGTGCAAGACTACCCCAACTATGAAGTGATCGTGGTCAATGATCGTTCCCAGGATGAAACTCCACGGATTCTTGACAAGTTTGACCAGAGATATGACCACCTCAAGGTCACTCACTTGTCGGAACTCCCACCTGGATGGCTAGGCAAGCCGCACGCCCTAACCCAAGCCTTTCAGCAGGCGACGGGACAGTGGTTGTTGTTTACCGATGCAGATGTCCACTTCGGGCCGGATTTACTGAAGCGCTCCTTGAGCCTGGCGCTGGCACAGGGCTGGGATCATGTCACTCTCCTCCCCTTTGGGGAGTTGGAGGGTTTCTGGGAAAAGACGGCCATTACCTACTGGGTCGGTACCTTCGCCCTGGGTCTTAAACCGTGGCGGGTCAGTCATCCGAAAGCCAAGGAATATGTGGGTGTCGGAGCCTTTCAGCTGGTGCGGTGCAGCACCTATGAAGCGATTGGAACGCACCAACGGTTGGCCATGGAGGTTGTGGAAGATGTCAAGCTGGGCAAGTTGGTTAAGCTCGGCGGGTTTTGTTCCGGAGTTGCCCTGGGAGGAGAGCGGCTGCATATTCGCTGGGTGGAGGGCCTGGGTGAGTACGTGCGAAATCTTTCCAAAAATATGTTCGCCGCCTGCGGATTCAGTGTCAGCTACGCACTTCTTCTGGTGGTTCTTTCACTGGCAATGACTGTTCTGCCCTTGGCCGGCCTTCTGTTTGCCTCCGGTGCCGTGCGCGCTGTCTCGGGTGTCTGTGTTTTAGTGGCAGGACTGACGCACATGAAAAATGGAGTCCGATTGTGCCGGGCCTCATCCCTTTACGCCCTCACCTTTCCGTTGGGCGCCGTCCTCTGGAGCTATACCCTTCTCCGCTCCATGGTGGTCACACTGTGGCGGGGGGGTGTCCTCTGGCGGGACACCTTCTACCCCTTGAAGGATCTGCGTAAAGGGTTGGTATAGCGCCCGGACAGGCTCCTAGTCCTTCAGGCGTCGTAGCGCCTCTTCGACCTCTCCGGTTACCCGTTGGTAATCCTGCCCCCCCCTAAAGGAAAGAGCGGAACCGATCTTTACCTGAACCTCTCCTGATTGAGGCCACTCATGATGAATGGAATAGATCGGATAGAGACCCTCGATGTGAATGGGAACCACCGGGACCTGCAGTCGAAGAGCCATAAATCCGATGCCTGTCTTAAAGGGTTGAAGGCTGCCGTCAGGGGAGCGTCTCCCCTCCGGGTAAACTAAAGGGCATTGCCCTTGATCGAGTTGCTGGCCCGTGTATCTGAGTGCTTGCCGGACACCCTGCCTACCCTGAGGAAGGGGATAGGCGTTGAAAAACCCGCAGGCCAGAAGATACTGACTTGCCGAGACCGCTCTTTCCTTCCAGGGACGCCCCAGGGGCTGAAAGTAAGCCCGGAAAAAGTCCTGGGCCATGGCCGGGGCCAGGCGCCTGCGCCAAGATGAAGGAAGAGCAGAGAAAATGGCTACCGTGTCCAGGTGACTCACGTGATTGGCCACGAAGATCACGGGTGGGTCAACCTCTGTGAGATGTTCCAGGCCTTCAACGCTTAGCCTGAGGTAATGTCGAAAAAGGGGAAGGATGAAACCCCCAAGAGCGAGGCTGCGGATCCATCGCACCGGCAGGAACTGAGGCCAGTGAGGAAAGACCGCTGTTTCCAGGGGAGATCCGGAGGAAAATTTGCCCTCCCATTCATTTTCTGTTTCCTGACCCTCCTTCTTGAGCCAAGTCTTGAGTTCTCCGATCGTCGAGAGTCCTGTAAATTGAGCCTCATCCAAATCCAGCCCAAATCGATTCTCCAGCTGGGAGAGCAGATCCACCTGTTGGAGTGAGGATAAACCCAGATCTTCACCAAGACGCCAGTTCTTTTCCAGCTCTGAGGGTTTTTTCCCGGTTAGCTGAGAGAGGATGCTTTCAAGACCTCCTGCCTCAGTTTTTGGGGGAGCGGCCGGCTCCCCTTCCTGAGCCGTCCCAACACTCTGAGCAACTTGGCGGCGCTTGATCTTCAGAGTAGAGACAGTCCTTGGAAATTCCTCTTCCGGCCAGATGGACCAGCTGCCAATGCGCTGATGCGATTCCAGATTCTGGTTGACTTGGCGGATGAGCCGGTCAACCTCAAGAGAGGCATCTTTTAGGATCAACACCGCATGAACCGTTTCCTCCCCACCTTTTTGCAAGCCGATCACGGCACTATCCCGGATTTGGGGAAAGTTGCTGAGGACGGACTCCACGTCCTGTGGATAGACGTTAAGGCCCTCGGAGGTGACAATGACGTCCTTCTTCCGTCCCTTGTAGTAAAGGTGACCTTCTGAGTCCATTTCCCCAAGATCACCGGTGTGCAACCATCCGTCACTCAAGACCCGGGTCTCCCCTGCCTCGCCCAGATATTCACTGACCACACTTTCTCCCCGCACCAGGATTTCCCCGTCTGGAGCAATCTTGACCTCCTGGCCTTTCAGGGCCTTGCCGATGGAACCCTGGTGGGCATGGAAAGGATGGTTGACGGTCACCACCGGGGAGGTTTCGGTCAACCCATATCCTTGCAGCACCAGAAACCCCAGTTGATTCCAGAAGGTCTCTGATTGGGGATCCAGTTGAGCTCCTCCCACCACGATGGACCAAAACTTCCAGCCCAAGGCGGCATGCACCTCTCGATACCGCCACCACCGGTTGGCCAGGCCGAGGATTCCCCGTCCGGAGATTTTCTTTTCCCGTAGGGGGTCCCATCTGCGTTCGATCTGGTTTTGTAGATTCTTGACCAGTCGGGGAACGGCCACCAACACGGAAATTCTCTCCCGCCGTATAGTGTTCAGGATGGCTCCCGGATTCAGCTCCACCATGAAAACGGCGCTGCCTTCCAGAAGCAGGGGAATGAACATTCCCAAGGACTGGCCATACATGTGACTGAGGGGAAGCATGTCCAGAATGCGGATGGGCTGAAAAGGCCGGGCCCATATCCGGTAGCGGTCGATTTCGCTTTGGAAGGGCCGAAGATTGGCGCAGATGTTCTTGTGACGGTGCACGACTCCCTTGGGCCGGGCAGTGGTTCCCGAGGTGTAAACGATTTGGACGATGTCAGAGGGAGAGACATCCTGAACGCGGATGGACCCGGTTTTGGGAAGGTTGTCCACATCGGAGAAGAGGAATTTCCGCAACTCGAGTGGGTCCGTCTCGACGCTCTCATCGTGAACGAGAAGCCTGGCTTTCACCTCGTCCTGGATTCGTTTCACCAGCAAATGTGAGAAGCGGGCATCGACCGGAACGACCTGGACCCCCCGCACCAGGCATCCCCAGAAGACAGTGACCCACTCGATCCTGTTGTCACCCCAAAGCAGGACTCGATCACCCTTTTGAAGGTCTTGTTGGGTTAGATAGGACGCGAAGGCGCCAATTTTATCGTAGAGCTGGCGGTAGGAGAGTTTCCAGGTTCGAAATCCGTTGCAAAACCGGAGCGCCTCTCGGTCGCCCAGACGCCGCATGGCGGGGAGCAGATCGAGAAGGGTACGCATAGCAGAATAGACGAAGGTGGCAAAGGAACGAAAGGGTCAGCGCTTTACCAGTGGGAATCGTTGATCTCAGCTCCGTCCATAATGTACCAGCGGTCCGGGCCGAATTGCTTGGCGACGATGATGAAAAGTCTCCCCAATCTGTCCGCCTCAGCCCGTGGGATGGTCACCTTCATCGCCACCTCCTCACCCTCGCCTGGGAGCTCAGAGGATGGGAAAAGAAATCCTTGGACGAGAATCTCCTCTACCTCAAAGTAAGCGCTGGCGAAGCCTTGGCGAAAGCTGGCCCGTTTTTTGGAAAGAGGTGTATCGCCTAGTGTGAGTTCAACCTCGATGCCTTCGATTTCGTCACCCGTGGTGCCCACTCCCAGACGATAATCGTTTCCAGAAACGAAGCTCGAAAATCGAGTGGTGAAACTAATCTGATCAGGTCCGGCCTTTAGGATGGGAGCTGACAGGGAGACTCGAGTAACCTGGCCCACCAGAGACACAGTGCAAATAACCCACAAAAAGGCTAAAAGCCTCAGTTTTCTCATCGTTTTACCCCCACCCCTAGGGCAATCATAGCACTTGTTTCTCTATAAGACAGCCCTAAATGTTTATTAAAGGTCATTTGGAGCCTTCGCTACAAAGCGATTTTATGAATGAAGTTGCATCCATCATATCTCAACAGTGCCTGGTTTTCCAGGAATAAGGGTACTATTCTGTTTTTAGTACCAGTACAACCAACAGGGTACATAGAGCCAGTAATCCCACCGTGCCCAGATTCAATCCCAGGCCGTAGATCCCAATAAAGGCCAGTGACCCGGCCATAAGGCAGTAGTAAACCATGGGAATCAGAGCCATGCGGATCAGGGCCCCTTCTCGACCCAGGAGTCCCACTGTGGCTGAGGCTGCCACCACATTGTGTACGGTGATCATGTTCCCGGCCGCACCCCCGACAGCCTGAGCTGCAACGACCATGGCGGGATCCACGTGGATCTCCTGAGCGGTCGCAAACTGGAAAAGCGAAAACATCAGGTTGGAAATCGTATTACTTCCGGCTGCAAAGGCTCCCAGAGCCCCTATCCAAGGGGAGAAAAACGGCCATGTTCCTCCCGCCAGTTCAGCCACCGCCTTAGCCAGAGTGAGCGGCATGCTGTCCAGGCCGGAGAGATTGAAGTTGGCCCCCGACTCAATAAAGAGCCTGGCCATGGGCACAGCAAACATGAGAGCGACCATGGCGCCCCGCGTTTGTCTTCCCGCCAAAACCCAAGATTCCCTGATTTCCTTCCAACTCATTCGGTGTAAGCCATAAGTCAGCAGGCAAACCACGATGAATATGAAACCGGGAAGATAAAAGGGCTGGATCTGCTGGCCGATACCGGTCCCGAGAATGTTGGTGTGGGACCCACCTGAATACCAGCCAGTCGCTGTTGGAGGCCGAGAGCGGGTAGACGGGACACTAACAGCAGCACCCCCACCAGTGCATAGGGAGAGACCAGGCTTTGCCAATCGTCATCTTTGAACGTAGGGCCTCTTTGCTCGGGTGGATCAATCCCATCCAGGCAGAGTCCCAGTTCTCCCGGGGAGGAAAGTCCCAGGTTTCCTGAGGTACAAACCATCCTTTCCGTGTGGCAAAGATGACGATGATCAGGGCGACGGAGGATCCTACGATGGAAGGAAATTCAGGCCCCAGAAAGTAGGGAGCGGTGAAACTGACTGAGGCGAAAAGTGCAAACCGCCACACTTCGAGACCTTCCCTGAAGCTTCGTTTGGCGCCGTAAAAACGGGTCAGCATGGCCGACAAAAAAAGGGGAATCAACGTTCCCGTGAGGGCATGAATGGCTGCCACCCGGATCGTGATCCCATCCAGAAGTACTCGATATTCCATTCCCTGTAAGAGAAGATAGTCTTGTACCAAGGTCGAGTCGAGTCCCCCGGAGACCCCGATGAGGATGGGGGTTCCTGCGGCACCGAATGAGACCGCAGTACTTTGGATAATCAGTCCCACCATAACTGCAGCCATCGCGGGAAACCCCAGGGCCAGTAGCAGAGGGGCACAGACAGCAGCAGGAGTGCCGAATCCAGCCGAACCCTCAATAAAACTGCCAAAAAGCCAACCGATAATGATGGCTTGAATGCGCCGGTCCGGGCTGATTCGGACAAACGCCTCTCGGATCGAGTTGACCGCTCCACTCTGAGTCAGTGTGGCCAGTAAGAGTAGGGCGCCGAAAATGATGTAAACCAGGGATACAGCAAGGATAAGCCCCTGCAGGCTGGCCGCAATAATCACCGAAAACTGGACTCTCCAGGCCCCCCAGGCGATCAGTAGAGTAACGCCATAGGCAATGGCCATAGCGCGCGCTTGGCAGGCATTCGAAAGCCGACCAGTAGCACCCCTATGGTCAATTATAAAAAGAACCCCGCCACTACTGGGTTTCAACAACTTAGAGTGGCGAGACGCGGCGAGACGCGGAAAATAACCGCACTTTCTGCACCCTATACGCACCCTAAATGAGCAGGGTGTTGCTGAAATCTCAAGGAGTCAAGTTCATCCGCAGCAGCAGGTCCTGGAAGCGAGGGTCGTCGCGGAGGGGGGCTGGGTTTCGTCGATCTCCCCTCCCCCGCCTATCGGGTCACCTGATCAAAAGTCCGCAGCAGGTTTTCTCCCATGATCTTGGCCACATCCCCTTCACTGTATCCTCTTTTGAGAAGGGCCTGTGCAATGTTTTGATATTCACCTACGTTTTCAATTCCCTGGACGTTTACCCGATCACCACCCGCGTCCGAACTGATCCCGACAGTGTCCGCTCCCACAAGCCTCACAACATGGTCGATCGCATCAATGAGGTTCGATAAGGGAGGCCTATCCAGTTGGCGCTGGCGGGTCCTCTCACTCTGCCCTGCTTGAGGGTCCCCCGTTCGTTCGGCAATGAAATCGTAGATCTTGGTGGGGTCTCCTCGGTACACCAGCGGCTCCCAGCCCATGAGGCCTGAGCCACGGGGAGGGCGTCCCGCGTGCCACTTGTTGTGATACTCCTGGCTGATCAGCTGGGGTAGTAAGAAGGGGATGCAAATAACCCCTCCCTTTTGGGCCAACTCCTGAATCATCTCGTCGCTCCAGGTCCCGGGTCTTTTCACCAGGGCTCGAACCCCGGAGTGCGTCGTCACCACCGGTTGGGTGCTGACTTTCATTACATCCCAGGCGGTCTGCTCAGCCATGTGGGACATATCAATGACGATTCCCAGTCGATTCATCTCAGCCACCAGCTCTCGACCGTAGCCGGTCAGCCCCGAGCCCCTACCGTTGTTTTTAGTGGTGTACTGGACATCACCGATATTGTTCTCCAGGTTGTGAACCAGGTTCATCTCGCGCAGGCCCAGCCGATACATCATACGCAAAACTCCCAGGTCGCTCTCAATGGCGATGGCTCCTTCAATGGCCGGAATGGCCGCCAGTTTGCCCTGTTTTCGGAGTGCCCGGACCTCATCACCACTGGTGGCCACTCCAACTTGATCCGGGTACAGAGCAAGTTGTCGATAGAAGTGATCGAACTGCCTCAAGAGTTCTTTGACGGCAATATGGTTGGCTTCATAGAACTCATCAATGGAAGTGTTGAAAAAGCTGGCCCCCAGTCCGCCTTGCCGGGCCATGGAGAGTGAGAATTGGGGACTGGAATTCGGATCACCGATGTTGCTCCCGCGTCTATAAGCGGTCGATGTAGGGTGGGAGTGCCCGTCAAAGACAAAGAATTTTTGGGTCTGGCGTTCCTGGGCGTGGCTGGTGAAAAACCGTGCTCCAAGGGAGGGGAAGAAAACCCCCGGGGAAAAGAAAAGCACCAGAAGCAGGCCGCTGCCGATGGCCGCCAAAAGACTGTTAAGTTTCATCGTGAACCTCCTCAGTCTCTCAAGATGCCCTCTCCTCTCAGAAAATGCAATAAAAAAAGCCGGGGAAGGGCGAGCGGAAAATTCGTTTTCCCGTCTTTCAAACCGAGTTCTCTTGGCAACTCCCGATTGAAAGAGCAACCGGCAGTCCCAGTTGGGTCTGCCGGTTGGTGGTCTTGGTTGTGCGGATGCAACATCTGAGCTCAGCCGCGAGGCCCGCAGGGCTCGGTCGCGCGCCTTGTCAGGATCGGCGCTTGCGGCGCTTCGTGACAAGAACCTATGCATAATCCCGGCTAAAAGTCGAACTGGTAGCTGTTAAGACAGATCCAGGCATCTCTTGAAAGCAGTGTACTTACTGGTTTCCACCAATTCCCCAAAGTTGCACAGAGCGGAATAACGCGGAAGAAAGCCGCAACTGGCGCAACCTATACGCAACCGACACGCGGCAAATAACCGCACTTTCTGCACCCTATACGCACCCTGCTACGCCCTTCTTGTTCCCTGGTTTTTCTGCCGTTCGGGCGGTTCTGTGGTAGAAATGTGGTAGAAAAGTGGATGATGACACCGTCCCATGGCAGGCAGTATTGATGGGACGATTCTGCCCGCCACACCGATCCTACTCTTCGGCTTAGCCCTGCCCCCCTTTTTCCTGTTCGCGATAATGGCCGACAAGCATTAGTACATGCTTTGCCTGAAGGCGCCCTAAGGGGCCACTGGAATATGTTGCTTGGACCACTTTTCGATTGCGCAAAATAAAATTGGCGGGTTGAAAGTAACCGTTTTCACTATCAAAGTAAGCACCGATCTTATCGGCTTCTTTCCGCACATCCAGTCCGTAAATAACCGGAAAAGTGAGCTTGTGCTTTTCAACCATTTTCCGAGCGTCTTCCTCCTTATCGACCGATAATGCGACGAGGCTGATATCTCCGTCTCTGAACTCTTCCTGGTGTCCACTGAAGTCTGCCAACTGCAGATTACAGAAGGCTCACCAATGTCCACGATAGAAAAGCACAACATTCCATTCTTGTCTCAAATCTTCGGGAATAGTCAAACTACCCCCAACCACAGGAGGACCGCTCACACTTGGGAATAGGTCACCATTATTCAGTCTCATAGAAACCTCCTTATCCATGCAGTTCGCTGCCACGATGTGGCTGCATCATCATGGCGCCCATTTCCTGCATGTCTTGCATTTGCATAGCCAGCATAGCTAGCATTGTCGTCGTTTAGTCCTCCATTATTTAGTCGTACCGACATTCCTCATATTAACTGCGGACATGTATTGTTAGGCCTCCCCGTGATGAATGACCCCTTCTATGCGCCGTGTGATTCAAAGGATACGCTTGGAAGGGTTTAGAGGCAATGGGCAAGGTCCTTTGAGGAAGATCAGGCTGCGGGGTCATATAGAAACTCCAATGCGGGCAGGGGCGCGCTTACCTACTACGTCAGGGCATCGAATTCATCCGCAGCAGCTTGCTCAGCCTTGCTTCTTGTCTCCTCTGCAAATACAATTCTGCCCAACATTTCTCTCCACAAGAAAGGGAGGGACAAATGACGAAAACCGCCCCGACCTCAGGCACACCACACAAATGTGAGGCCTTCGCTTTTGGCAAAGAACAAAGTTATCTGCTCTAT
>JADFOI010000103.1 GCA_022562935.1 Acidobacteriota bacterium
GTCTTTGGGCGTTCGTATGTCTTGAGAAAGAGACTCGATTCCGTGAAGTTGGATTAGGCGCTTTCCTCTTCGACGAGCACGTTATTGGGCAAACTCAGCAATTAATGGGCAAGAGTCAATTAATGGGCAAAGCCGTAATTATGGGGTAAGAATAGGTTGTTTAGTCCTATTTTCACTACTCAAGAAATTGTCTTGTCTTCTGACACGCCCGTCCTCGAACTTGCAAGTTCGGGCATATGGAGCTGCCACCAGGCTTCGGCGTGCTCCTGCGTCCAAGGCTCTCCAAGCTCGACCTGTCCGAGTATTTGCCAAACCTCGTCCGCGGAAGCGGGTCGGTTCTCCGGTGATTTCTCGAGGCAGGCCAGCACGATCTCATCCAGACCCTTAGGAATGGTGACCTCGGCCAGGCGCGACGGCGGCTCAGGCTTCTTGTTGGTGTGATGCATCATCATCTGTATAGCATTGTCAGACTCGAATACCAACATTCCGGTGAGCATCCAATAAGCAACGCAGCCCAGGGCGTACAGATCCGCTCTGCCATCGACTTCCTGTACACCAAGAATCGCTTCCGGTGCCATGTAGCCGGGAGTCCCACTGATCCAGCCTTTATCCGTCAGTACGGTATCCTCATCATTGACTGTATGTTTCACGACGCCGAAGTCGAGAACCTTGAGGAAGTCGAATTCCCGTCCCATCTGACAGACGAAGAGATTGGCGGGTTTGATGTCTCGGTGGACGAGTCCTGCGGCGTGGGCTTCGCTCAAGGAGCGGCAAGTCTGTCTCAACAGCATGACGACACGCTGGGGTGGCAAAGGGCCGAAACGCTCCACCATCGACTCTAGATTGATCCCATTCAGTAGTTCCATAACGAAGTAGAAAGAACCCGTCTCACTGACTCCAAAGTCATAGAGTCGGACGGTGTTTGGGGAACTCAAGGTGGCGGTTGTCTGGGCCTCACGCTGAAAGCGTTTGATGATCGACGCTCGCTGCTCAACATTCCCGAGAGCCTCGGGACGAATCACCTTGACGGCCGCAGGCCGGGCCAGCAGCTGATGCTTTGCTAACCACACTTCGCCCATGCCACCGGCACCCAGTTTCTCAACCAGTCGATAGCGGTCCAGTATCATTCCCCCCTCCAGGAACGACTCATCGATCTCCAGCAAAGGCACCTCGGCGCCCACGATAGCGCGCTCGATCACGTTCTCGAGCTCCCTGATGTTACCCGGCCAGCGATAGCCCTCCAGGCGTTTCATCGACTCATCTGTTAGGCCGTCCACGGTTTTGCCCAAGCGACGTGCGTGCTGCTCTAGGAAGTATCCCACCAATACGGGGATGTCCTCTCGTCGTTCCGCCAAAGCAGGCACGGTGAGCTGCCCGTGGCTCAGGATCTGATGTAAAGCAGGATTGAAACGGAGCTCCTGGCTCTCCGCAGCAAGGTCACGCGACGTGGACGCAATCACCCGCACGTCCGGACTGGGTTTTTGCCCCGCTTCTCGCCGGTCCTGGAGTTCCCGGAGGACTTCGGCGAGCTGTTTCTGCAGGGCCGGGGAAAGCTCGTCGACACTCTCCAGATACAAAGTGCCACCATCGGCCAGAGCGAACCTGCCCCCCTTCGATGGTGCGCTCGACTGGACATCGGGGGGTGCCGACTCAAATAGGCTCGGCCGTTCGCTCGTCTGCAGAACTGCACAAGCCACATGAATGAAGGCCCGTTTTGCGCGGTCGGACTGATGGTGGATCGCTCGTGCGACTGCCTCATGCCCCACACCACGAGGGCCCGCGACCAGTAGCGGCCCATCTGTCTCGGCATACCGTGTGATCGCTTCCCTGAGTCCTCGAACAGCAGGGCTTTCTCCAAGCAACGGACCCTCCACTCGCTCCTTAGCCTCCCGCAGCAGCGCCTGGGCGACCTTGAGTTCATGCTCGAGCTCGTTATACAGGTTGATATTCACCTTTTCACTGGCCCTGGCCATTTTGTCGACCAGCTCCAGGCGATCTTCCTGGCTTTTTACGATCCTATTCAAGCGCTTGTTTTCTCTCTGCAAGAGCCTGTTTTGCTCCTCCGAAGGATTGTTCTTGATCTGATCTTTACTGGTGCTACCCATAATGCTCAGAGTGCACACAGGACAAGAGTGCAATTGTGAAATTTGTTCCCCTTCAGGTGTTCAAGACTATTGTCTATGGGGCCGATTTCTCCGTAGGAATAAAAGCCGTTTACTGCACAGCTGGAGGGTAGTGCTTTCAGTAGGATTTCTATTTCTCTTTTTGTTTCAAGACCTAAGACAAGTTTTCGCGCTGCGCAGCTGAAACAGAGCAGTGTGTTCAACTCTCTGTCGGCCGCCTTCTCTTTAAGTGTGACGATCGCTTCAGCCGCCCCAGCCAGGGCGTCTTCACGAGAAGCCCGCGCCATCTGGATTGAGGCATTCTCGGGAATGTCACCCATATAGCGCACAGCACCGCTCTCTTTCTCATAAAAGAACGGTGAGCGAACAACAGCGTATCTTCCTACATCCTCCCCCAACGAGTCATCCAAGATCGCCATGGGATAGGACGCCATGATCACTGGGTCATCAGGGTCGGGGATGTACTTCTTCAGATACTCTATGGCCGGTTGATGATCGATCTCGTAGAGAATATTGCTTTTTACCCTTGTAGCCTTGGCCTTTGCCCCGATGGGAATCCAACCGCTCCTGGTGATGACCTGGGGTTTGATGTCTCCCGACAGAAGCAGTACTGGGATGGAATCCGAGCACACGGCGTCGTTGCAGAATTGAAAGGTCTTCTTGAACTGAAAATTGTCCGCAGGCAGGCCGCCGGCAATCGGAACCTCCTTGCCCATCTCCTGTTCCAGAAGTTGCAGAACATACTCGGCAGAAACGCTCATTGACGCGTCGGGAAAGGTCAGTGCCAGCTTGGGCTTGTCGCCCAGCATACTCGAGGCCGAGTTATAGGCTTTGCGGACGGCCTCTTTTGGGTCTTTGCTCAACTTCTGTCCAAGACCCAGCCCGATTTTGATCTCTTCGCCCGTAATGACCATGAGGGAGGCCGACTCTTCGAAGTAGCCATCATCGTTGGCCTCTGCTGCGGTGGTACATCCGATGATGGGGATATCCAACCTGTCAGTTATGGCCCTGAGTAGCTCCGCGAAGGCAAAATTAATATTACAGAATAGAATGCCTATTGAATGGGTCTGCAGGTCTACCTTTTGAAGAATCCTGTCGCAGATCTCAAGACCGGCTTCATAGGAGTCCTCCAAATTGTCGCTGTGCCCGACCGCAGATTGAATCGGCATATCGAAGATCCTAGTATTCTATACAGTCCCAGGCTGGGAAGGAAGTCTAATGATACCTGAAGAAAGGACTGAGGACTAAGTGCTGACAATAGACCACAGGCCGGCGGAGAGTCTTTCTTTTCTCTTCTGTCTCCTCTCTCCTCTCTCCTTTCTGTTGTCTGCTGTCTGCTGTCTGCTGCCTGTCTCCTTCTTCACCATTGTGATCCATTCCTGGAGCATTTAGAATGATGGGGCAAAACATCTTGAATCGGATGAGGAGGTACACATGGCCAACCGACTGGTGAACATTGTGGTCGCAACCGTCATCACACTGACGCTGGCAACAGGTGCGATCTGGGCCCTTCAAACGAATACGGAGCGCATCGCCATATCCGAGCTGAAGCAGAAACTGGACAGTGGCGCGAAACTTCTCTTGATCGATGTCCGCGAGGACTGGGAACTGGAAGAGGACGGTGCCATTCCCGGCGCCATTCACATCCCGGTGGCCGAGCTGGACATGCGGATGAAGGACATCCCCAAGGATGTCGAGCTCGTCTTCTATTGACAGGGTGGTGGGCGCGCGTCGCGTGCTGCTAATAAATTTAGCCAGGCAGGCTACCAAGCAGGTCAGTTTTGCGGCATCAGAGATTGGAAGAGCGAAGGTCAAGAAGTTGTTGAGAAGGTGGAGCGACCGGCGGAAGGGCCGATCCAGCCCTAGTCCGGATAGCCACATAGGAGACGAGGTATGAGAAAACTGTTGATCGTGGGTGGATCCATCTTAGCCGTTTGCTTGGTCTTAGGACTCCTGACACTTCGCTTCATAGGTTATGAGCCTCGGGATGGCAGCCCCGGGTTGTGGTTGACCGGGGAACTCGTCACCACACCGGTCACCGATTGGTCTTTTACCGAGACCATTGAGGAGATCTTCGTGGAGACTCGGACCTGGTATTACGTTCCCCACTCAGTCAACACTTATTGCAGCATCTACAACGACGAACTCTACTTGTTCTCCGCTTACTACCAGGGAGGGAAGTTCCCAGAGAATCGATACTGGAACCGAAACGTGATACGTGATCCCCGCGTCCGTCTGAAGATCGGGAATCAACTTTTTGAACGGACCGTATCCTGGGTGACGGATGCCACCGAAAAGGAAGCTGTGCTCCAAACCTTTATCGAGAAATACACTGAATGGCGAAGCCCCGGGATAGACAACGTCCATATCTTTCTGGTCTTGCCCTAACGTCACTTCGTGACGTCGTGCTTTCGTGCCTTCGTGATTTCGTGCGCGTTTCCCGCGTCCCAGGTTCCAGTTTTGAATTTTGAATTTGTTTGGAATTTGGAGTTTTGAATTTTGAATTTCTAGCCCAACCACTGGTTGGGCTAGAATCCCGTCAGATCCCGACCGGTGTGGATATAAGGAGTGGCCCCCAAACTGAGGAGCTGATCCACCGTTTCCGGGTCCTTTTTCGCTCGGCGGCGGAAAGTACTATCCTGCCCCTTGTTCTGGAGGTGTCGATAAATCAAGCCGTCGGGGTCAGCCAGGGCGATGCTCATGGCCGTCTGTCCCCACATATCCTGGGCATCCAGATCGGCACCTTTTTCCGCCAGGAAGTCAATGACCTTCGTCAATCCGTACAATGCCGCGCCATGCACAGCCCTGCGACCGTCCGGGCCTATGGCATTGACGTCGTTTCCCAAATCCCACAAGAGTTGGACGGCTTCTAGAGCCTTTCTCCGGATTTCATCGCCCACCCCATCGTAGCCCCTCATCCCCAGGTTCACTCCCATCCCTGCTGCCAGCATCAAAGGCGTTGTCCCATCAATGGTCGCAATTAGGGGATCGCTTCCCCCTTCCAGCAGAATCCGCATGGCGGGGACATCTCCCGCCGCCGCCGCGAACAAGAACGGGGTGGCGCCTGTTTGACTCACCTGGGGCGGTTCCTGCTGGGCACCGCGGCCGAAACGATGGATGTGATAAGGCATGAAATCGTGTTGAATTCGAGCATTCGGATTGGCCCCGCTCTCCAGAAGCGCCTTCACCAGGTCCAGCATGTTGGGATGCACCCAGTAAGGATCGGTTTCCGTATGCCCCCCCGACATGCCGACGACTCCTTCCTCCAAGGCCCAGTGAAGGGCGGTAAGGCCATAACCGTCGGTTGCATTAGGGTCGGCCCCCTTTTCCAAGAGCAAAAAAGCCACTTGCTGGCGGCCATTGGAGGCAGCCAGGACCAGTGATGGGCCCGTTTCCTCCGTCCCTTCGTTCACGTCCGCTCCTGCCGCCAGCAGGATCCGGGCCGACTCCACATCCCCCGCTTGGGCGGCAAACATCAAGGCGGTGAAGCCACCCTTGAACTTGGGGTGATAGATCGTCTCTCTGAAACCCTGGTGTACCGGAGTACCGGTGAGGGGGTTAGACTCCGTGGCATCGGGAATTCTGGGCGTGTAAAGACCCAGTCGGTTTGAACGGGCACTCAGGTCCGCTCCATGCTCGATCATGATCTTGACGATGGCCGGCCGACCGGCCGCCGCCCACATCAGAGGGGTCTGCCCTCTCTCGATTGTTTTCACATTGGTGTCTGCTCCGTGGAGCAGCAGCGATCTGGCCCCTTCTTCAGTGCCGGTGCGTGTGCAACTCATGAGCGGAGTCTCTCCGCTGTCCTGAGCGAGGTTGGGATTGGCTCCAGCCTTCAGGAGCTTCTCCACGATGATGGCGTTGCGGTTGGTGCAGGCCAGGGAAAGAGGCGTCACTCCGTAGACGTTGGCCGCATTCACGTCGGCGCCGGCCTTGATCAGAACTTCCACAGTCTCCAAATCGTCGCGGTGGACCGCCCAGGCCAGTGCTGTGGCGCCATCGGCCTGCGCTGCATTCACGTCGATCGACTCGCTGAGCAGGAAACGCACCGCTTCTCGGTCCCCTTTCCTGACGGCCTCGACCAAATCCACGGCATTGCTGGCGGCAAGGTGAGCCACCGACATCAACAACAGCATCGACCTGACCAGCAGCCCTCTAAGACTCACACCCATACGCCTTCTCTCTTTCTTTTCTCTCGTCCTGTCTAGATGGACAGGATATCCAGCTTCCCGGTGGAATCGCTGTACCGGTTGTCCAGAAAGTCCTCCACGGGCAGCCCCACCATGTCCAGTATTCTCAGGTGCAGATTGGACAAAGGCACATCAGAATAATGGATATGGCTCCCTCCCTTGATCTTGCCGGCTCCTCCACCCACCAACAGTGTGGGCACGTCGTGGTGGACATGGCCCATGCCATCGCTCAGGCCGCTGCCGTACACGACGATGGAGTTGTCCAGCAGTGTGCCCTCGCCGTCGGGCGTGGATCGCAGCCTGTGCAGCAAGTGGGCAAACAAACGGGAGTGAAAGGCGTCGACCTTGATGCAGTTTTCAATCATGTAGGCCTGACCTGCATGGTGAGAGGAGGCGTGATGCCCATCGGCAACACCGATCTCCCGATAGTCTCCCTCGTGCTGCTCACTGCCCCACATAAAAGTGATGACCCGGGTCAGATCGGCCTGGAAAGCGAGAGCCATCAGATCGAACATCAACTTGGCATGCTCCTCAACCGTTGCCGGCTTGCCGGCCGGTTTTTCCATCTCCGGCATCTCACGGGAGGCCTGCTCCTCGGACAATTGGATGCGCCGTTCAATGTCGCGAACCGCATCCAGATACTCATTGAGCTTGTTGCGGTCGCCCGGACCGATCTGAGCCGACAGGCGAGCCACCTCTTGTGTGACGAAGTCCAGAATACTGCTGTTCTTCCGGGCCAGACGACGCCGAACCGCCGGGTCCGTACTCTGGTTTTCACCCAACAGACGCTCGAAAACCCTGCGAGGGTTATGCTCCATGGGCAACGGCGTCTCCGGGCCACGCCATGAGATGGTCTTGCTGTAGGCATCACTGTAGGCTCCGTCGGCGGCGCCTACTCGCTCGGTGTTTTCCAAAGAGATCTCAAGCGATCCCAGTTGGGTGTGTTTGCCAAATTCCCGGGCAATGTATTGATCGATTGAAATCCCCATCGCCTGGTTGGGCTTGGGATGGATCCCCGTCAGGTAGGCCGCGCAGGGCCGGGCATGAACACCCCCCGGCTCTCCCTCCCAGGCATCGGCGGCCCTGACGTCAAGTCCGCTTAACACCAGCATCTGATCCCGAAAGGGAGCCAACGGCTCCAGCGTCGGAGTCATCTCCCAACCTTTGCCCTCGATGGTGGGAGTCCAGTTTTTCATGATTCTTCCATTGGGGCCGTACAGATAAAGGACACGGACCGCCTTGTCCAGATCGCTGCCAAGCGCAAACGCCGGGATCATCCCGTCCAGCAGCGGCAGCGCCAGGGTTGTACCGACGCCGCGCAAAAACGTACGTCTGGCCATTGCCTTTTTAAAAATCATCGTCATTATTGCGATCTCCTCATTTGAAATGGCACACTTTCGATCACACCCGAAATCAGCGAGGACCAGCGATACCCGCCGGGTGCAGCCTCTCGTAGGATCTTGCGAACAGCCGGCATGTCGTGAGCTTCGACTTCCCGGCCCAGGGCGTAGGTCAGCAGTTTCTCGGTGATGGTTTGGGCCAGTTGTTCCTCGCGGCCAACCAACACCTTTCGAAGCTCAATGGGTCCGTCAAATCGGGTGCCGTCTGGAAACTCACCCGACACATCAATTGCAACTCCCGCCTCGCTGGTTCGCCACTTTCCTACCCCATCGAAGTTTTCAAGCGCAAAACCTATGGGGTCCATCAGCACGTGGCAGGTAGCGCAAACGGGATTAGCACGATGCGCTTCCGTCCGCTGGCGCATCGTCATATTCTGGACGTCTTCCCTTTTTTCGTTGAGGGCTGGCACATCGGCGGGGGGCGGGGGAGGTGGTGTCCCCAGCAGGTTTTCCAGCACCCATTTGCCGCGCAAGACGGGCGCCGTTCTATTATTGCGCGAGGTGACCAACAGGAAGCTTCCCTGGCCCAGCAATCCGCGACGGTTTTCATCGACCAGCGTGACCCGCCGAAAATGACTCCCGTAGATATTGGGGATCCCGTAGTGCTCGGCCAGTCGCTGGTTGAGGAAGGTATAGTCCGCATCCAGCAGGTCGACCACCCGGTGGTCCTCGCGCAGCATGCTGCCAAAAAACAGCTCCGTCTCCCGCTGAAAGGCCTGGCGCAGCTCGTCGTCAAAATCGGGATAGATTCTGGTGTTGGGCAGGCGCAAAGGCACATTACGCAAGTACAACCACTGCCCGGAGAAATTCGTCACCAGGGCCTGCGAGCGCTTATCCGCCAACATCCGTCGAGCCTGCTCTTTAAGGATCTCAGGACCCCTCAGCTGGCCAGCTTCGGCCACCTCCAGAAGCGTCTCGTCGGGAATGCTGCTCCAGAGAAAAAACGACAATCGGGAGGCCAGCTCCAGGTTGCTCACCGGATAAGCGGTATGGGATGCCAAGCCAGGCGGATCCTGCTCGATCCGGAACAGAAAACCAGGACTGACCAGCAGTCCCTGAAGCGCCATCCGGATGCCTTCTTCAAATCCTTCCTCCCTGCGACCCTCCCGGTACAGTCCCAGCAAGGCCTCGATCTCGCCATCGGTAACCGGTCTTCGGTAGGCCCGACGGGCCAGCCTGGAGAGAATCTCCCTGGCACACGATTCTGCTGGATTCTCATTGCCCACATTACCGGCACCGAAAGACACCCGGTGAATGAGGAGTTCCGGGCTTGGACGGATCCCTGGGTTGCAGGTAAAAATCTTGCGGCGGCTGAGGGTGTCTCCCACCCCGCTTGGGTCGTAGGGCCCGGTGATGGTCACGGTACCGATGCCGGGATCGCCCCCTTTAAAATTGCCGATGTCACGGTTCATCTGACGGGGGAAAACCTCCAGGATGCCTTCCGGTTCATAGACTTTTTTCCGGAAAACCACTCCCACCAATCGCTGCCCGGCCTTGGCCTGAAAAGGCCCTTCCAGATCTCCACCGGCCATGTACTCATATTCCTGTTGGGCGGGCTCACCGATATAGATATTGCCGTCGCGCGTGTGCAAGGCTCCCGATGCGCCGCGGCGCTCACCCCCAACGCTAAACGACTGGACTTTCTTACCGTCCAGAAACACATCCAACTGGTGTGGCTCACCTAGCAGACCTCGCAAGTAGTAATTTCCATCCATCTGCAGCTGGATCTTGATGTGGTACTCGCCATCAGCCAGGAAGTGATGGCGGATGGCGATTCCGCCGCGGGAGCCAAAGGGCACATCTTCGCTGACACGTTCATCCTGGACGGTAATCACCGTTCCCCGGCTGCCGCGAAGGTTTTCGGCAGCCTGGTAGGTTTCACCGGCTGGACGCGCCGCGGGATCTCCCACGGCCAGCCGACTGATCTTGGCTGCAGCGGACATGTATCTTTCCATCAGCAACGGCGAGACCGTCAGCAGGGCTGCAAGATTGTCAAAGCCTTTGCCTGAATCTTCGGCCGGAAAAAGCGATTCTCCCTCGACAGCCACATCCAGCAGATCCCGCACCGCGTTGGCGTATTCAACGCGGTTGAGACGGTGCACCACCGGACGGCCAGGATTGGGTGCCACTTCTGCGGCCCGATCAAGCGTGGTCTCCAGATAGGCTGCCAGAGCATCGTAGGTGGCCTCATCGGGCCGCGGCATGCCCACAGGCGGCATGGCACGGGTGCGTAGTTTCTTCACCACCTTTTCCCACACCTCGGGCACTTCGCTGGCTCTCTCGACATCCACCTGGTCAAGCAGAAACCCTGCGGCACGCACCCTCTCGTTGTGGCATCCCACACAATAGCTATTGATTACGGTACGGTATTCGGCGACCGGCGAGGGTGCCGAGCTGGAGGGTTGCAGCCGGGTTGCTTCGGGCAAAGCGGCACGGCTGGACAACTGAGGTTTGACGGTTTGATGATAGCCCACCCCCATGAAGGCGGCGAGAATACAGCCAAAGATCCATTTTCTAAGAGTAGTTCGACGGCGCAAAGGCCCCTCCTCTCTGGCTTATTCCAGGACGAATTGACTCCGCATAAATGATCGGAGCCTATAACCACAGGATATCATACACCACGCTGCCTACATAAATAAGGTTAAATAAAGAGAAATCTCGTCATCTCAAACGAATCCTGAGCCCCATCCTTCCCGGCTCACCGTTTCCTCAATATGGGCAAGATGATGCCGACCGTGCCACCCATAGGCGCCAATGCTCTCGACCAAACTGGTAGAACCCGATTCAGGATGAATGAACTCCCGGCTTAGATCTTCGGGTCCCAAAGAACGCAAGAGAACCACCCAGCGCTGGTGCAGCGACTCCAATAAATCCAGGGATACCGAAATCGGGACCGAAGAATAATCGGGCAACTTGGCCCAACGGTCCTCAAAGTAGCCCTTAATTTGCGGAGAGTCTTCCGTTAAAGCCCACTTAAACCGGATAAAACTGTTCATGTGGCTGTCGGGAAGATGGTGCACCACCTGACGAATCGTCCAACCTCCAGGGCGATACGGAGTGTCCAGTTGGGATTCGGAGAGAGGTTCGACCACTCGGCGAAGGTCTCCGGGAAGAGCTTCTATTTCAGCGATCCAGGCCTGGATGTGATTCTCATCGATGTTCTCCGGAGCCTGGAAGTGACCAATTGGATAGCGCAGTGGGTCCAGATCGGATGTCACCCCCCTAGTCTACTCCTAATCACAGGACCCAATCAGCGCGAGTCAAACCGAAAAAACCATATCCGAGCTAGCTGTTCGGGTGTTCGGGTTGTTCGGGCTGGCCGCTGGCCCCGGCCCTCTACTTGTTCGGGTGTTCTTGTTGCTCGGCCTGGCCGCTGGCCCCGGCCCTGATGAATCTTATTAATCAGCTCCGGATCTTCTATTTTTGTAGCACGTACCTTGTAGATCTTGTTCCCCGACCTAATCCTCAGGTTCGGGTCCTCAAGCAGGAACCGGGCCCAACGGCTGTCGCCTCCGATGATGGAGGACACATAGAGGTTTCCCTCGTGAATAGAAAAGGAGGTATGGACAGAATAGGGATCGGAGGGTCTGACTTCGAGAGTAAGCGGGGGGCGTTTCAGTATGATACTCCAGTCCGTCACAGGACCCGTTACTTCTTCCCCGCTGAGGCGCCCGCCAGGAAGGCGACCGTAGGGTTCAGCCAGGGTGAGGACGAACCAGAGGGTGATGATCTCCGAGACTGCCAAAACAACCGCTACTCCCTTGAGCACGTTTTTGATCATGACTTTCTCTCCTGAGCAGGACTTACCGCAGCAGCAGCCACAGCCAGGATACACTGGTGACTAACACGAGTAGATAGATCGAAAACCATACAAAATCCGAATTGAGGCGCCACTTTCGCTCCTCGTTTCGAGACAACGGCCAAGCGATGAAATAACTGGCCGCTCCCAAACAGAACACAAGAAGGCCCACCGCAGCAAGATCATTGAACAGGCTCATGCCATCCCGAATGAGACCGACGACGATGATTAGAACTCCAATCAGTAGGATGACCAGTTTCATGACCCGTTTACTCTAGGGATTCCTGGTCCGTTGTGCAAGGGGAAGAATTCTGATTATCGAGGTTGAGGCTGAGTTGCCGTCTCAAGCTGCAAGCCAAGGGTGTAGAACTTTCTAGCCCTGGAGGAGCCGGACAAACGGGCTCGGTAGCGCCTTTGTTCCTCCAACAGAATCGTATACAGGGAGCTGGCTTCAGGGTCGGACAGTAGTAGTTCCACAATCCGCTCCGGGTGCACAAAAGCTTCTGGAGGGTCGGCATGGTGAGTCAGTTCTCGCTGCCACTCGATCATTTCGATGACCTGTTCCCTCGAGAAGTAAAGAGGGTAATAGGTGTCGGAGATCAGGACTCGGCCTCCCGGCTCGAGCAGACTGGCCAAACGCTTGAAAAAGTTGGGGAAAAACTCTTCAGGCCCGCTCCCGGAATGGAGATGGATTTCATGAAGCACCCCATGGAGAAGAATCAGATGATAGCGCTCTTCTCTCTTTGAAATGGTAAAGAAATCCTCCTGTGTGAACCTCCAGGATATCTCTCGGTCATCGCTTATCGACTTAAAATTGCCCTTCGCAGCAGCCTGGCAGTCGGCCACCAGAGTAGAATTCTCCAGACAGGCGGATTGGATTTGACCCAGCGGTTCGGGGTCCACGAAATGGACCTGGATCGCCTGCGGGCAGGTGCTCTCCCTTTGGGTTTCTTCAAGACCTCGAAGCAGGACCGATTTGGCGCCTGCGCCCACTTCAAGCAGCTCCAGCCGATCCTCCGTTTCCTGATAGGATTGGATCAGAAACTGCTTCAAGAGCTCATTGAAGTGGTCGTAGTGACCACGCCACAGTTCCTGTAGCCTGCTGTAGGTGTCGGGCAGTTCGTAGCCGCGACGGTCGGTGATTTCAGAACTCATGGGACTCCTTATCATTCCCCCTACGAACTGTTCAGATCGCAAAGGCCTCCGGAATGTGGGAGGCACCTCAGGTGCCGAATCCCACATTTGAAGGAAAACGATGGGGACCAGTCATCCTGTACCCGCTAAATGGGAGCCATTTCAGGATCGGTTTTCGGATTCGGCACCTGAGGTGCCTCCCACAT